>JBCCLJ010000263.1:0-8733 GCA_039026915.1 Acidobacteriota bacterium
AGGAGGTAGGGGTCATGGCAGTGGTCGAAGTCAAGACTACCGTTCGCTTCGGTCTGGAGCTGAGAACGGATCTCGGACAGGATCGGGTCCGACTTGGCGCCGCCTCCCCATGAAGCAGAAACCACCCTTTGAGCCCGAAGACCCCGACTTCCAGAGGGACCCC
Source organism: Acidobacteriota bacterium (assembly GCA_039026915.1). Taxonomy (GTDB): domain Bacteria; phylum Acidobacteriota; class Thermoanaerobaculia; order Multivoradales; family Multivoraceae; genus JBCCLJ01. The sequence continues at coordinate 164 of JBCCLJ010000263.1, forward strand.
TATCCGGTCTTTGCCGAGCTCCGCCGGCGGCCCGTCTTCTTCCACGAGCCCTGGCAGCAGTGGATCGTGACGCGCTACGCCGACGTCGACCGCATCCTGCGCGATCGGCGCTTCGGCCGCGTCCTGCCCGAGCAGGAGGCCGCACTCCCGCAGCTGCCGAGCTTCATACGGATCCAGAGCCGCTCGCTGATGGAGCTCGAGCCCCCGGATCACACCCAGCTCCGGCGACTCGTGCAGGGGGTCTTCACCCCCAAGCACGTCCGACAGCTGGAGGCGGGCATCGCTGCGCACGTCGACGAGCTCCTCGACGACCTGGATGCGCGGCCGGAGCGCAGAGCGGACCTCCTCGAGGACTTCGCGCAACCGATCCCGATCCGCGTGATCGCAGACCTCCTCGGCATTCCGGGGAGCGATCGACACCGCCTCGCCGGCTGGTCGCAGGACATCATCGCTCTCTTCGAGCCCGCTCCTTCGGAGGCGGCTCAACGGGCCGGAGAGAGAGCAGCGGCGGAGTTCGCGGAGTGCATCGAACGCTGCGTCGAGGTCAAGACTTCCGAGCCGGAGGACGATCTGCTCTCGCGGCTCGCGGCTCTGCATCGCGAGGACCCGAACGTCCCGACGCTCGACGAGATCGTGTCGAACGCAATTCTGCTCCTCAACGCGGGGCACGAGGCCGTCGCCAACGTCATCGGCAACGGTCTGCGGGCGCTCTGCCTGCACCCTGACGAGAGGCGGAGGCTCGAGCGCGATCCGGGCCTCGGAGCGAGCGCGGTCGAGGAGATGATGCGCTGGGACACACCGGTGCCGCTCTTCGACCGCTTCGCTCTGGAGGACGCCGAAGTGGGTGGTCATACGTACCGACGCGGCGACGGCATCGCCGTCTACCTCGGCTCGGCCAACCGCGATCCCGAGGTCTTCGACGACGCAGAGCGCTTCGACGTCGGACGCTCGCCCAACCCCCACGTCGCGTTCGGTCTCGGCACCCACTTCTGCCTCGGTGCGCCGCTCGGCCGACTCGAGCTCAACGTCATCCTGCCGCGGCTGCTCGCCCGCTGGCCCGCTCTGCAGCTGGATGACGAGCGCCCCGCCCGCTTTCGCCCCGCCAACGTCTTCCACGTCCTCGACGGACTCTGGTGCCGCTATTGAGGGCCGAACAACGTGAGGCGGCTGCTTCAGCGACCCTGGGGCTAACGCCTCGCTCGGGCGTCTATCCCTCCATGGAGGCCGCGATCGCCTGAGCCGAAGGTCGTTCGGCGACCGCAGCCATCATGCCTGCCGCTCCCTCGAGATGAGCCACCGGGTCGAAGTCGAAGAACTTGCCGCACACCATGCCGGCCAGCGGCAGGCAGTAGAACGCCATCGCGTCGGCGGCGGTGAACTGTTCACCGGCAATGTACGGCGAGAACCGGGCCCGTCGCGCAATCGCGGCGAGTCCCTTCTTGAGGTTCGCCTCGGCGGCTTTCTTGACCTCGTCACTGACCTCGCCGCCGAAGAAGGCCTCGGCGAAGGTCGGGCGCACCGCGAGATCGACGTAGAGCTCCACCTGATGCATCAGCTCGCGCGCCTGCGCCCGCTGCCAGGCGTCGCCAGGGAAGAGCGAAGGGCCCTCGAACGCCTCGTCGACGTACTGGAGGATCGCCTCCGTCTCGGTCAGGAAACCGTCTGGCGTTTCCAAACAGGGAATCTTGCCCATCGGGCTCTTGCCGAGGAAGTCCTCCTCCTGCGAAGGGAAGACGTTGACCTCCTCGAAGTCGACTCCCTTCTCGAGCAGAGCCATCTTGGCGACGTTGTAGTAGTTGCTGCGGGTAAAGCCGTGGAGCTTGAGCATTTCCGAGGATCCTCCGAGTCGTGAAGAGCGAAGACCGCGGCACGGTAGCACGTGCCGACTCGCCACCGCGCCCCACTGCGGCGCCCGCACCCGCTGCTCCTGACGCTCAGCGACCCCTCACGCTCACTTCCCTGTCTCAATTGCAGGGAAAGCTCGATGTGTCCTCGATCGCGACGGCGCGGTTTCCGCGCGGGTTGTCGAAGGTCGCCGTCGCCCCGGTGAGTCGGTCGCGCACCGACACCGTGAACCTCGTCGTCGTGGCCAGCGCGCCGAAAAACCAGATGCGGTCGTTGAGGGCACAGGCGTCGAGCGCCTTGAAGAGCCCCTCCCGGTTCGCCGGATCGAAGACGTAGGTCTGCGTCGAGTCGCGCGAGTCTCTCGGGGGAAAACGCATCGGCAGAGTGTTGCCCTGAAAGTCGGTCACCTCGCCGGTGACTTCGAGACGCCCGTCGGGCCCCAGAAAGGCCCTGGTGTCGTCCGGCGCGCAGTTCCGAGCGTGAACCTGAATGATGCTCGACGTTCCGGGCGGCGGGTTCAGCGTCCCGAGCCGATTGCCCTGGAGGTCGTAGCGGTTGACGCTGAAGTTGGTGGCGAACGTGAAGAGCTCGCCGTCCACCACGGCTACGGACTCCTCGAGGGCCGCCACGCTTCCCGAGCTCGTCACCGAGCCGAGCCTCCGCCAGCTCTCGTCGTACTCGACGATGCGCCAGCCGCCGCCGGAGCCGGGCCTTTCCACGGTGTAGAAGCGTCCGGTGTCGAGATTGACGTCCGCGGCCAGGACCGAGACGTTGCCCAGCTGAAAGACGCTCGCAAGGGAGCCATCTTTGCGCAGCCTCACGACGTCGACCACCGAAGCTCCGCCCGACACGTAGCGCATCACCACGTCGACGAACTCACCGTGGACCATCGCGTCATGCACGTCGCCCGTCTGTGGGCGGGTCAGGGAGACCGTGAACTCTTCGACCGTTCCGGCGAAGGTGTCGGCGCGCGAAACGCGCAGCGCACCCGCGAGCTGAAGAAAGACGAAGACGAAGCGGTCGTCCGCCGCGATCGCTTCGGGGAAGGCCGACCCGGAGGCCAGCGTCGTCAGAGGCGTTCCGGAGCAGACTCCGGCGATGCAGGGCACGACGGCCTGGTCGCTACCGACGTGCACCTGACAACCCGCGCCCCCCGAGGCGATCGACCCCGACTCTCCGAACGCCGAACCCTGCGCGTGCGGCAGAGAAGCTCCCGAGACGATCGGTTCCGCCGCCCAGCCGCTCGACGGCGACCAGGCATACACGCCGACTTCGCTACCCGCCTCCCCGAAGTTGCCGTCCACCGCGACGGCAACCAGATCCTGCGCGCCAGCGGCGCCGACGAGGCCAACGACCAGCGCCGACGCCCAAAGAGCGATTCTTCCCACACCTTCCATGACAGTCTCCCCATTCGTTCGGCGCGACGCGAATCCCCGCGCTCGACCAGTAACGCGCAGATTCGGGGGAAGACCTGACACCGCCGCTGGAATCCCGCGGCGAGCGGCGTCAATCGGGGCTGCGGAGGCGCTCGCTGTCGACCCGGCCGTCTCGGCCCAGCTCGCGAGCTCCGTAGACGCTCACGAGGGCAAAAGCGACGACGCCGTAGACCAGGATGCCGCTGGGCATGAGCCAAGGCAGGAGCGTTTCCGGCACCTCGACGAGCGCAAAGGGCCCACTCGCGTTCATGGAGGCGTGGAGAACGCAGGCCCAGAAGAGACTGCCACGCGTGTGGTTGAAGACCCAGGTGAAGACCACGGACAGCACCATCGTGAACAGGGTGAACAGCGCGACATGTTCGAGCAGGGAGCGCCCGAAGAGGCGCCAGGGCTCGATCAGCGCGATCGTCGCGTGCCACGGCCCCCACCAGACGCCCAGAAGGAGCGCCGAGGAGAGAGCGCCGTAGCGATCCTGCAACCTCGGCAGGGCGTAGCCGCGCCAGCCGATCTCTTCACAGGGTACGAGGAGCAGAATGATGAAGAAGAGCGTCAACGGGCGCAGAGGGTCGTAGAAGCGAACGTCGACCGCACCGGTCACCGTCCGGAGGAGCAGCGTGCCCAGCACGGCGATCGTCGGCAGGAGAAGGACAGACACGAGCGCCCAGGGCCAAGCGATGCGAAAACGAACCAGCCGTCGCAGCAGATCGTAGACGCCCTGCAGCCCGCCCTCCCGCGCCGAGCAGAAGACTCCGGCGAGCGCCGGGCCGAACATGCCGACCGTCGTCCACAGGCCACTCCCCGGCTCCTCACCCCCCACGCCGCTCTGCCAACGACTCCAGAGGTCGGGGAACGAGAGCGCGAAAGTCAGCAGGTAGCTCAGCACGAAAAAGCCGAGCAGCGCCGGGCGTTTCATGCGTCGGCTCTGTCTTGCGGGGGTGAGGCCGCAGCGGACTCGGCGATCCATGCATCAACCCGGCCCTCGAGAAGCGGGAGCGGCATCGAGCCTGCACCGATGACGACGTCGTGGAAGGAACGAATGTCGAAGCTGCCGCCCAGCTCCTGCCGGGCGCGCTCACGCAGCTCGAGGATCTTGATCATGCCCATCTTGTAGCTCAGCGCCTGACCGGGGTTGACGAAAAAGCGCTCGACCTCGGTGACGACGTTGCCCTCCGAAAGGGGCGTGTTTTCCTGGAAGTAGCGAATGGCCTGCTCCCTCGTCCAGCGCTTGGCGTGAATGCCGGTGTCGATCACCAGGCGAGCCGCACGCCACAATTCGTTCTGTAGACGCCCGAACTCGTGCAGCGGTTCCTGATAAAAGCCCATCTCTCCTGCCAGCTGTTCAGCGTAGAGAGCCCAGCCCTCGGCGTAAGCGCCGTAGCCGCCAAAGCGACGAAAGAGCGGTAGCCCTTCGAGCTCCTGAGCCAACGCGATCTGAAAGTGATGGCCGGGAACGGACTCGTGGTACGTGATCGCAGTGAAGACGTAGCGCTGCACACTCTGCATGTCGCCGAGATTGGCGTAGTAGATGCCCGGCTTCGATCCGTCCTGCGACGGCCTCGAGTAGAAGGCGATGCTCACGGAGTTTTCGCGCCAGGGCTCGACGCGACGCACTTCCATCTCGGCCTCGGGCAGGCGGTTGAACCACTCGCCCACGACACCGTAGATGCCGTCGACCAAGCGTCGAGCTTCCACCAGGAACTGCTCTCGCCCGGCGTCCGAGTCTTCGTAGGCGTTGCCGGGATCTTCACGAACGAAGTCGAAGAAGTCCTGCAGCGAGCCCGGCACGCCGACCTGCTGTTGAAGCGCTCTCATCTGCTCGTGGATGCGTGCCACCTCGGCGACGCCGATCTCGTGGATCTGGGAGGCGTCGAGAGACAGCGTCGTGTGGTGAGCCACTCGGTTGGCGTAGAAGGACTCACCCCGCGGCAGAGCCCAGACGCCGCGATTCCCCTGCTCGATCGCCAGCGGTTGAACCCGACGGAGCTCCTCCAGCAGCGCCTCGAAGCCACGACGGAACGGACCCTGCAGCGCCGCGCGAGCGGCCTCGGTCAGCCTCCCCTGTTCTCCGTCCGGCAGCTCCGCGACCTTGGCCCGAAAGTCCGCCCACAGAGGGTTGACGGGGCCCTCCCCCAAGGGCGCACCGGAGGACATCGAGGTGGCGTCCGCAATGACGTCGGGGAAGGCGAACGCCGGCGCGACCACGCCGAAACCCGCGCGCTCCGCGAGCTGGCGGGCCATCAGCTTCAGCACGTCTTCGAGCCCCTCGATCCGCTGCACGTAGGCCTCCGCGTCGGCGACGGAGTCGACGTCGTGGTGGTTCTTCAGGAGGGTCAGGAGGGAAGAGAGCTGGCCGTTGAACTGATCGACGACGTAGTGATGATCGCGAAACGCATGGTTGGCGATGGCGCGCTCGGTGTCGAAGACGAAGAGGTCCCAGCTCAGCTGCCCCTGAGGGCTCAGCTCGTCGCGAGAGTGATCGGCGCGCAGACGGTCGAGATCGCTCCTCGCTCGCTCGATTCGCTCCGCGGCAAAGGCGTCGGAGCGGTCGTTCCACTGCGACTGCTGTTCGGTCTTGCGGCCGAGGCGCGACTCCCTTTCAGGGGCGAGTGCAACCCGCTCCTCGAAGATCTGGTCGAGGAAGGCAACGAGTCGGTCGTCCGCCGTGCCGCTCTCCGAATCCTGCGACGCGGCGCAGCCGAGGACCACCGACGACAGGATGCAGAGCGCGAACGCGGCAGAAAAGAGTGAGTCGAGCTTTTGTTTTCGTTGCATGAGCAGACGCTACCGCATGGCCCTTCGAGCGCTGTACAAAGCAGCACCGTAGTAGGGTCCACGAACGACCTCTGACCGCCGAATGAACCACGGAGTCGACCCCATGTTGCGCGCGACCGTCTCAGCTCTCGCCCTGTCCCTCCTCAGCTCTTCTGCCTTCGCTGCCGAGAAGGTCCCCGTGAAACCGACGACGGGAGACGCCCTGCCGCCGGCGATCGTCGGCGACGCCGGACCGCTTGCCGGCGAGTCCGTCGGCTACTTTGCGGACGACGAGAAGGCTCAGGGGTACCTCGCGATCCCCGAGGGCGACGGCCCCTTCCCCGCGGTCATCCTGATCCACGAGTGGAACGGCCTCGTCGACCGCGTCAAAGAGACGGCCGACTCCTTTGCCGCGGAGGGCTACGTCGCACTCGCTGCCGACCTCTACAGCAGCCGCACCGGCAGCAACCCGCAGGAGAACATGGCGCTGGTGCGCGAGACGCTCGCCGCACCCGAGACGATCATCGCCAACCTCGACGCCGCCGTGAAGTTCCTCGAAGCCCGCACCGACACGACCGGCAAGGTCGCGACGATCGGCTGGTGCTACGGCGGCGGCGTCGCGCTCAGCTACGCGCTCGGCAGCGAGCACCACGATGGCACCGCAATCTTCTACGGCCGCCTGCTCGCCGACCCGACCGAGATCGCCAAGATCCACCATCCCGTCTACGGCACCTTCGTCGAGAAGGATCAGGGCATTCCGCTCGACACGGTGAACGCCTTCGTCGAAGCGATGCGCGGCGCCGGCATCGAGAACGATGTGCACATCTACGACGCCGTGCGCCACGGCTTCTGGCTGCACGTCGACCGCGATCCGGAAACGAACACGCCGGCGGCGATCGATGCGTGGAAAAGGTTGAAGACGTACCTGAAGAAGGTGCTGGGCTGATTCGTTGGCCACGAGAGAGAGAAGGGGAGCGAGCAGATGCTGTTGCACCGAGGAGCGCGCCGACCGAATGCAGCGTTCGCCTTGTTACTTCTGGCCTCCGGACTGCTGTCGACTGTAAACGCGCAGACTCAGGTTGCAGGCCGCGAGGAGGCCCTGTTGGCCGACACAACCCCGGGGCCCGTCGGTGATGCTCGCTTCCCACTCCAAGTCTCGAACGACTTCTCCAGAATCATCTTCACCGCGGACGACACCCTGTGGGCCACCGACGGGAACCGGAGCACAACGACACAGCTCCCGATCAGGCGGCCGACCGCTATCCACTGGGCCAATTCCAGCCGATTGTTCGTCTTCGGGAGCGACCTAGACTTCCTCAACGGAGGAATCTGGGTGACGGACTTCACCATCGAAGGCACGCGACTTCTTCTAGCGGGGGACGACCTATCGACCGACATCGTCGAACAGAACATGCTTACCTCGGGCCGACTCGGTGTGACGTTCATTCCGCGGCGAACCCGGGGGAGAAACACGGCCGACGTCTGGGTCGCATCAGAGAACGACAATGCCCTAGAGCTTCTGCTGAGCCCAGAGGACGGGTTCGACGAGATTGAGCCCTCTGGAGTCTGGGACCTCGGCGACGTCACTCTCCTCCGAACCATCTCTCGACCGTCGAGCAGCTCCGGCCTCGTTGAGTTTCGAACGTTCCACACGGACGGAACCCGTTCCGGCACAACCGAGATCCAGTTCGAGCCACCCTTGAATGGGACCGTGCTGGAGACCGAAGACGGGTTCCTCTACTCCTCTTTCGATGAGTCGATTGGCGCATTTCGCCTCTGGCGTACCGATGGCAATCCGGGCAACGCCGAGCTTGTGCTTCCGATTGTCAGAGGTTCGCTGGTCGCCACCGACGACGATCTCTTCGGCATCGAGTTTGGGTTCACCGGACCGGAGAGGTTTACGCGCTTCTGGCACCTCGACGTCGAGGCCGGCACGTCGACGCAAATTGCGACGCTGCCCAGCGACCGGGTGTTGATACGCCCAGCGGCGACCTGGCTCTTGGTGCTGATGGCGGACCCGGACACTTTGCGATTCGAGTCCGTTGGCGCTCTGAGGCCCTCCGGCTACACCGAACTGGTCACAGGCCTCGAGGGCTTCACGGCGCGCCAAGGCACTGTTGACGGAGACACAGTTCACTTCGGTATCGAGACCAGCGCCCACGGCTACGAGCCTTGGATCAGTGACGGCACACCCGGCGGTACCAAGGTCTACGACGTCTGCGCAGGCACCTGCAGCTCCGATCTCCTCCCGATGTTCCCAACCAACCGACGGCTCGGAGGGAGGTCCCTGTACTTCGGCCTCGCGAGTAGCCCCGTAAACTCTGCCCCACCTCCCTCAGCCACCACTCAGTTCTTCTTGTTCGATGATCTCGGCGATCAGAGTGTCGAGCAAGTGTCGGACTTCCCAGCGGACCAGGGCCCCGCCTTCACTCAGGTCATCGGACTGCGCGATCACCTCGTCTACTTCCGCAGCGATGACGAGCACGGCCTCGAGCCAAGAGCAATCGACACACCGTCCACCTGCACGTCCTCACCCAC
>JBCCLJ010000264.1:0-8687 GCA_039026915.1 Acidobacteriota bacterium
AGCGTGGGGGTTCTCACATCTCCGCCTGCACCGCACGCTTCGCGTGAAGGCTCCCTGGTGGAGTCGTCCCCCTCGGCTCACGGTCTCGCCTTCGGCTCCCGTTCGTGCGTGGGGGTTCTCCTGTCTCCGCCTGCACCACACGCTTCGCGTGAGAGCACCCAGGTGGAGTCGCCCCCCCTCGGCTCACGTCGCCTTCGGCTCCCGTTCGTGCGTTGGGGGTTCTCCTGTCTCCGCCTGCACCACACGCTTCGCGTGAAGGCTCCCTGGTGGAGTCGTCCCCCTCGGCTCACGGTCGCCTTCGGCTGCCGCTCGTGCGTGGGGGCCGTCGAGTCTTCGCCCTGGCGTTCGGTGGAAGAACCGAGGCCGGTCGCTCCTTAGTCGACTTCGCGCCCCGGTCGCGCGACGACGCGAATCACGACGTCGAAGGTGTCCGCGACGCGGATCGCGCCCAGCAGTGCGGAATAGGGCTTGATGCCGAAGTCGGTGAATTCGAAGCTCTGCGTGACGTCGACCCGGAGTGAGCCGTCTGCGCTGGGAGAAGGCCACGCGAAGGTCAGTTCGCGAGAGACCCGCTGACCTCGGATCTCCAGGTGGAGAGTGCCGGTCGCCCGATCTCCCTCGACGACCACTCCGTCGAGCTCGGCGCAGATCGTCGGGTGGTTTTCCACGTCGAGCTGCTTCCTGGACAGCATGCTGCGACGGATCTTCTGTCGCTCTTTCTCTTTGAGCGTGGCGAACGCTTCGGAGATCAGCTCGCGTCGGAGCAACTCGGCCTGCCACTCGACGTTGGTCGCTGGATCATCGACGAGCAGATCCGCGACGGAGACGTCGACGCGTGCCGTCGTAGCGTCTGGATCGGCGAGATCCAGCTCCAGCTGTGCCTCGAGTTTCTGAGCGACGATCAGGTGCTCGTGGGCGAGCCCTGAAGCGACGCCTTCTTTGTGTGTCACGACGGCGAAGAAGGACTCCGGCGCCTCGACCCTCCATCCGTCGGGCTCCTCGAGAGACGGACCGGCGGCGGCCGAGCTGCTCTGCGCGCCAGCCACGGTGGTCATGAGGAGCGTCGCTGCGGTCCCGACGCAGGTGCGGAGGAATGATCTTTCGTTCAGCATTCGACTAAGCTGAGCAGCTCGCCCCGGGGCCGAGCCCGGTTTCGCTCTCCGCTGGAGTTTCCCATGTGTTCACGTCTGCTCGCTCTCTGTGTTGCTCTACTCCTGGCTTCGCCAGCAATCGCTCAGGAGATTGTCTCTTCTGTCGAAACGCTCGAGCCCGAGGATCCAGAAGCGTGGGCGATGCAGCTCTTTGCCGCCATCAGTCTGCCGACGGGCCTCGGTCCTCCGTCGCAGCTCGGCCGCGGGGATCTGAGCCTGACGGGAGAGCTCCTGCAGATTCCCCATCTGGATCAGAGACAGCGCACCGTCGGCTTCGGCGGCTTCAAGGAGGAGGATCTCAATCGCTCCCCTGCGGCTGCGCGGCTGCGCGCAGGCTGGGGGCTTGGTGGCGGTTGGACGCTCGAGGGCGGCTTCGCTCCGCCCGTGGAGATCGATGGAGTCGAGGCGCTTTTGCTGTCGGTCGCTGTCGAGAAGCGGCTCTGGAGCGGACCGCGAGCCGACGGAGCGTTGCGCCTGCACGGACTTTCGGGGGAGATCAAGGGGGACCTCACCTGCACGGAGGGCGCGGATCACCTCTTTCCCCCGGGCTCGGCCGAGAATCCCTTCGGCTGCGAGGCTCCGTCGAACGACGAGATGAGCATCGAAAGCTACGGCTTGGAGGCACTCGCTTCCTGGAAGCTCCGACGAACCGAGTCGGCGCCGAAGGTCTTCGCAGGTGTCTCTTGGACTCGGCACGAGACGGAGTTTCAAGTGGACGCGCTGACGTTCGGCTTCCGCGACCGGGCCCTGCTGCTCGCAGAGGACGACGCCTTCGCGGCGCGCCTCGGTGTCAGCGGTTCGTGGCGTCGATCGCTCTTTGGAGGCGAAGTCCTCTACGCGCCTCTGGACGTACGCCGTCGCGGTGAGGGTGGCCGCTTCGATCCGGTCGAATCGGACGATCTGGTCCAGCTGCGTCTCTTCTGGCGTCTCCGCCTGCGCTGAGATCTCGTCAGATCTCGACCTCGATCCCTCGCGGACCCGCGTTGATGACTCGGGTCGTTTCGACCGTGACGTCCGTCTCCCAGCTGTCGTGAATGTGCCCGCACACCAGCAACTTCGGCGACTTGGAACGGAGCGTGTCGCGCACGGCGGTGCTGCCGAGGTGTTGACCGCGCGCCGTGTCGGCCGTTCCAAAGGGCGGACTGTGACTGACGAGTACGGCGCTTTCCGGGCAGCGTTCGAGCAGATCGGCCGCCTCGTCTTCCGATAGATCCCAGCTCCAGTCGCCGAAGGGAGTGACGGGCACGCCGCCGCCGAGGCCGAAGAACGAGACGCCGTCGAGCTCGACGCCGCTGCCGTGGAGGACGTGAGCGCCCGACCAGCCGGCGCAAGCCGCCTCGAGCTCGTCGAAGCTCTCGCCGTTGCCGGGCACGAAGATGCATGGCTTCTCGACCGTGCGTAGGACGCGCAGCACGTCGTTGATGCCCTGACGCACGACCGCGAAATCGCCCGCTCCGACGAGGACGTCGACGTTCGCTGAGCGTTCGAGCAGCAGCTCGGCTGCGGCGATGTCCCGATGAAGGTCGCTGAAGAGGAGGAGTCGCATGGTGGGACCTTTCGAAGTTCGGTGAAACGAGTGGACGCTACGCCGTCGCTCCGTGCGCGCGGAGCTCCCCGGCAACTCTTCTCCTGCGGACGCCAGGCCTTCCGCGCTGCAACCGAGACGGGATCCGGCGCCGCTCAGGGCTCGGAAGGAGCGTCCGGGTAGATCTTCTCGCCGGCGTAGTCGCGGAGACCGCAGGCGCCGACGACCTCGAAACCGTTCTCCGTCAACAGGGCCGCGGCACGCGCGGCGCGTCCACCGCCGTTTCAGGCGGTGAGGATCGGTCGGTCTTTCGGTATCTCTTCGAGGCGGCCTTCGAGCTCGCCGATCGGAATGTTGACGTAGCCGTCGACCGTGCCGACCTCCGCGATCTCCTCCGGCTGGCGAACGTCGAGCAGAAAGAGATCCGGTGTGGCGAGTGCTTCGCCGATTTGCTCGCCGCGGAGGCGTGGAGTCTCGGTCATGTTCGTGACCTCTTCGGTGGCCGGTGCGGGAGTGGGTTCGGAAGCGCAGCCGGCGACGGCAGCGGCGAGGACCGCGGCGCCGAGCGCTCTGCGGAAGCTGGGTGGGATCGTCGGCACAGCAGGTTCTCCTCTCGCTCGATTCGTCCTTTGCTATCACAGCGTCGTTTCCGCCTCTCTTTGCCCTCCCTTTGTGATTCACTGGCCCAAAGACCTCTGGAGAACACCATGAAGACCCTGCGCAGCCTGTCCGTCGCACTCCTCTTACTCTCCTGCCTCGGAGCCGCGAGCGCCGGGGCCCAGATCCATCGCGTCAGCGACTCCGTGCGTTCTGCAGATCTCGATCGGCTTGCCGAACGTCGCGACCTGTTGCTCGTGCCGATGCGCGACGGCGTGCGCTTGGCCACCGAGGTCTACCTGCCCAAGGAAGGGGACGGTCCCTTTCCCGTGATCTTCTGGCGCACGCCGTACAACTACAGTCCTCTCCTCGGTTCGAACCCGAACCGGCCGAACGCGCGCTTCAAGTACGCACTCGACGCGGTGAAGCGCGGCTATGCCTTCGTCACGCAGAACGAGCGCGGCAAGTTCTTCTCAGAGGGTACGTGGGAGGTCTTGGGCCGTCCGCGCACGGACGGCTGGGATGCGCTCGACTGGATCGCGGCGCAGGACTGGTCCAACGGCCGCGTGGCGACGCTCGGCTGCTCGTCGACGGCGGAGTGGCAGATGGGTTTGGCTGAGAAGGCGCATCCCGCGCACGCCGCAGCGATTCCGATGGGCTACGGTGCCGGCGTCGGGCAGATGGGTCCGTACTTCGAGCAGGGTTCGTTCTACAGGGGCGGCGCTCTGCAGGTACCGATGGCTCTGTGGATGCTCGGGGAGCAGCATCACCTGCGGCCGACCTTTCCGGCGGACACGACCGAAGAGCAGCTGCGCCAGGTCGCGCGCCATTGGGATCTTGCTCCGCGGCCGCTGCGTGTCGACTGGCGCAGCAGCGTCTGGCATCTGCCGGTGGCGGAGATGCTGACGTCGGTCGGCGGCGAGAAGGGCGTCTTCGAAGAATCGATCCGGCGCTTGCCCGCGGACCCCGCCTGGAAGAAGGGCGGCCTGCATCACGACGACGCGGGCGTCGGCGTCCCTTCACTCTGGGTGAACTCGTGGTTCGATCTCTCGGTCGGACCGAATCTCGAGACCTATCGCCACGCTCGCTCCAGCGGCGCGGAGAACGTACGCGACGATCAGTACATGATCGTCGCGCCGACGGATCACTGCTCGATGTATCGGCTACGCACGCCGCATGTCGAAGGCGAGATGAATATGGGCGACGTCTCCTTCGGTATGGATGAGCATCTCTTCGCGTTTCTCGACGCCTACGTCGGCAACCCGTCGGAGGAGGCCGTTGCCGCTTACCGTCGCGACTACCCGCGCGTGAAGTACTTCTCGATGGGCCGCAACGAGTGGCGGGGGAGTGGGGACTGGCCGCCGGCCGAGGTCGAAGACTACGTCCTGCATCTCGCGAGCAACCGTGGAGCGCAGAGCTCGAGCGGCGACGGTACCCTGGTCGCCGCTCCGGGTGCGGCCGGCAACGACACCTTCGTCTACGATCCGGCGGCTCCCGTACCGACGCAAGGTGGCAACTTCTGCTGCCTCGCCGACTGGGAGCCCGGCGCTCTGGATCAGCGGGGCGTCGAGGCGCGAGGCGACGTTCTCGTCTACACGACGCCTCCTCTGGAGGAGCCCCTCGACGTCGTCGGCCATCCGAAGATCGTGCTGCACGTCTCGTCCGACGCGCGCGACACCGATTTCACCGTCAAGCTCGTCGACGTGGCTCCGGACGGCAAGGCCCTGAACCTCGATGACTCGATTCTTCGAGTGCGGTACCGCGAAGGATTCGACCGCGAGGTCTTTCTGACAGAGGGCGAAGTCGTCGAGATCGAAGTCGGACCGCTATCGACGGCCCACGTCTTCGAAGCGGGACACCGCGTGAGGCTCGAGATCTCGAGCAGCAACTTTCCGCGCTACGACCGCAATCTCAATACCGGTGGCAACAACTGGGACGAGACGGAAGGGGTAGTTGCCCGCAACACCGTGCACCACGGTGCGACGACACCCTCGCGGCTGATCCTGCCGGTCCGGCCCTAGCGCTCCTCTCAGGCCCGGCGGCAGCGCCGTCGGCGCCCGCCAGGGCGTCACGGTGAAGAAATGAAACCGCTCTTCGAGGTCTCCCGTAGAAGTGTGTGTAGCGAGTTAGTTGAACAACTAACTTATATTGTTGGAAGACACGACTTGCCCCGCCATCACGGCGAACAGCACCGATATCAGGAGATCCAGACCATGACCGAGTTCCCCCTCCAGACCTCTGAAACCGCTGACCCCTCAGCTGCCCGCATCCTCGAAACGGCCGAAAAGCAGAACGGCTTCGTGCCCAATCTGTTCGCGACGCTGGCCAACGCTCCTGTGGCCCTCGAGGCGTACACGACGCTCACAGGAGTCATCGGCAAGCGCTCGACTCTGACGCCGACGGAGCAGCAGGTCGCCTTCATTTCGCTGAGCCTCGAGAACGGTTGCGACTACTGCGTCGCGGCCCATTCGACGATCGGAGCGTCGCAGAACGTACCGGAAGACGTCCTCGACGCCGTGCGTGAGCAGCGTCCTCTGCCCGATGATCGTCTCGAGGCCGTCCGCGCCCTGAGCCTCAGCCTTCTGCGGAAGCGCGGATGGCTGGACGAGGCCGACCTCGAAGCCTTCGAGGCGGCAGGCTTCGAGCGCGCCCAGGCCCTCGAGATCGTCACCTTCCTGGCGCTGAAGACGATCAGCAACTACACGAACCACCTCGCCGACACGCCTCTCGACGCCGCCTTCGAGCCGCGTCGCTACGAGCGGGTCGCCTGACGCTCCGGACCGGGAGGCATGCCCTGCCTCCCGGTCCGGTCTTCCTCTCTCGTTGCTTCGCGGCCGTTTGGCTGCACAGGGAAGGTGCGCCCATTCGACGTCCCTTCGAGCCTCGCTCCGTGTCGGCTTCCGGCACCGACTTCCGTAGAGAGGGCGATCCGGGGACGCCGTGCCTCCCTCCTGGAAAGACATCTCATGAAGAACCCACGCAGACTCCTCCACCACACACTCTCTCTCTTGTTGGTCCTGCTGCTGCAGGCGCCCACCGCTCAGGCTCAGAGCTCGATCGAGCTGCGCACCGGAAACGACATCCTCGCGGGCAACTCGCGCAGCGACGACCTCTACACCGCCGGACTCGCTCTCACCTACGAGTTCCAGAACACGAACCTCAACGGCCGCAGGCTTGGTCGCGGTTTCGCCACCTTCGAAGAGAACCTCTTCACCGACCGCGAGGCAGGCCAGCGGTTCGACGAGACCTGGTTCCTCTTGGGACGGCGCCTGCGCAGAGGCAACACCAACTACTCGGTCTATGCAGGTGCCGTGCGGGCCGGACGCGGCGTTTTCGGTGAGCGTGCACAGAACGCCGTGCACAGCGTCATCGGCGACGAAGACGTGAATCTCGAGTACGTCGAAGGGAATCAGCACTTCGCTGTCCTCGGTGCCGCCCTCCGAACCGACCTCGCCTTCGGACGCGGCTGGTCCCTGCAGACTCGCGTCGAAGGACGCGTCGCGCAGGGCTTCAAGCAGTGGTTGAGCCTCGGAGTCGACGGCAGCTGGCCGCTGAATCGATGGCTCGAGGTCTTCGCCTCGATCGGCGCACGAGCCACCTGGGCAGAGTACGACCTGCTGGAGCCCTGGACCGAGCCGCTCGACCTGACCGCAGAAGTAGGCGTCGCGCTCAAGGAGCGGCTCGTCGTCTCCTGGACCCAGAACGAGTACGGCACCGGCATGGGTCACCTGAGCCTCGCCTACCGCGTGCCGGTCAAGCTGCGCACGGGCGACCGATGATCGCCCCGCGCTACGATGGGAGTCACATGTCCTCTTCCACTGAGACGGCCGCTCGGCCCAAGAAGCGCGAACGGCTCATCGAAGCGGCCAAGGACGAGATCCACGCTCGCGGTTTCGCCGCGACGACGATCGCGCGCGTCGCGGAAGCGGCGGACGTGCCGCTGGGCAACGTCTACTACTACTTCAAGACGAAGGACGATCTGGTCCGCGCGGTGATCGACGACCACCTCGACTACGTGGACACGCTTCTCGCCGAAGCGTCCAAAGTCGACTCGCCGGCGCGGCGTCTCGATCGCTTCCTCGAGCTGATGGCCGACAACGACGAAGACGTGGCCCGCCGGGGCTGTCCCCTCGGCTGCCTCAGCCAGGATCTCGTCAAGGCCGACGGTCGCTTCGAGAACGATCGCAGCCGCCTCTTCGCCAAGCAACTCGACTGGTTTGAACGTCAGTTCCGCGAGGCGGGCCAGAACGATCAGGCCCGAGAGCTCGCGGTCCACCTGCTTGCCGCGACGCAGGGTGCCTCTGCCGTGTGTCAGGCGCTCGGGCAGCCGGAGATCCTGACCTCGGAGCTCGAGCGCGCGCGTCGCTGGCTCGCTTCCGCAATGAGCTGACCGTCGCGACGTCGCAGCCGTGGTGAGCTTTCCGCCCGGCCTGCAGGCGCCGGTCGCTCGAGAGTCGCCAGGACGCTAGACCCCTTTAGGGCGAGTAAAGCGTCGGTGTTCCCGGCCCGACAGGCAGGCCGAGCACGAAGACCCAGACATAGAACAAAACAGCCCAGCCGCAGAGGTAGGCGATCGAGTACGGGATCATCGTCGAGATCAACGTGCCGATTCCGAGCTTCTTGTCGTAGCGCATGGCGAAAGCGAGGATGAGCCCGAAGTAGCTCATCATCGGCGTGATGATGTTCGTCGTCGAGTCGCCAATGCGGTAGGCGGCCTGGATCACCTGCGGGCTGTAGCCGATCGTCATCAGCATCGGCACGAAGATCGGCGCCGTCACGGCCCACTGCGCTGACGCGCTGCCGAGCATCAGGTTGACGCAGCAGCACATCAGGATGAACGGGATGAAGACGATCGGCCCCGTCAGCTCCCAGCGAATCAGCAGGTCGGCGCCAGTGACCGCGGTGATCGTGCCGAGGTTCGTCCAGTTGAAGAACGCGACGAACTGCGAGGCGAAGAAGACGAGCACCATGTAGAGACCGAGTGAGCTCATCGCCTTTGCCATGCCGTTGATGACGTCGCGGTCGTTCTCGAGCGAGCCGGTGACCCGACCATAGATCACACTGGGAACTGCGAAGAAGACGAAGATCAGAGCGACGACGCTGTCCAAGAGGGGGCGGATCTCCTTGAGCAGAGGGCCGTCGACGTTGGGATCACGGAACCAACCTCCCGGCAGCGCCAAGAGGAAGACGACAGCGCCGAGGGCGAGAGTCGCCAAACCCGCCAGGAGCAAGCCCTTTCTCTCCTCTGCCTTCAAGCCCGACATCTCCTTGGCGCTGTCCTCGATGTCTTCTTCAGCGTTCGAAGCGTCGTACTCACCGAGCTTGGGCTCGACGATGCGAACGGTGACGAAGGTGCCCACCAGAGTGATGAGCACTGCGCTCGCCTGCATGAAGAACAGGTTCGCTGTCGGCAG
>JBCCLJ010000265.1:0-8669 GCA_039026915.1 Acidobacteriota bacterium
TGGTTCTGCGCGGCGGCTTCCTGGAAGCGCAAACACGCTGCGGGGATCTTGCCCTGTGCCTCGAACTGGTGCGTCTGACGGCGGAAGAGCCTGTCCTGGCGGCGAGCTTCACACTCGACTTCACCGTCCACCGTTCCGGTGAACCCGTGGAGGTGCCGTCGGCCTGGCGTGAGCTCGTCGCGAGCTCGCTCTGTGAGCTCCCTGCGACGTCAGCCCTTCGGGGACTCGACGCGCACCAAGCTCGCGAACAGGCGAGCCTGGCCGCAGCGGACGAGCTCGGCCTTCTGCCGATTCAGCGAGGCCCGGTCGCCGAGCGGGAGTGTGGCGCCCAGGGGCTCTCGGCCGCGGCGATCATGGGACGGCTGTCGGCCGGTATCCCGCATCTGATCCTCTCCTTGGGCGGCGTCGATCGCAGCGAGGCGAACCTCGGTGGCGCGGCGCTCGAGTACCGCTTTCGCTTTCGGCGCGCCGTCGCTGCTGGAGCCTCGGTGGTCGTGCGCAGCGGACTGGCTGGTGTGAATGCCAAGACGAGGACCTTCGTGCACTGGGTGCTCGATGCCGAGTCGGGTGAGGCCGTGGCGACCGCGGAAGCCGTCGCGGTTTCTCTCGACCTCGAGGCGCGCCGACTCGCAACGCTCTCCGAAGAGGCTGTCGCGGCGTACCAGGCAAGGGTCGTGCCTGGCCTCAGCCTCTGAGCGAGGACTCGCCCCCGTCGATTCGCTCCGCCCGTGCGAGCCGGTCGAGCTCGTCCAGAGAGAAAGTGCGTCGGCCGCCGGCCGAGTTCCAGCGCCCCTTCTCGAGAAAGCCCGCGTGAGCGGGACGCTCCGCAAAGGGTGCGAGGTCGTGAGAGATGACCAGCACGCAGTGATTGGAATTCACCAGAGAGTCGATCCACTCGATGACCTCGGCTCGGGTTCGTCGGTCGAGCGCGTCGAGGGGCTCGTCGAGAAGGACGTAGCGGGGCGTCGCGATGCGGGCGGTGGCCAACATCGCTCGCCGTCGCTGCCCCAGAGAGAGCTCGCGGACGGTGCGACGATGCAGGTCACCGATACCGAGCTTCTCCAGTGCCGCGTCGGCCTCCGTATCGCTGCGTCCTCTCAGGCGCGCGACGAGCCGGACGACCTCGCGGAGCGTCGCAAACGGCGTCAGATCGGGATGCTCCGGCACATAGGTCAGGCTTTTTCGTGCCTCGATCTCGTCGGTCCAGAGGTCGAAGCCGTCCAGGGTGATCCGGCCTCGGGACGCGACCTCGATGCCGGCAACGAGCCGGAGCAGGGTGCTCTTGCCGCAGCCGTTGGGCCCGAGGACGAGATGGAGGCCGCGGTCGAAGTCGGCTTCGACGCCGTCGAGGACGACGGTCTGTCCATACTGGAAGGCCAGGTCGCGGACCCTGATCACGCGTCGACTCCAGTCATCGGGTCACGACTGGCCCGCAGTTCCTGAAAGGCAAGGACCGGAGCGCGTCGGTCTCGCAGAGCTGCACGCTGGAGCAGCCAGGGCGTCACCAGCAGCAGAACGAGGCTGGTCCAGGGGACCAAGCTGACAAGGGCCGCCGCTCCGAGAGCTTCCGCGGCGAACGCGCCGGGACCGCGCGTGCGGTCGGCTCCGGCCGAGGCCACGGTTCCGGCCGCGCGCACGGCGAGAGCTCCTAGAAGGGGCAGGCTCGTAGCCAAAACGACGGGACGACCCGCGGCGACCGCCGTTGCAAGCGGAGCGACCGATGCCAGGAGAAGGAGAAGGAGGGCGTCCCGCCGAATGCGGTGATGCGAAGACTCGGGCAGGCTACGGAGCCAGGGCCAGGGCGTTCTGCGTTCGATCAGCACGCTGACGTTTGCCAGCAGAATCAGGGAGATGCCGAGGCCCGCGCCAAGACGCAAGCCCAGAAGCTCATAGGCAGGCGGCAAGTCGTTGTTGAGCACGAAGAAGAGCCCGGCGCCGACGGGGAGAAGAGCGACGGGCCATCCGCTGGCCAAGTGCGGGCCACAGGAACGCCAGAGGAGACGCGCGTGAAAAGCGTTCACGGAGGCGCCGTCCTGGAGAGGTCGCCGAATCATCCGTCGCGTTCTCTCGCGCACCGATCGTGATGCGGGCCTCGTCCAAAACTCGGCGATCGCCGCTCCGAGCAGGGCGAACCCGAAGACCCAAGCGGCGGGTTGGTTCTGAGCGAAACAGACGGCAGCAGCGAGCGCAAGGATCAGGCAGAGCCTGTTGCGCAGGCCTCGCTCGGACCTCGTTTCGGCGGCGATCGCCGTGGCCAGGCTCGTCATGAGAACTGCGGAGACGCCGAAGCCGGCGGCACGACCCTGCAGCGAGGCAGCGAGCACAGCCAGTCCGAGGAGCCCTCCAGACAGCGGGAGCTGGGCGATCGTGATCGACGCGACGGCGGTCATCCGCTGTTGGCGCGCCGAGGTCGGCAGGTGCCGAAGCCAACTGCGGGGCCCAGGAATCAGAAGGCGTGCCGCCTGTTGCGCCGTCCCGTAGAGAATCGCGACGAGGATGGCGATCGCGACGCCGGTCGCCGGCTGTGGAAAGAGGACTCGAGCGAGGTTGTTCGTGAGGTCGGGGCCGAAGAAGCCCACCAGCACCGAGTAGACGACCACCAGCGGCATGAGTAGACGGAGCGTGACGCGGACTCCAGAAGCGAGCTGGAAACGGAGAAGTGGCCAGAA
The DNA here is from genome assembly GCA_039026915.1 of Acidobacteriota bacterium. Classification (GTDB taxonomy): domain Bacteria; phylum Acidobacteriota; class Thermoanaerobaculia; order Multivoradales; family Multivoraceae; genus JBCCLJ01. The sequence goes on from JBCCLJ010000265.1 coordinate 2,670, forward strand.
GGTCGACATGAGCTGGTGATCCTTCGATCAGTGTAGCCTCGTGCCAGGAGAACCCCCATGCACGATCGAATTCGCTCCCACCGGGCGCCGCGTTGTCGCCTGCTCTTCCCTGTTTGCCTCGGCGTTGCAGTGTTCCTCGGTGCGGCCTGCAGCGCACCGTCTTCCGAGTCCGACGCGACGATGCAGTCCTTCGAGGTGCCAGGTCTGACGGAAGCCGCAACGATCTCTGTGGACCGCTGGGGTGTGCCGCACATCCGCGCGAACAGCGAGGCTGATCTCTTCTTCGCTCAGGGTTTCAACGCAGCTCGAGATCGACTCTGGCAGCTCGACCTGTGGAAGCGGCGCGGGGAAGGCCTGCTCTCCGAGGCATTTGGTCCTGCCTTCCTGAGCAAGGACCGGGCCGCCCGCCTGCTGCTGTATCGCGGCGACATGTACACCGAGTGGCTCTCTTACGGCGCCGGCACCAAACGCATCGTCAGCTCGTTCGCTGCGGGCATCAACGCTTTCATCGATCTGAGCGAGCAACAGCCGGATCTTCTGCCGCCGGAGTTCGAGGAACTCGGCTACCGTCCGTCGCGATGGACTCCGGAGTCGGTCGTGCGAATCCGCAGCTCGGGCCTCGTCCGCAACGCTGCCAGCGAGGCGCGCCGGGCCCGCGCCATGGCCGTCTTCGGTCCCGAGGTCCTCGACGTGCGCGACGTCCTGCTCCCGGAACATCGAGCCGAGGTCCCGGAGGGGCTCGATCTGAGCGTGTTCGCAGAAGACGTGCTCGAGAACTACCGGCTCGGAACCGGCGCCGTGGATTTCGAGCAGCTGCTGCGCGTGGCACGTGCCGGCGAGCCGGAAGACCTCACGTCGCGGCTCGCTTCGGCCGAGCTGATGCGCGCTGAAGAGGTGTGGCAGGGCAGCAACAACTGGGCGATCTCGCCCGCGCGCTCGGCCACCGGCCGACCGATTCTGGCCGATGACCCGCATCGCACCGTCGCCGTTCCGTCGCTGCGCTACCTCGTGCATCTGACGGCTCCTGGACTCGAGGTGATCGGGGCTGGCGAGCCCGCACTCCCCGGAATCTCGATCGGGCACAACGGCACCGTCGCGTTCGGTCTCACGGTGTTCTCGATCGATCAGGAAGACCTGTACGTCTACCGGACAAGGGACGATGGGGCCTATCGCTACGGCGACGCTTGGGAAAGGCCGACCGTCGTCCGTGAGCTCGTGCCGGTACGCGGTAGCGATCCCGAAGAGATCGAGCTGCGCTTTACTCGCCATGGACCTTTGCTGTGGCAGGACGACTCGGGCCAGGCGGCCGTCGCTCTGCGAGCGGCGTGGCTCGAGCCGGGCATGGCACCGTACCTCCCTGGATTGGAGTTGATGCGGGCTCGAGACTGGCAACAGTTCGTCGACGCACTCGATCGCTGGGGCGCACCCTCCGAGAACCAGGCGTACGCAGACGTCGACGGCAACATCGGCTGGAAGCCGGCGGGACGATGGCCTGTGCGGCCCAACTGGGACGGTCTGCTGCCGGTCCCTGGGGACGGCCGCTACGAGTGGCAGGGATACCGCGACATGGACGCCCTTCCATTCGAGCTGAACCCCGAGCGAGGCTTCGTCGCGACCGCGAACGAGAACAACCTTCCCGAGGGTTTTCCTCTGATCGCCGGCTACGAATGGGCGGCGGATTTTCGTGCGACGCGCATCCGCGAAGTCTTGGCAGAGTCGCCAGCGCACTCACTCTCCGATTCGGTGGTGCTGCAGAACGATGTCGTGTCGCTGCCGGCCCGGCGGATTCTCAGCGCGCTCTGCGGCCCCGCGCTCCCGGCCGACACCCCTCTCTGCGAGTGGGACGGAGCTCTCGACGCCGACAGCTCGAATGCCACGCTCTTCGAGACCTGGCTCCGCAGCACTCTTGGACCCGCGCTGCTGCGTCGAGCGGCGGCCACGGCCGAGATGGCCGACGCGCTCGTCAGCCCGGACGTGCGTTTGACCGTGCGCTGGGTCGAGGAGCCGGTCGAGGCTTTCGGCGGCACCGAGGCCGAAGCCGGGCAAGCGCTGGCGGCTCTCGCCCGCGAGACGCTGAGCTCGGCCCGGCAGCAGCTGGTCGAGCGCTTCGGCGAAGACCCGGAGAACTGGGCGTGGGGCAAGGTTCATCGAGCTCGCCTCGAGCATCCTCTGCTCGAGCGGTTGGGCAACCGAGCCGCCGTGCCCGAGGTCCCAAGAGGGGGCAGCGGCGAAACCGTCGGCAACACGGTGTATCGGGGCGCATCGTACGACCAGCTCGGAGGGGCGACGTTTCGGATGGTGCTCGACGTAGGGGAGTGGGACAACTCCCTCGCCAACAACGCGCCCGGTCAATCGGGCGTCCCGGGATCCGAGCACTACGCGGATCTCATCGAGCCCTGGTCACGGGGGGAGGCCTTCCCACTGCTGTACTCGCAGGATCGCGTCGACGAAGCAACGACCCTGCGCATCGAGTTGCGTCCCGTCGCCGACCCCTAGGACGAGACCGAGGAACCCGGACACGCTCGAGCTATTCAGGCTCCAGACGAAGGGTGTACCGACGTTTGTTGGCGTCGTCGCTCCAGAGCGCGAGCTCGTCTTCGGAACCCTCGGTGAGGTCGGCCTCCGGCGGCGGTTGAGGCGACGAAGACGACGCCACACGCCAGCCGTGGCTCACCTGCGCCAGATTGGCGAGAACGAGATCCTGGTCGTCGAAGAGCCGGTTGACCACTTCGATCTCCATCTCGCGGGGACGGCTGTCGACGTAGGCCTCGAGCAGGTAGACGAAGAAAGCTTCGCCGGCGCGCCCGTTGAACGGGGTGACCACGGGCTGCCAGGCGGTCGGCGTCATGTCTTCGCCGTCGACGCTCAGGGAGAGTCCCTTGGCGAGCCTTTCGAAGGTCGCGATACGGAACTCTTGCTCCAGCTTGCCGATCTTTCCCGCCTGGATCTCGGCGATCAGATCGAGATGCTCGAAGTGTTGATTGAACGCTATTACGAGGTCGGCGAGGGGAATCTCGACCGCTGCGAGAACGTACACGCCTTCGTCGTTTGCAGTGACCGTCGTCTTGATGGAGTGGAAGTTGGGGAAGGCCAGGTGCGCCCTCGCCTCGAAGGCCAGGAGCAGGCAAAGGAGGCTCATGGCGGCTACTCTTGACCCATGGAGCTTCGTCATGTCGAAATCATAGCGCTCGCCACCCTCGCGATCTTGGTGACGGTGGTCTTCGTTCTCGGCGGTTGCGCCGCGCCGTCTGCCCTCGAGTCATGGTCGGACGAAGCTCTGGTGGCCGAGTTCGAGCGCCTTCATCGTCCAGTCCTCGACGTGTACGCACTCTCTGCCGGTCGGCCGGAGGAGCTCTGGAACCTTCTCGACGGCTCGTTTTCAGGAGAGGCATTGACTCGGGAGTACGTGGCGCAGCTCGTTACGGTCGCCGGGATGCAGCGCGACGGCACGCGAGTTCACGTAGCCAGCGTCGACTACGAGAAGGTCGACGTGCTCGAGCGCCGGCGTGATGCTGTGCTCGTCGAGGCCGACTGGAGCGTCGGCGGGCTCGTCACGCACCGCGCTCACACCCATCCTCGAATCAACCGATACCGGGCCAGCTACACCCTGGCGCTCGCCGACACCGCGCCGGGGGAGCTGCGTCTCGTGAGCGCGGAGATTCGCTCGCTGGAGCGGCAGAGACGGCTCTCCGGTCAGAGTCTCGATGCCCGTTCCGCACAGGGCTCTTTGGGCATCGGAGACCTCCTGCAGTCCGGACTCGCGGACGAGCTCTTGGCAGGGCGCGAGGCGGCGGCGGCCGCCGGGAAATCGGACGAGGAGGAACCTCCCGGCGTGCGATAGCGTTCGGCGCCATGAGTTTCCCAGGAGCGACTGCATGAACCCTTACGACGAACTACCTCAGGGTCCGGCGAACTATGCGGCGCTGACGCCGCTGACCTTCCTGACACGCGCGGCGACGGTCTTTCCAGAGCGAACGGCGGTGATCGCCGGCGAGCGTCGGTTGACGTGGCGGACGGTCGATGAGCGCTGTCGGCGTCTGGCTTCGTCACTCGCTGTTCGGGGCATCGGGCGCGGCGACACCGTCGCCATCCTGTCTCCGAACACGCCAGCGATGGTCGAGGCACACTTCGGCGTACCGATGACAGGAGCGGTGCTCAACGCATTGAACTATCGGCTCGATGCCGAGGCGCTGGCTTTCATCCTCGATCACGGCGAGGCCAAGGTTCTCTTGACCGACACCGAGTTCTCCGGCGTCATGGCAGAGGCGCTGGATCTGTGCGAAGCGGATCCCCTCGTGATCGACATCGAAGATCTCGAGGGCGTTGGCGATCGCCTGGGCGAGATGGAGTACGAGGACTTCCTTTCGGAAGGCGACCCCAGGGCTCTCTTCGAGCCACCGCAGGACGAGTGGCAGGCGATTGCTCTCAACTACACCTCAGGAACGACGGGGAATCCCAAAGGGGTCGTCTACCATCACCGCGGCGCGCACCTGAATGCACTCGGGAATGCTCTGACCTGGGGCATGACGGGCCATCCCGTCTACCTCTGGACGCTGCCGATGTTTCACTGCAACGGCTGGTGCTTCCCCTGGACGATTGCGGCTCTCGCCGGCACCCACGTCTGTCTGCGGCGCGTCGAGACAGGCGAGATCTACCGGGCGATCGCGGAGCATCGCGTGACGCACCTCTGCGGCGCTCCGATCGTCATGCAGATCCTGCTCGACGCCTCCGAAGAGCAGAAGGCTTCGTTTGATCATCAGGTCAGGATGCTGACCGCGGCGGCTCCGCCGCCGGCTGCGGTCCTGGCAAAGATGGCGCAGTTGGGCATCGAGGTCACGCACGTTTACGGCCTGACAGAGACGTATGGCCCGGCGGTCGTCTGTGCCTGGCAGGAGCCGTGGGATGCTCTGCCGCTCGAGCAGCAGGCGGAGCTCAAGTCACGTCAGGGAGTGACGTCGGTTCCGCTCGAAGGACTCATGGTGGCTGATGCGGAGACTCTCGACCCGGTGCCGGATGACGGCGAGACGCTCGGTGAGGTCTTCATGCGGGGCAACATCGTGATGAAGGGCTACCTGAAGAATCCGAAGGCGACCGCGGAGGCGTTTCGCGGCGGTTGGTTCCACTCGGGCGATCTGGGTGTTCGGCATCAGGATGCCTACTTGCAGCTGAAGGATCGGTCGAAAGACATCATCATTTCGGGCGGCGAGAACATCTCCTCGATCGAAGTCGAAGACACGCTCTATCGGCATCCCGCAATCGCTGCTGCAGCCGTGGTGGCGCGCCCCAACGAGAAGTGGGGGGAGACTCCGTGCGCCTTCATCGAGCTGCGTGACGATCAGACGCTGACCGAGCGCGAGGTCATCGACTTCTGCCGCGACAATCTCGCCCATTTCAAGTGTCCCCGCAGTGTCGTCTTCGGAGAGCTGCCCAAGACGTCGACGGGGAAGATCCGAAAGTTCGTGCTGCGCGAGCAGGCGCGGGAGATGTCGGCCTAGGCGCTCTGCGAGCCGAGAGCACGCTCTCAGCGATCGAGTGCTTCCAGGAGCCGCCGCGCGGCTCGGCGCAGCTCGCGATCGTCGGTCACCCGCAGGACGTCATCGAGCGAAGCGCGCGCATCGGCGACGCGTCCGTCGCGCGCGGCCTCCACGCCGCTGTTATAGAGCTCCACGGCGCGGTTGTAGTCGAAGACGCGACGCACCTCGGCGAGGCGCGGAGCGAGCTCGGAGAGCGCCGGATCAGGGTCGCTCTCCAAGTCGTCCAGCAGAGCCTCAGCCGTTGGTGCACCGGCGTCGACGAGCGCTGCGGCCTGTTCTACGCGGCTCTGTGCGAGCGCTCGGTAGGCCTCGTCGACGGTGTCGAGGTCGGCGAGACGCTCGAGGGGGCCCTCGATCAGCGCACGCGCCTGCTGCCACTCCTGGCGCCGCGCGTGTGCGAGGGCCTGGTGGTAGACGACGTCGGCCCGGCGCGGCATGAGGTCACGAGCGGTGCGCAGCGCTCGAA
>JBCCLJ010000266.1:0-8636 GCA_039026915.1 Acidobacteriota bacterium
ACGCTCATCGCGTGGCAAGGCTTGGGCGACGGCGAGAATGTCGATCACATGACGGCGAAGGGAACACGCTGCATGCCACCAACAACGTCTGGCAAGGCCGCCTTTCTCGCGGGCTCGAAGGGTCGCTTACGGAGGGGCTCTCCAGTCCCAGCACACTCTGAACTCACAGTGCTCAGGAACTCGCCTTCACGCACAAGTCCCCGATGAATGCTCAGCGAGGACCGCGGAGCGAAAGACCACTAGCAACGCCGAACCACTTGCACCAGCGGTAGTCGAGCATCAGGTAAGCATGATCCGTGAGCGGACTGGTGAAGTACAGGAGACCTGTTTGCAGATTGTCATAGTAGGTGCTGGCTAGTCGTGCCTGTATCGAGCTGGTCGAGTAGGCTGACGGGACGACTTCTTGAAAGCCCACAACACATTTGGAGGGGCGATCCCGCCAGCCTCCGATGTAGACGCACTGCGGACTCACCTCGAGAGTGTCGGCAGCGCCCATTGAGCGATGGAGCCGGTACTCACGCTTCAGGGGCAAGGTGTTTCCTTCGAAGCAGGTACCGCTCCCTTCTGGAGTGGCACTGAGCATGGGGAGGTCCACTCCAGGAAGCACATCTTGCGAATGACGGCGAGCCCTGGCAATGAGCGCGCTCAGGACAACGACGAGTACACCGATGGCGACCAAGCAGATCTTCGTTCGTAGTGCCACGAATGCGAAGCTACCCCATCGGTGCCCAGCTCTGAGAAGGCTCAAGCCACCGACGACTCTCTGCTTGCCTTCGCTGCTCACTGGCGGGTCGTCATCGGGTCTTCCTTCAACGCCGCCCCGAAGAGTCCCTAAACTGAGGATCTCAATGAACCCACCGGCTCTCCATGACGAATGAAACCGCAGCGCCCTGGAGCTCCGATCGTCTGCTCACCTTGGATCAGGTTGCAGAGATTCTGCGCGAGCAGTTCCCCGAGCTCGCCGACCGTCCCTTGAGGTCCTTGGCGGCCGGTTGGGACAGCGAGGCTTTCGAGGTCGACGAGCGCTGGATCTTCCGTTTCCCGAAGCGTCAGAACGTCGTCGAGCATCTCGAGACGGAGCTCTCGGTGCTGCCGCTCCTGGCGCCGCAGCTGCCGCTCCCGGTTCCGAGTCCGCGCTTTCACGGAGAGGCCTCGGAGCGCTTTCCCTATCCCTTCATGGGCTACGCGAAGCTGCCGGGTGCCCCGTTGGACGAGGTGCCGGCGCGCGCTCTCCGAATCGACGCCGTGCTCGACGCTCTCGTGGCCTTTCTGGAGGTTCTCCATGCGACGCCGCTCGAGGGGGCCGTTGCGCAGGTGCGCGGGTGGCCGGTGGGAGAGGATCTGGAAGCTCGGATTCTCCGGCTCGGACTCTCCGAAGAGCCTCTGATCGCCTCGGCGCTGCGTCGCTTGCAGCGTGAGATCTCGCCTCCGCCGGCCCCGCGACTCGTTCACGACGATCTCGGCATGGAGCATGTGTTGATCGACCCGCAGGGGTCGGAGGTGACGGGAATCATCGATTGGGGAGACATGAACCTCGGCGATCCTGCCCACGACTTCGTGGGGCTCCTCGCCTGGGTCGGAGACGCGCCGCTGCGTCGAGCACTCGATCGCAGCACCTATCCAGCCGATCCGGCGCTGCTGGGCCGCGCTCGTCACGGTCTGATCCGCGGCCACCTCCACGGCTGGTGCGACGGGGTCGAGCACGATGCGCAAGAGATGCGCTCCGGCGCGCGACGGGCGCTCGGAGAGCTGGTCGGGCCGTAGTGCACCCGGTGTGGACCGCGACGCGATGGGTGGGGATGCGGCGGGATGTGCTCTCGGCAAGTCCCCCGAGGCTCGATGCGAGCTTTAGAGAGCGGCCGCCCTACTGCCCGTCCAGGACCACCGCTGGATCGGTGCGAGAGGCGCGGAGAGCCGGCCAGGCACACGCCGCCGCTGCTGCGGCGAACAGCATGAGCGTCGTCGCGACGTACAGCGCCCAGCCGAGCTCGCCCACCCCGTCCAGAGTCGCTGCAATGAACCGCGTCACGGCGAAGGCGCCGAAAGCGCCCAAGGCCAGACCTGCGGTCACGAGTTTGAGCCCGTCAGTCACGACCATCGAGCCGATCTCGGTCGGTCGGGCGCCGAGAGCCAGTCGCACACCGATCTCGGACCGCCGTCCGACGATGGAGTAGCTCAGAAGCCCGTACAGCCCGACGATGGCGAGCAGCACGGCGCTCCCAGCGAAGAGTGCAAAGAGCGAGCTCCAAAGTCGCCGCTGCCACAGTGTCTCGTCGATGCGGTCGTTCATCGACTTCTGCCAGACCACGGCGGTGCCGGGATCGACCTCTCGAATGGCGTTGCGCACGGCAGCGTCGAAGCCGGCCGGGTTGCCCTCCGTGCGCAGCACGTAGTAGCTGCCGGCGTTCGGCCATTGCGACGATGGAAAGTACAGCTCCAGGGTTCCGCTCTCGACGGCGCCGTGTCGAACGTCCCCGACCACGCCGACGACGCGGCAGTAGGGGTTTGTCGGCGTCACCGTATTGCCAAAGTGCAGCATCTGACCGACGGCCTCTCGATCGCCGAAGAGGACGTCGGCTGCCACCTCGTTGATGACGACCACCGGTGCCGAATCGGCGGTGTCGATGCTCTGGAAAGCTCGGCCTCTGAGGAGGGGTACACCCATCGTTTTGAAGTAGCCGCTGCTGACGTCCGCGCTGGCGATGGGCCGCATGAAGCGCAGCTCCTGGTCGGTGCTGCCGCGCACGCGCAGTCTGCCGTTGCGGACCTTGAAGCCGACGTAAGGAACCCTGTCCGTCGACGCGGTCGAGGTCACCCCTGGCAGGGCCGCCAGGCGATCGAGGATGCGCTGGTGATGGGCGGCATAGAAGGCAGCGATTTCCTCTCGTGATCCGCTCGCCACCTGACTGTTCATGGCGCGCACGACATGAAGGTCATTGGGCTCGAAACCCTGGTCCGTCTGCTGAAGACGCGCGAAGCTGGCCATCAGCAGGCCGGCGCCGACCAGCAAGACGAAGGACAGGGCGACCTCCACGACGATCAAGGCCGCACGGCCGCGCGAAGAAGAGCCACCGGCGGCACGCGAGCCGCTCCCGAGGGTGGCGACAAGGTCGACCCTGGACCCCATCAAGGCAGGCGCGATCCCGAGTACCAAGCCGACGAAGAGCGTCAGGCCGAAGCAGAAGGCCAGCACCACGGGATCGACCTGAAGCGAAAGCCATGCGGGGAGCGTCTCCGGCAGCATGCGATCGAGTGCTCCGACCGCCAACCCTGCGAGCAACGCGCCGATCGCTCCGCCGACGAGGCACAAGACGACACTGTCGGCAAACGGGCCGCGGGCGAGGTCCAGGCGCCGAGCGCCAAGCGCCGACTGCACCGCATACTGTGGCCGTCGCGCCAGCGCTCGCACGAGGAAGAGGTTGACGACGTTGCCGAGGCAGATGAGCAGCAGCAGAGTGACCCCGGCTGCGAGAACGCGGACGTAGGGGCGCACCGGCCCCACTTCAGCGTCGCGTAGCGGAACGAGATTCACCTCGACTCCGCGATTGGTTTCGGGGTGTTCGCGCTGGAGGCCGGCGGCGATGCGGTCGATCTCCGCTTGAGCCTGTGCCAGCGTCGCGCCCGGTGCGAGGCGACCGAGCGTCGGAAAGGCGCGTTGTTCGCGCTGCTGCGGGGAACCGTCGAGCGGGAGCTCGTACCAGCTCTCCATCGTCAGCCAGAGCTGTGTGCGATCCGGGAAGGAGAAGTCCGCGGGCATGACGCCGACGACTTCATAACTGGCTCGCCGCAAGACGATGTTCTGGCCGAGGACGTTCGGGTCACCACCGAAGCGGCTCTTCCACAGCGAGTGGCTCAAGATCGCCTCACGCACGGGGCCGCCGGAAAGCTCAGCTTCGGCGGCGAAGAGCCGTCCCAGCGCCGGAGCGATGCCGAGGGCGCGGAGTACCTGCAAGTTGAGCTCGGAGACCGAGACGACCTGAGCACCGTCTGGACCCTGGAGCAAGGAGTCGTAGTCGTTGTAGGCGCCGAAGTTACTGCTCAGCGTCGCCCGCTCGTTGACGTCGCGGATGTCCAGCAACGACATGTTGCGGCCGGCCCCCTGCTCCTCGGTGAGCACGGTGAAGAGGCGCACCAGACGGTGGGACTCCGGGTAAGGGAAGGGGCGCAAGAGGACCGCATAGGCAAAGCTCGCCACCGCCGTCGTCGCGCCGATGCCGACGGCGATGGTGATGATCGCGGGGATACAGAAGGCGCGCTCGCGCCAGAACGTTCGGAAGAAGCGCAGGACCGGCACCCTTGAAGGACTCCTGGAGTTCTACTTTCGACGGATCATCTGGATGTTGGAGGTCCGCGGTCCTCCCACGCCGACCGCGAAGACCATCGCGTCGTCGGTCCCCGGCTTGAACTGCAGCGTGAGATCGCCCTCGGCGCCCTCGCGCGACGTGAACCGGCCGATCATCCTGGGACCGCCTTCGGCCGTGAAGTCCCAATGCCCCGAGATCGTCGTTCCGCTGTGGTTCGTTCCCGAGTGCAGGACCTTACCGGTCTTGGGGTCGATGCGAAGGACCGCGACGGTGGGCCCGTTCTGGTCGCGGGTGGTCAGCTCGAGGAGCTGGTTCTTGATCTTCCAGTCGAGGGATACCTGGAACTCTCCGCGAGTGCCGACGTCGACCCAGTCTCCCAGCAAGGCGCTCCAGCCGCCGTTGCGAACGAGGTCACCCAGCGTCGGGGCAGGAGGAGGCTCTGGATCCGCGGTGACGTGGAAGATGAAGTCGTTGCTGATCGGCCCGCCGGGTGTCTGGAGCTGCAGGAGGTGCATGCCGACCGACGGCGCTTCGGCCAGCTCCACTGTGAGAGTTTCTTTGCCTTGCAGCTTCACCGTGCCGGCTGCGCGCCGGCCGTCGACGATCAGGTGCGCGTCCTCGCCGACGTAGCGCGCGCTGATCGTCATGGTGAGCTGCTCAGCGTGCAGCTTGGGGAACTGCTGGGGACCCGCTTCATGGATGGGGCCGACGGTCCAGAGGGCCGGTTGTGGGTGATCGAAGTCGACTTTGGGACCGTGGTGCGCAGTGAACGTGCCGAGGAAGCGACCGTCCCGGGCCATTGTGAGCAGGTCGTCGCGCGCGTGCCGCTGGGCGTCGCCGCTCGTCACGTACTCTGCGCCGTCGAAGTGAAGAGAGACCGGCTCGGCGCGGGTGCCTTCCAGAAGGGCGCCGTGGCCGACGAGCACGATCGCTTCCTCGCGAGCCGACTGTTCGAGCGCGCCGAGCAGATCCGTGGTCAGGTCGTCCGAAGCGGAGGCTCGATGGAGCGTCACCTGGCGGGCAAAAGAGCCGGAGGTACCCGTGGAGTGCTCGAGTACCATGTCCCAGACGGGATCGAACTGCTCTCGCTTGCCCCAGGTGTTGCGCCAGAGCTCGCGCTCCGGAATGCCCTTTTCCGCCAGTGCCAGGAACGGCGGCAGAGTGGCGAGGTTGATGCGCCCCTGCGGCAGGATCAGGAACCGGTCGTACGCCCCCCGCCACGTCGGCGTGTCCATTCCGATGGTGGGATGGTTGGTGCTGACCATGTGCGGAAAGCGGTGACAGTCGCCGCACACGTCGCGCCGGCCGCCGGTCCCGTTGCCTTCGATGTGGAAGAGGCGGAAGCCGTCTTGAGCGCGCTGACTGGCGACGTTGTCGTACGGCCGGCGCTGGGCGGGCGGGTACGGAACCGTGAGCAGGAACACGGCGAGCGCGTCGCGATCGGCGGCCGACAGCCTTCCGATCTTGCCTTCGTCGTTTCGGTGCGTTCTTCCCACCCTGTGCATCGTGTTGGCGAGTCCCTCGTCGATCAGATGCCGCGCCGAGGTCGTCGGATCGCTGACGCTGCTGTTCGGCGGCACGGAGCCACGGGCGTTGGCGGCGTTGGGTCCACCGTACGGATCTCCCGGGATGCCGTCCCAGTGATAGGGCTCGGTGTCGCGCAACCCTCGCACCGGCATCGTCGTGCGCGGTTGAATCTGGTCCCCGCCGCTGACGATCGGCGTGTTGAGCACCCAGAGAAGCTGGTCGGTGTGCCCGTCGGGGTGGCAGCTTGCGCAGGAGAAGGTGCCCGTGGTGGACGCGGCGGCCGTCTCGAAGGCCTTGCGTCCTCGCTTGATTGTCGGGTGGGTCGGATCCTCCAGCGCGACCGTCTCGACGACCTCGGGGTTTGCGACGTCGGCGACGTCGACCAGCGAGACCGTGTTCTCGACCGCGTTGAGAACCCAGGCCTGCGCGGGCCTGCCGTCGTCTGCACTGACGAGGGCGATGCCGCGCGGCACCGCGTCGACGTCCACGCGCCCCAGAATCTCTCCGCTGTCCGCGTCCATCGTGACCAGCTTGTCCGAGCCGGCCAGTGAGACGAGGAGCGTGGAGTCGTCGTCGCTCACCTCGACTGCATAGGGGGTCGCCAGCGCCTGACCCGGCTCGGGCTGCGCAGGCGGGACGGGTTCGAGGTCGAAGAAGGTGGGTTGCTCGGCGCCCTCGTCGCCAAAGGCGACGCGCGTGACCTGGTTCAGGAAGGCGCGGTTCATCATCTCCGCGAGGCCGTGCTTCTTGGTCCCGGATCGACCGTTGGCGTGGTTGCGAGCGTCCGTCTGCGCGATGAAGACGCGGCCCTTCGAGTCGACGGTCAGGCCGTAGAGCAGCGTGCCCAGAGTGTCGACCGTTTCGACGAGCTCGTCGTTGGTCGTGTCGAAGACGTAGAGGTCGCGGTCGGGCATCTTCGGGTGCTTGACGATGTCGAGCACGTGGCCGAGCGACAGCTTGCTGTTGTTCTGGATCGAGTGCGCGAAGACGTCGAACGTCACCAAGTCGCCGTCGATGTCTTCCTTGGCGCCTCCGGAGAGCTGGGTCTTGTTGTTCGATTCGAACGGCAGCACGTACAGCCGGTTGCCGCGAACCGCGATCGCGCGGGGGTCCTGGGCGGTGATCGTCAGCCGTTTGCTGACCTTGCGCGAGGCGACATCGACCACGGCGATCTGATTGTCCGAAGACAGGGCCACATAGGCCTTCTGGTTGTTGGCGAAGGCGATGCCCATCGGCTCGTCGAAGCTCGTCGCCTTCCGCTTGCGGTCGAACTCTTGAACGGTGGCGACGATCTGCAGGTACGTCGGGCTCGACGGGTCGCTGTCGATCACGCTGACGGAGTCGGAGATGTGGTTCGAGACCCAGACCTCCCGACCGTCGGGGCGCACGGCGACGCTGACCGGGTCGACTCCGACGGGAACGCGAGCGACGACCTGGCGGTTCGCCGCGTCGAGTACGTCCAGAGTGTCGCTCGGCGTGTTCGCGACAAAGACTCGTCCTCCGTGGGCCGCGATGGGCGCCGCATGCGGACTGACGAAGGTGGGATGCCCCACCTCCGTCGGCTGCAGGCCAGCGGAGCGGTTTGCGGCAGTCTCGAGGCCCGCCTCGGCCTTCGACGACTCGATCGACGAGGTCGCCGTGGCAGCGAGGAGCAACACAAGGCAGATTGCTCCGAGAGGGCGGATGAGATCGGTCTTGGACATGAAGGCTCTCCGGTGCCCAGGCAGCCGCTGTGGCTCCCTGAGATGGAGGAGGCTCATCTTCTGAGAGTGTCGGCGTACGTGCGTCCATCGGCAGGCGGGTGGCCTCGAACGCTCGGCGCCCCACTCTCCTGTGAGAGGCTCCTCGACGTGCTGTTGGGAATTACGGGAGTCTATCCAAAGCCCATCTTCCGCGAGCTCGAAGCCGCACGCGAGCCCGCGGCTCCGCCGAACAGACTGCTGCCCACCATGAACCGCGGCGGCGCTATCTGGAACACGGCGTCGACGGGGTCATCGACGCCGGCCGTGGGCTCGTTGATTCCTCGGCGCGCGAGCATGACATCAAGACGCTTTCACGCTGACCGTGACGCCGACGGCTTGCTCAGGCAGCGGGGCCTGCCGTAGCCTCAGAGCTGCTCAACGGAGATGCCCGGGGCCTTTATGAGGCTCTTTCCTCGTTTTCTGCTGCGGCGGTTTTCGACGCTCGGATGACGCCGAAGCCAAGGAAGCCTCTCGAGCGGAGTCCCCGGGGCCCAAGTTCGACGTCGGACCCTGGAATCCCACGCCTCGATCTCACACTGGACGGCATGCCATGAAGACGCTTCATTCACTCTTGGTCCTCGGCCTCCTGGCTCCCGCTGCGCTCCAAGGGCAAGACTGTCGTCACTCTGAGTCGCTGGAAATCGCTCAGAACGTCATGGAAGCCTCGCGCCTGAAAGACATGGAAAGGCTCATGAGCTACTTTGCCGACGAGGCCGTGTTTCGCCAGGCGTTCAACCCCGGCGGCGAAAGACTGCACCGTGGCAAGGAAGCGATCCGAAAGGCTTACGAGCAGATCTTTGCCAACATCGAGGAGCTCATTTACGTGGAGAGCCGCTACACCGTCTCCTTGGACGGCAAAACGGTCTTCCTCGAAGCGCAAGGGGACATGGTGGTCACTGCCACGGGAGCGGAGTACAAAAACACTCATGTGTTCCGCGTCGACTTCGGTGACTGCTCTCAGATTGAGAGCCTTCTGCAATACGCGAACCCTCTGGAGATCCTTCGAGCGTTTTCGCCACCGGAAGATCCGTAGTTGGAACGATCAAGAGCAGTCGGTCGACTG
>JBCCLJ010000267.1:0-8551 GCA_039026915.1 Acidobacteriota bacterium
CGAGGAGCACGAGGCCGACGATCCCAAAGACGAGCGGGTTGACGACTGGAACGCCGAAGAGCACCGTGTCGAGAACACGCCCTCCGAGGACAGCCACACCGACGCCGAGCACCAAACCGGCGCCGACCAGCCCGGCTGCCCGCGTCACCACCATGGCGATGAGATCGAGACGCTGAGCCCCGAGGGCCGTCCGAATACCGATCTCGCGTCGCCTCTGGGCGACGGCAATCGTCAGGACGCTGTAGAGGCCGAGTGAGGCAACGAGAAGCGCCAGGACTCCGAAGATCGTAAAGAGAGTGGCGCCGATCCGCCACGGTCCCCGCATCGCCTCGATCCGCGACGCCATCGGAACGACGTACAGATAGCGGTAGTCACTCGACAGCGCGGCCAATCGATCGCGAATGGGTTGCACCAACTCGCTCGCGTCGCCCTCGGCACGAACCAGGATGCCGTAAAGCCCCTCGGTCTCGAGCGGCATGGGCCAGGTGATCGACCAGAGTCCTTGGTCGGCGATCGAGCGAATGACCAGGTCTTCATAGACGCCGACGATCGGGCGGCACGGCTCGGGGCCGTCCAGCGGCGCCGCTCCTTCGCGCAGGAAGACACACTCCTCGAGCGGGTCGAGCCCCGGCCAAACGCCCTCCGCGAACGACTCGCTGACCATCAGAGCAAAGGGGCCTCCCGTGACGTACTCGTCCGACTCGAAAGCGCGCCCCCGAACGATGCGCAGCCCCGCCGTCTCGACATACCCCTCCGTGCCGGCGTAGGTGTAGGGCCCACCCGAAGGGACCCGAGCAATCTCACCGACCCGACTGGCGCGGACGTCGTGCTGTTCGTCCCAACCGTAGAGCGGGCGTTCGCTCGACGACGCGACCGCTCTCTCGACTCCAGGCATCGACGTCAAGAGCTCCAGGGCCTCTCGGTGGACCGCATCACTGCGCGCATCGTCCACTCCAGGCTGCAGCTCGAACTGGACGTTGATGACCGAGTCGTGGTCGAAGCCGACGTCGACCCGAAGCGCGTTGTGCAAGCTCTGGACGAACAACGCCGCTCCGATGAGCAGCACCGTCGTCAGAGTGACCTGGCCCAGAGTGAGCAAGGCTCGCGCCCGCCCCTTGTCGCGCGTCGCCCCCCTTTGAGACCGGCGCAGTACGTCACCGGGAGCGGTCTGCAACGCCTGCGCGGCAGGGAGCAAGGCGGCCGCCAGGGTCGTAGCCAGCACCACGAGCGCGAGAAACACAACGAGTCGGAAGCTGATCGCCGCGGCGGGCACGGGCACACCCGGCAGCAGCAGTGCGTAGAGCGCGCGGCCGCTCCAGTTCGAGACGACGAACGCGGCCAGCCCGCCGGCCAGCGCGAGCACGAGCGCCTCGGCCAGAGCCTGCGAGACGAGTCGCCGTCGGCTGACTCCCATCGCGAGACGCACCGCGCGCTCACGCTGCCGATCGATTCCGCGAGCGAGCAGGAGATTGGCGACGTTGGCGCAGGCGATAAGCAGGACCAGCAGACTGACTCCGGCCAGCAGGAGAGTCACGGCGGTGTCGGTGTCGAGCCGGGGTCCGCGAGCGACGATGAACGCACTAGTGTCGACGAAGCCTCCGTTCTCGTCTTCCGACAGCTCCTCTCCGCCCGCCTCGATGTGAGCGGCGATGCCCGCTAGATGAGCCGAGGTCATCTGTACCTGGGCTTCCGAGTCGGTCACCCCGTCTTCCAGACGCACCAGCACCCGAAACCACCAGGCGCCCCTCGACTCCAAGGCGTTCCAGCCGGAGAGAAGGACGTTCATCCGCAGCGGTACCCAGACATCGACCGCCTCCAGGTTGGCCCCGGTAAACCCCTGCGGCGCGACGCCGACCACCTCGTAGCTGTGCTCGCCGAGCTGGACGGCTCGACCGATGACGTCGGAGTCTTGGCCGAACTCCCGCTCCCAGAAGCCGTGGCTCAGCACGGCGACCGGCACGGCACCGGGGCGATCGTCCTGCTCGTCGAAGAACCTGCCGTGCTCCGGAAGGACGCCGAGGAGAGGGAAGAACTCCGCCGTGGCGTCTTGAATGATTGGCCGGCGGGCCTCGACACCAGACCCCATAGTGACGCGGCGTCTCGGCCGGTAGGCAGCGGCACCCGCCAACGCGGGAAGGTCGCGGATCGCCTCGTAGTCCGGGAACGAGTAGGCCATCGGCGAGTTGAGCGAGCGCTGGCCCAGGCCGCCCAGGTGGACGAAACGCAGTTCCTCATGGTCGCGGACGTGCTCCGGAGGGCTGAGCAGCACCCGATCGACCGCACCGAACATGGTGGCGTTGACGCCGAGGCCCAAGCTGAGGGTCAAAACGACGCCGGCCGCGAACCCGGGCGCCGTGCGAAAGACGCGCACTGCCCAGCGCAGGTCGGAGGCGAAGTCGGCGATCAGAGACTTCGGTCCGCTGCGAGCCCGGTCGCTCAGACCCAGAGCCTTCTCGCGGTCCGGAGACCGGCCGACGTAGCGCAACCCGATGGCCAGCACCTCCCGCCAGTACCAGAAGTACGTCAACGCTCGTCCGCGACGGCGACGCGACTCGGCGAACTCCTGGCGCAAGTCACCGACGATGAAGGGGGCCGACGGAGTGGAGCGCAGACACCACTGCAGGAAGCGCTCGGCCAAACGAGGAGGGGACACCGACATCAGGCGTGCTCCAGATCGGGCTCGACGCCGTCCCAGAGACGCAGCAGTGCCTGCCGCGACTGGCGCAGTGCACGGCGCCCCTCCGCGGTGGTCCGGAAACGCCGCATCGGCGCTCCCCCGCGTTCGGGGATCGGATTCCCGTCCTCCACCTCCCAGGCCAACCAACCCTTGGTCTCCAGCCGGTCGAACGTGCGATAGAGAGCCCCGCGAGAGACGGTTCGCCCGGCGCGTTCTTGGAGAACCTCCCGAATCTGAGGCGCGTAGGCCTCGTCTGCCGTCTGCAGAATGGCGAGCAACACCATCTGCTCGAACTCACCGATGTGTCCTGGGGGCATGCTGCACCTCGAAGTGTGGGCTCGGAGTGGCTCGATCTCGGCCGCCGTTTCATGAGCCGGGTTCCCAGAGTCTGCGTTGTAGACTCTGCGCAGTATACAAAAGCGACTCTGTCTGACAACCTCGCTCGTCAAGGGCCCCGGCGCTCGCCCCCCCCCCGCTGGAGCGACCACGGCGACTCCCGAGGGTGCTCTCGATCGATACCTTGGCTCGTATCCCACCCGGCTCTTCGGTCCCGGGAGTCCGCGCTCCTTCGCGGGCCGTAGCCGTCCACAGCCAACGGTGAAAGTGCGGAGAGTTCGCGCGCACCTCGTGTGCATCGTGGCCGGGTTATAGTAGCCAGGCTCGTGTTCGACTCGACCCGAGCTCGACAGGCCCAACCGCGAGGGTGCTTCCAGCGAGGGTCGTGGGCCACGCAGAAAAGGGAGGAGCTGTGAGGATGCGCTACGCAATCCCACTGGCGCAGGCTCGACACGGATGGCTCAGAAAGCTGTTTGCTTGAGCAGGAAGCCGACGCTTGGAGTCTCTCAGGCACTGTCGCCTTCCTCGAGAGGGGCGGCAGCTGTGGACTCGCCTATGAAATCACGGGCGATTCGAGCTGGCACACTCGCACGGCGAGGGTGAAAGGGCATATTGGAAAAGAGCGTGTCGACCTCCTCATTCGCGCACAGAACGGTAGCTGGTCCCTCAGCGGCGAGACGGTCATGGAAGTCGAGGGCTGTCTCGATATCGATTTGGGTTTCAGCCCGTCCACCAATTTGCTACCCATCCGAAGGCTGGGAATTCAGGTCGGGCAAAAGGTGGCGGTGAAGGCGGCTTGGCTCAAGTCTCCTGAAATAAGTCTTGGCCCGCTCGAACAGAGCTACACCCGCATAGCCGACGATCGCTTTCGCTACGAGTCTGGAGGTGGTTCGTTCACTGCAGACCTCGAAGTTCGAGACTCCGGCTTGGTGAGGTCCTACGCTGACATCTGGAAAGAAGTGAGTCCGAAGGATGGACCCTGAGAGGGAACCAGGCCGCGACGCCCTGGAACGGAAGTTCGCCTTCTTTCGAGAAGTCGAGAAGCTGAAGACGATCAAACGAGCAAACGAGACGCTTGACGGTCGCAAGGAGAACTCGGCCGAGCACTCGTGGCACGCAGCCTTGATGGCCATGCTGCTGGAGGAGTGTGCGGGAGGAGCGGTGGACATGCTGAAGGTCATCAAGATGCTCATCATCCACGACCTCGTCGAAATCGACGCGGGCGACACGTTCATCTATTCCGAGGACTCAGACGCCGATCGCTGCGATGCCGAGCTCCAGGCCGCAAAGAGGCTCTTCTCACTTCTTCCGGACCATCAAGCGAGCGAGTACTTCGACCTTTGGGAGGAGTTTGAGCTGCGCACCACGCACGAGGCAAAGTTCGCCGCTGCCATCGATGGAATCCAGCCGCTTCTGAATCGAGTCGCGATCGGAAACAAAGACGATCTCGTGGTTCCGGTCAAGAAGGTCTGGGAGAAGAAAGAGTACATCCGTCGATTCACACCCAGACTGTGGATGCTCGTTGAAGAGCTCATCGAAGAGAGCGTCGAAAGAGGCTTCTATCAGTGACCGAAAAGCCACGACGGGTGGACGTCAAGTCGTAGGCTCGCCGCCGTTCGGAAGACGACTGCCCGTGACACGGCTGTCCAAAACACATGTGCCACGTGATTCCGCGGTTCATCACCGGCCAGGGACTCGTCGGCCTCGCGCGCCCCCAAAAAGTGCCAAGTCCGAGGTGAACACGCGAAGACCGCCTGTCGAACAATAGCCAGCTTAGGTCACCTTGGCTCGGTCCGCGGGATCCGCAGGAAGCCCGAGGGCAGTCGCCCTAGAAGGCCCAACAACAATCGTCTGGCATTCCTTGGGCGGACTCTCTCAACAAGACACTCTGGCCCAAGGAATGCAGTCTCGCGGCGTCCGTCAAACGACCGCGGGCTTCTCGCCGGGCTCCGTCGTGAAGAGGTCCGCCCACTCGGGGTGCTTGGCGTACTGACTCCGAACGAACGGACAGAGCGGCACGATGCGGAACCGGTTCTGGCGAGCATCTTCGAGCATGAAAGCCAGGAGCTCTTTCGCGACGCCGCGCCCCGCCATGCTGTCGGGCACGCCGGTGTGATCAGCGCTGAGAATGCCGGCACTGATGTGTCGATAGGTGATCTCGCCCTCGGCACCCTCCAACCCCTCGATGCGAGCCACATAACGGCCACGGCGATCGCCATCTTCTTTGGTCACTACGACGTCCGACATCTCGTTTCTCCCAGATCTCGTTTCTCCCAGACCTCATTTCTCCCAGTCGTCCTGCTTCGTTGACGATACGTCAGCCGGCAGCCTAACGCCGCAAAGCCTCGGGCTGAGCCGCGCGGAGACTGCGATCGCGGACCTCGGCCCAACCCACTCCGGAGCTCGACAAGGCGGGAAGAGCGATACGCTTCCAACAGAGACAGCTCGCACCGCCGATGACCTCGAGCGAGACGCAAAGCACGAGAAGACGAAGGGCAAAGCCCTCGAGGCACAGCGGCGAGCCTTGTCCGATCCGAACGACCGACTCCATGGAGACGAGCTCATGAAGAAGATGCCCCTTTCCGGCTCTCACCTTCGGCAGACCTCACGGGGTCGCGCACGGGCCTATCGCCCGGCGATTGCCGTGGCGTTCTGGCTTGCCCTGCTCTGGGGGTGCGCTCCTGCAACGGACGGCGAAGGAGCGCAGAATGACCTTGTACACATCGAGGGCCTCGGCAGTCTCTCGTTCCCCAATTCCGGCGCGGTCGACGCACAGGATCCCTTCCTCAGGGGGGTTCTCCTGCTTCACAGCTTCGAGTTCGAAGCGTCGGCCAAGGAGTTCGTGAGAGCGCAGGAGATCGACCCCGACTTCGCGCTGGCCTACTGGGGCGAGGCGCTGACCTACAACCACCCGCTCTGGCGATACAAAGGGCGCGAGGATGCCTTGAACGCCCTGGGCAAACTGGGCGCGACTCCCGAGGAGCGTCGGGCCAGGGCTCCGACCGAGCGAGAAAAGATGTACCTCGACGCCGCTGAGGCGCTCTTTGCCGACGGCACCAAAGCCGAAACCGATCGCCGCTACATGGAGGCGATGGCGAAGCTTCAGGAAGCCTTCCCCGAGGACGACGAGGCGCGCGCTTTTCATGCGCTCTCCATTCTCGGAAGCGTCAACGGTCAGCGTGACTTTGCGACCTACGTGCGCGCCGGAGCGACCGTGCAGCCCGTCTTCGACGCCAACCCAAAGCATCCGGGGGCGGCGCACTACCTGATTCACTCCTACGACGACCCGATCCACGCACCGCTCGGGCTGCCGGCCGCCGAGGTGTACGCCGATGTCGCGCCCAACGCAGCGCACGCGCAGCACATGACGACGCACATCTTCCTCGCGCTCGGCATGTGGGACGAGACGGTCAACGGCAACATCCGCGCGCGCGACACGCAAGACGCGTATCTGGCCGATCTAGGCCGCGAGCCGAACCTCTGCGGCCACTACGCTGCGTGGCTGCACTACGGCCACCTACAGCGAGGTGATCTCGCAGAGGCCGAGGCTCTCATGGACTCGTGCCACGAACGCGTGCTCGAGAAGCCGGAGGGCCAGACGGCGCCCTACTTCGTTGGCATGCGGGCACGTCACGTCGTCGATACCGAGGACTGGTCGCTCGCCGACCGCTGGCAGGCTGAGATTCCCGAAGAGGACGTGTCCGACTTCCCGGACAACGATCGCTCGTCGCTGCGCTACGACGTCACCACCGCGTTTGCGAAGCTCAAGCAGGGCGACACGGCGCCCGCCCAGGCAGTGCTCGTCAAGTACGAGGGCACAACGAATCAGGCGGAGCGCTCGCAGCTGAGTCAGCTCCGCGGCCTCGTGGACATCGCCGAGGGCAACACCGAGGCGGGACTCGCAAGACTCCGCGAAGGCGCCGCGCTCTCGGAGTCGCTGCCCTTCGGCTTCGGTCCCCCGAACACCTTCAAGCCGGCCTTCGAGCTCTTGGGCGAAGAGCTCACGCGCGCTGGGCGACAGGAGGAGGCGACCGCCGCGTATCGAACCGCTGCGAGCCGAACGCCGAAGCGGCCGTTGGCCGAGAAGGGACTACCGAAGACGTAGCTACTGGCCGCCCTGCCTTCTAGCTCTGCACCCGTGCTGACTCGAGACGCGAGAAGCTCGGACTCACTCAGGGGCCTCGGGCGAATCGCCCTCAGTCGTCGCCGCTCGTCTGCCCCTCGCGCGTCTCCTTCTCGAGCAGACGCGCACCGCGCAGGATGCCGCCCATGGCGTAGTTGCCTTCGTGGCAGGCGTACTCGTAGAGCTTGTCTTGCGTCTGCGGCCAGGTGAACTGACCGCTGTAGGGCACCTCGTAGTCGGCGTCTTCCACGGTGAAGTCGTAGAGCAACGTGTCTTGGCTCGTGCGCGTGAAGCGTTCGGTCAGCTTGTAGTCGCGCTGAGAGACCGGGTTGAACTGGAAGTTCGTCGTCTCGACGACCAGCGTGTCTCCCTCCCAACGACCGACGGAGTCGCCGCTGAGCGATCTCAATCCTTCGGGAGCCGGCTCCTGGTCGAGTCGGATGATGCGAGCTTCGTGCATCCACTCGATCAGGATCATCAAGTGAGTATCCGTCTGAACGATCGTGTGCAGGTTGTTGTAGAGCACGGGGCGAGACGGTAGGAGACCGTTGGGGTAGAGGCAACGCTCGATCGTCGCCAGCGACTCGGGACCGTCGTACGGACCTTCTTCAGCTCCGTCGTCGAGCCACCAGGCGGTCCCGGTGTTCTTGAAGACGTAGGGGCGTGCCGCAGCGCGCCGAGCCTTGCCCTCTTCCGTCAGGGCGGGCAGGCGCCCGTTGGGAGGGTCGTAGAGGATCGACGTGCGGAACTTGCCGTCGACCATGTAGGTCTTCGAACCGGGATCGATCCAGAAGGCGTTGTAGCCACCGACGTCGCCGGCAGCGCCGCCAGAGCCGTCGCCTCCCGGGGGTGGCGCCTCGCGGTTGGGATCGCTCGCGCGATTGGCGAAGGCCATCCCTGCGGCAGCAGCCTTCTCGATCTGGGCGGCCTCCTCGGGCGTCATGAACTGCTTGTCGCCATGCATCTCGGGGCGCTCGAAGGGGGTGAGACTCGCAATGTCGTAGTTGCCGGAGAGATCCGGCTTGCCGTCAGGGCGGCGCGGAATGTCGTCTTGAGCGAGGGAGGGCGCGGCCACGATCGACGCCGCCAGCAGACACGCCAGCGAAGCGACGACAAGGGGAAAGCTCCGAACGAACGCTGAACTCCTCATGGCAACTCTCCTAGGCCAGAGATGGGACTGTCTTTCGAGACCTTGGAGCGAGCCTAGCAGGCTGCAATCCGTGGGGGTCCCGACGCGGCACTGACGAATCAACGTTCCGCCTCCGAAAGGTGCCAGGGGAGTGTTCGACAGCCACTCTTTGGTGTCCCGGCAAGGTTCAGGACCTGCCTCGCGTCTCTTCTCTTCGATGGCACGTAAACTCCGCGGCTGCTTCGCCGGCCGACTCGTCGAGGTCACCACCCGGACATTTCAAAGC
>JBCCLJ010000268.1:0-8266 GCA_039026915.1 Acidobacteriota bacterium
CAGAACGACCCGCTCCCTGTTCCCTTCGGCATCGGCGGTCAGCGCTAGCCCTTCGAAGCAGCGCGCTACAGCACGCGGATGAAGAAGTCGTTCGAACAGGTGCACGGCTCGCAGGAACCCCTCTCGGGCTTCCTCGAGCTTTGAGTGCTTGAAAGCGAGCCACGCAGTGTCGAGCTCGATGCTTGCAAGCCCCCAGGCATCTTCGCGTTGCTCGAACACGCCCCGAGCCTGCCCGTAGAGCACCGCAGCGTCCGAAGAACCAAGATCAGCGGCGACGCCGGCTTCGTTGGCGACCTGCCAGGCGGCGCCGATGGGATCTCCGAGCCGTTCGAAGTTCTCTGCCGCCTGGCGGTACAGACGTCGCGCCTCCTCGTAGTTGCCCTCTTGACGCACTGCGTAGGCGAGATTGGAGAAGGTGCGTGAATAGTGCTCGTGCGCATCGAGCTCGCGCCAAATCTCCAAGCTCTCTTTGAGATAGCGCTTCGCGATGTCGAACTGCCCCGTATTGATGTAGATCACCGCGACAGCAGTCAGAGCGACACCGATCCCACCGGGATCACCGATGGCCCGGTGGATCTTGAGACCGCGTTCCTGCAGCTGGATTGCGCGAAGCTCTTCCCCCTTGCTGTTCGCGAGGATTGCAGCACTGTGGAAGAGCTGCGCGGCGGCCAGCGACGGCGGCGATTCCGGAAGTTGCCCCAGGAGTTTCTCGATCGCTCGACGTCCCTCATCGACATCGCGTCCCTGCTCCCAGTAAGGAAGCAGCGCCGTCAACAACCGGACGCACCATTCCGTGTCCCTCTGTTGACTCAGCCAACTGAGCGCGGCGAGGTAGTTCCCGCGCTCGCGGGCGACTTCGGCGTACCACTCTTCGATGGCCTCGCCTTTTTCCGCGCGAGACTCCTCAGCGAGCACCATGAAGTACGCGGCATGGGCCTTCTGTGTCACCGACCACTCATCCCGTTGGGCAAGTCGATCCGTCGCGAACTGACGCATCGACTCGAGAAGCAGGAACCTGGGCTCGGCTTCTTCCATGTCCATCGCGATGAGGTTCTGCTCGAGCAGAGACTCGAGAAGGTCGGGCAGCGGCCGATCCAGCTTGCCGAAGGGGTCCGCGACCGCTTCAGCAGCTTCCATGGTGAACCCACCGACGAAAGGGCTGAGGCGGCAGAATACGGTCTGCTCCGAGGCGTCGAGCAACTCGAAGCTCCAGTTGATCGTCGCCTGGAGAGTCTGCTGCCTTTCGTGCAGATCTCTCGAGCCGCCGCGCAGCAGTCCGAAGTCGTTCCGCAACCTCTCGACGAATACGTGAGGTGGAAACATTCGCACGCGTGCAGCCGCCAACTCGAGAGCCAAAGGCAGCCCATCGAGGCGCTGGCAGATCTTCGCGACGTCGGTCGCGTTCGTGGGAGTCAGAGCGAAGTTCGGCTCGGCCTGACGTGCTTTCGCCACGAAGACCTCCACCGACGGGGCTCCGATGATGGCGCCGAAGGTGTCCAGCCTTTCCGGAACTTTGAGCGGTGGAACTGGATACACCTGTTCGGCCGCAAGACGCAGCCTCTCGCGGCTCGTGGTGACGACGACGAGATCTCCGCAGGCTTGGAGGAGTTCAGCTACGAGATCAGCCGCCTCGATGACGTGTTCGAAGTTGTCGAGGCAGAGGAGTACCGGAGCCCGCAAGGCATTGATCGAGCGAGCCATCGCCTCGAGCGGACCCGCGCCTTCAGTGCTGTCGTCGCCGAGCACTGCGACGATCGCCCCCGCCACCTGGCTCGGCTCGGTGACGCCCGCGAGCGGAACGAAGTACCTTTGGCCCTTCATCCGGTCACGCACTTCGTCGTGATGGACCAGCTCGAGAGCCAGCCTCGTCTTGCCCGACCCGCCCGTTCCGGTCAGGGTAATCAGTCGCCTGCCCGACAGGATCAGCGAAACCAGACTCGTCAGATCCTCGTCGCGTCCGAAGATCGGACCGGAAGGCTTTGGCAGCTCGGCTGCCGGGTTGGTCGGAGCAAGCAGTTCACACTCACGCGCAATTCCCTTCAACCTCTCTTGGATCGCGGTGAATGAGGACTCCCGTTTCCGCGGGTCCTTCTCGAGACAGTCGGCGACGAGATCCGCGAAGGATGCGAGGAGATCCGGACGTTGCGCCCTCAAGTCCTCCGGCTCATCGATGACCGTCGCGACCAGAGACGCTTGGACGGAACTACGTGCGAACGGGCCCTTGCCGCTCGCGAGGAAATGGAGGAGGGCGCCGAACGAGAAGACGTCGGAACGCTGATCGGCCATGGCGCCTTCGAGCAGCTCGGGGGCCAGGTAGCCCGGAGTCCCCATCACCTGGGCGTTCCCACGCGTTGCCGGGTCAGCCGACGTGTTTTCCTGGTCTTCTTCGACGAACGTGAGCGCTTCGTTGAGAGTGTCGTACACGCTGACGCGGTCACGAATGTGCGCGATGCCGAAATCGAGAATCCGTACCGAACCTCTCTCGTCGACCACGACGTTTTCGGGCTTGAGGTCGCGATGAGTGATCCCCTGCCCATGGGCAGCGGCCAGGCCGTCGGCGATTTGAATTGCGAGACGGACGATCTCGCTCTGCTCCTGGTGGCGACTCGAGGCTTGCGCCAAGTCGGCGCCACGCACGAGCTCCATCACGAAGTAGGGCTCCCCCTCCTCCTCGTCGATGTCGTGGACGGTCACGATGTGAGGATGATTGAGGGCCGACGAAGCGCGGGCCTCCGTCTCGAAACGTTGGAGCGACTTCTCGCCCTTTTCGCCGATTCTGGAGATGACCTTGATTGCCACCTCGCGGGCGAGCCGGGGGTCGTGGGCCCGATACACCGTGCCCATGCCTCCGCTTCCGAGCTTTCCGAGAACGCGGTAACGACCTATGTAGTCCCCGCTCTTAGGCTGCATCGTCTGTTTCCAAACCTCTCATGGCAGCGGCTACTCTACCGAGCACGACCGACCGCAAGCGGGGGCGTGGGGAATTCTGGGACCTCGCCAGTGACCGTGTGCTCGAGCACGACCGGCCGCCGTCCCGAGTTCCGTTGGCGCCGCATCCGATACCATCGACGGATGAGCCCCATGCCGCCGCTCGTCCGCGTTGCGCTCGCGCTGACGCTCTGCGCCGCCTCGGCCTTCGCCACCACGGGCGACGCCGCCTCGACGTGGAAGGAACGTCTCGACCCGATCGGTGCGGCGGACTGGAGTCCCCGCTACGCCGCGCACCTGCTGGAGCGCGCCGGCTTTGGCGCTTCGCCCGCCGAGGTCCGCCGCTTTGCTGCCATGGAGCCCAACACCGCGGTCCGACGGCTCGTGCGCTTCGAGACCGTCGAGCAGGAGCTGCCGGACTTCGTGCCTTCGGGCATCTGGAAGCGCGGCATGGATCCGTTTCCTGCGAGCCGTGCCGAAGCGGTGCGGCAGGGCTACGAGAACGGCGAATCGATGGGCGTCAAGGTCGACCCCGACAACGAACGGCCGCTGCAGCCGATCGTCGACCGCTTCTTCTACCTCTTGCGTGCCAACGTCCTGGAAGCGCGACGCTTCTCCCAGTGGTGGGCGCAGCGCATGCTCGTCAGCGAGCGGCCGCTGCAGGAGAAGATCGCGCTCTTCTGGCACGGCCACTTCGCCACTTCCGACGCCAAGGTGCGCGACTACCGCAAGCTTCGCCTGCAGCTCGAGCTCTTCCACGAGCACGGTCTCGGCAACTTCCGCGACCTGCTGCTGGGCATCACCAAAGACCCGGCGATGCTCGTCTATCTCGACAACGGCGAGAACTTGAAGGGCCACCCCAACGAGAACTTCGGACGCGAGGTCCTCGAGATGTTCTCGATGGGCGTCGGCCACTACACCGAAGACGACATCCGCGAGGCTTCGCGCGCCTTCACCGGCTGGACGCAGTACAAGCTGAAGTTCGTCGTGCGCGAAGAGCACCACGACGACGGCACGAAGACGGTGCTCGGCAAAACCGGCAACTGGGACGGCGAGCAGGTCATCGACATCATCCTCGAGCAGGAGGCGACGCCGCGCTTCATCGCGCGCAAGCTGTACGAGTATTTCGTACGCGAGGATCCGTCGGAAGTGCTGGTGGGCGAGCTGGCCGAGACGCTGCGTGAGAGCGAGTACGACATCGGCGCGCTGATGGAGACGATTCTGCTCTCGAAGGACTTCTACGCCGAGGAGTCGCTGGGCTCGCAGATCAAGTCGCCGGTGCAGCTCGCCGTATCGACCTACCGCAAGCTCGAGCAGAAGCGTCTGCCGACGATTCCCGACTTCAACGTGCTGACGTCGTCGCTCGGTCAGATGCTGCTGCATCCGCCGAACGTCGCCGGCTGGTCCGGCGGACGTTCCTGGATTACTGGCGCTTCGCTGCTCCAGCGCGCCGATCTCTCGCGACAGATCCTCTTCCCGCAGGTCGAGGACTTCCGCGACCCGGACCGCCAGCTGCCCGGAATCTACCGCCGCGTCGCCGAGCGGCTCGAGCAGGGTATGAACATCACCGAGGCGACATCGTCCGGCAGCTCTTCGTTCAGCCAGCTCGCCGGCAAGAGCGAGGACTACAACACGCGCTACGGCGGCTATATCGGTTACGTGATGGCGTGGGACGTGGTGAAGAAGATCGAGCGCAAGCCTGCCGCGATCGACGTCGGTGGACTGCTCGATGCGGAGAAGGCGTGGACGGCAGACGCTGCGGTCGACGCGCTGACGCAGCGCTTTCTCAGCGTGCCGCTGCCGGAGGACCGCCGCGAGACGATGGTGCGCTTCGCGCGCTCTGTCGGTCTGGTCGAGGCGCCGATGCTGGGCGCGGCTCAGCGCTGGGGGAGCGACAACGAAGAAGCGTTGCGCGAGCTGCTCCACCTGCTGCTCAGCCTTCCCGAATACCAGCTCGGATGAGGAAGTCGTGGTGAAGAAGCCGAAGAGTTCCGAACTTCTGCTGCGGGCACGTTCCGCGGCGAGCTACGCGGACTACGGTCTGTCGCGACGCGAGCTTCTGCGCATGGGGATGCACGGCGTCGGCGTTTCCGCCGCTTTGCCTCTCCTCCTGCATCGGACCTCCGCTGCTCTCGCCGCCACCACCGGAGGAGCCGCCCTCGGTCCGCTGGGCGACAAGATCCTCGTCGTCGTCGAGCTCTCGGGCGGCAACGACGGCCTGAACACGCTGGTCCCCCACGGTAACGACGACTACTACCGCCAGCGCCCCACGATCGGCCTGAAGAAAGAGGAGCTGCTGCTGCTCGACGACGAATTCGGGCTGCATCCGTCGCTGAAAGGGCTCGAACGCCTCTACAAGGACGGCAAGATGGCGGCGGTGCACGGCTGCGGCTACGACAATCCCAGCCTGTCGCACTTCGAGTCGATGGGCTTCTGGCACACGGGTGTTCCGAACGCGGGGGAGGCGCTCGGCTGGTTGGGCCGCCTCGCAGATCTGGGCGCCGAGAGCGACGGCGACCCGATCGTCAACATCGGCTCGTCGCAGTCGCCCGCCGTGCGCGGCGCGGACCACACGCCCGTCGTCTTCAGCGACCCAGAGCGCTTCGAGTGGAAGGGCTCTGAACGGCAGCGCGCGACGTTCGAGCGGCTCACCTCGGGAGACGGCGACGAAGCCGCGTCCAGCGATGGCTCATTGAGGAACGGCGAGGCGACCGATGCCGAAGGGCGCCATCTGACCAACCCTTCGCTCGACTTTCTCCATCGCGTCTCCGCGAACGCAGCACAGAGCTCGCAGTTCGTGCGCATCGCCTGCGCTGACTACAAGACTCCGGTCGACTACGGCATTCGCGCCGGCCTCGGCGGTGATCTCATTCGCGTCGCGGCGTTGATTGCCGCGCGTATGCCGACCAACCTCTACTACGTCTCGGCCGCCGGCAACCAGTTCGACACGCACGTGCATCAGGCTGACGTGCACTCGCGCCTGCTGATGTACACGTCGGACGCTCTTCACGGCTTCATGGAAGACCTCGAGCGCATCGGCCGTGCGGACGACGTCGCGGTCCTCGTCTTCACCGAGTTCGGGCGACGCGTCGAGGAGAACGCCAGCCTCGGCACGGATCACGGCACGGCGACGCCGCTCTTCGTTCTGGGCAAGGGCGTGAAGGGTGGCCTGCACGGTAAGCCGCCAAGCCTCACCGAGCTCGACGACGGCAATCTCATCAAGACGACGGACTTTCGCCAGGTGTATGCGTCGGTGGTGGAGGAGTGGCTCGGCTTTGGTGAGACGGAGGCGTTGCTCAAGGCGTCGTTCGATCCGCTGGGGTTGTTTGCCGGGAAGGGTTGAGGCGGGAGGGCCGCCTTGTTGATTCGCTCCACGGTCCGTCGGTTCGGTGGGCTGGGACGCGGACTTTCGGAAGATCACACCAAGGCTCGCAGATGCTGCGCATCCACTGAGTCGACCGCCCCGTCTCTGCTGCGCAGAGCCTGGGACGCTGCTCCTCGTGATGACGCAAAGGGGGGCGAAGGTGCCCGACGGGCTGTTACTGCTTCGGGCTTGGACCGTCGGACCGGTTCGTTCTGGTGACGCGGCCGCAGCCTCCAGTTGTAGGATTCACGCCTCGACCGAAGGCGCTCTTTTGGTTCGGTGGCCGAGGACTCGATCATGCCCGCTTCGCTGCTCAACAACCCCTTCTCGCGGCTCTTCTGCCGGAGCATCTTTCTGGTCTCGAACCGCTGCGAGGTGATGGGGCTCGAGCATCTGCCGAAGCGCCACGACGGCGTGATCCTCGCCTGCACGCATCTGAGTCACTACGATCCGTTCTGCATCAGCACCCTGTCGCGTCGGCACGTCGAGTGGATGGCGCGGATCGAGTCGTTCAAGACGCCGATGTCGGAGTGGCTCACGCGCAACTCGCATGCCTTCGCCGTCGATCGTTTCGGCTTCGCCTTGCCGGGCATTCGGGAAGCGCTGCGACGCCTGGATCGAGGCGGCCTCGTCGGCATCTTTCCCGAGGGTGAGGTGATGGACGAGCAGACGTCGGCGCTGACGCGCGGCGAGCTCAAGGCAGGTGTCGGTCTGCTGGCGCGGCGCAGCGGAGCTCCGGTGATCCCCTGCGTCGTCCTCAACTCCCAGCAGTTCAGCAACGTCACCCCCTGGCTGCCGCTGCGGGCCGGGCGTCTCTGGGTCGGCTTCGGACCGCCGCTCTATGCCGATGCCGAGCTGCCGCACGGTCGCGATTCGCGGTGGGAGCTGACGCAGCGTCTTCACGCCTCGCTCCGTGAGGTCTACAGCGGCCTCCTCGAGACCTACGACGTGCCGCCCGAAGCGCTGCCGCGAAGGGCTGCCGACGCGAGTGCGCCGGCTGCCGCCGCGTGACGCGCGAGCTCGCGCGCGTCCCGCGCCGCAACGACGTCTTCTACCGGCTCGCTCACTTCTTCGGGAGCGGCGTGCTCAACGTCTGCTCGCGCAGCGTGATCCTGCACCGCGAGCGCACGCAGCGCGAGGGCGGCTTCCTGCTGGCCGCCAACCACCTCAGTCCCTTCGACGTTCCGTGCCTGATGAAGGCGTCGTCGCGGGCTCTGGACTTCGTCAGCATCGTCGAGGTCTTCGAGACTCCGTTCGTCGCGTGGCTCTACGGCAGCCTCAACGCGATGCCGCTCGATCGGCACAACCAGGATCTCGTCACCGTGCGCGAGATCGTGCAGCGTCTGCGCACGGGCCGGGTCGTGGCGATCTTTCCCGAGGGCCGCATTCACCGGCCCGGGGAATCGGTGCTCCTGGGCGGCGCGGTGACGGAAGGCTTCGGGCAGATGGCGATGATGGCCGACGTTCCCATCGTGCCCTGTGTCGTTCTGGGCTCGAAGAACTTCTACGGCGTCTCCCCGTGGCTGCCGTTCAGGCACACGCGCTACGCGATGGCGTTTGGTGAGCCTCTGCGTGCGCCCAAGGTGGACGCCGAAGGCAGCGCCCTCGGCCGGGCACGCTCTTGGCGGCTCCTGGAGGAGCAGTGGCGAGCATCGATGGTGTCGCTGTACGACGAGCTGTCGACCGAGCTCCGGGAGCGGCGCGGCTTCGGGTCGCTCCTGCTGGAAGACTCGGAGTCCTAGAGGGAATCCTCAACGCCCCGGGCCGAGAGCTCTCGCGGCTCAGCGCGGACGTCGCAGGCTCTCTTCGAGTTTCTCTTTCACGCCCGGCCATTCCTCGACGATGATGCTGAAGTAGACCGAGTCGCGACGCTTGCCTTTGCTGATCATGTGCCGGCGCAGCGTGCCCTCTTCGACGGCGCCGATGCCGAGGATGGCGCGGCGCGAGCGTTCGTTGTTCGCATTCGTCTTGAGC
>JBCCLJ010000269.1:0-8226 GCA_039026915.1 Acidobacteriota bacterium
CGTGGACCTCAACGACTACCTCTACTTCGTCCACGTCGTCGAACAGCGCGGTTTCACGGCGGCCGGCCGGTTTCTGGGTGTGCCCAAATCTCGACTCAGCCGCCACGTGCAGCAGCTCGAGGAGCGCCTCGGAGTGCGACTGATCCAGCGGACCTCGCGACAGTTCGTCGTCACCGAGATTGGAGAGGCGTTCTATCGCCACGCGCGTCACGCGATCGACGACGTCGAGGCCGCGGAGGCCGAAGTCAAACGCAAGACCAACGAACTCTCGGGGCAGGTTCGATTGTCCTGCTCCGTGGGCATCGCCCAGTTCGCGATCCCCGATCTGGTGGCCGACTTTCTCAGAGACCACCCGAAGATCGACCTCATCCAAAACGTCACCAACGAAACCATCGATCTGATCGAAGCGGGCATGGATCTCGCTCTGCGCGGTCACACCGGGTCGTTGCCGGACTCGAGCATGATCCAGCGACGCGTGGCGCGCACGCCCTGGTACCTGTTCGCCGGCCCGGCTTATCTCGAACGCTCAGGGACGCCCGAGGAACCGGCAGACCTCGACGGGCACTCGGGGCTCAAGGTTGGCTGGAAGCCAGAGCTCGGCCGGTGGTCCCTGAGCGGTCCGGCCAACGCTCGAGCGACGCACTCGTTCCGCCCGCGAATGTGCAGCGACGACATGTCGACGCTGAAAGAGGCGGCGGTCGCGGGGCTCGGAATCGTCGCGTTGCCCGGCTATGTCTGCCGAAGCGAGATCAGCGCGGGGGAGCTCGTTCGCGTGCTCCCCGAGTGGTTGGCGGCCGACGCTCAACTGAGTGTGGTGATGCCGACACGGCGCGGACTTCTGCCAGCGGTGGCTGCGTTCGCCGACTACCTGGGCCGCAAACTGCCAGGTTCTGTCGAGGTCTGACGCCGACCGACGCCGCGCCACGGAAGACTCGAAGAGTACAAAAATGTGTACGATGCCGGCGAGGAACCGTCTTGCGAATTCTGATCATCGACGACTCTCCGGAGCGAGGAGACCGTCTGCGCTCGCGTCTCGACGAGCTCGGCCGGTCGGCGCGTTGGGTCCGCGACCCGCTCTTCGCCATTACGCTCCTTGCCGTCGAGCGACATGACGCCGTCTTGATCGCGGCGGACCTTCCCTCGAGTCTCGCGTCGCCCGAGCTCTGCCAGATCCTGCGGGGCGACCCCGAGCACGCCGGCACGATCGTACTGCTCTACGACACGTCGAGGACGCTGAGCACCGTCCAGCCCGAAGCGGCCGACGGTCTCGTCCGGGAACCGTCGTCGGTCGCCCGCCTCGCTCGACTCCTGGTCGAAGAGCTCGGCATGCTCGAGCAGCTCGCGCGAGGTGACGACGGCGAACGTCGCGCCGCCGGCAGCCTGCTCCACGGCTCGCTCGACCTCTTCGACGTCAGCGAGCTGATCCAGATGGTCTGCCGGCCCGGCAGGTCGTTTCGACTCACTCTCCACTTCGACGTCGGTGACGCCGTGCTGACCGTCGCGCGAGGCTCCCTGGTGCACGCAGAGCTGAACCACATCTGCGGCGAGAGCGCCGTCAAGCGCAGCGTCTCGCTCGGTTCGCAGACGCCCTCCACGCGCTTCTCCCTGCTCGAGCTTCCCCATCACGTCGCCGACTCGACACCGCCGACAATCGACGTCTCGGTGCCGGAGCTCCTGCTGCGCACGAGCGTGGCGCTCGACGAAGAAGGGCGCAGCTCCCGCGAGGGATCGGAATCGTGAGCCGCATCCTCGTCGCCGCACAGCCTTCGAGCCTGCGCGAAGGAGTCCGTCACCTGCTCGAGGCCGACCACCACAGCGTCGCCGAAGCTCGCTCCGGCGGTGAGGCTCTCGCTTCGATCGACCGCATCGATCTGCTCGTCTGCGCCGAGGGCCTTCGCGACCACGACGCGATCGACCTTTGCCGCTACGCGCAGGAGCGCTCCAGTGAGGGACTGCCTTTCCTGCTCCTGTGCCGTCCGGGGTCGGCGAGCCTGCCGGCGCGAATGCAGGACCTCGATTCGTTTGCCATTC
Organism: Acidobacteriota bacterium; assembly: GCA_039026915.1. Classification (GTDB taxonomy): domain Bacteria; phylum Acidobacteriota; class Thermoanaerobaculia; order Multivoradales; family Multivoraceae; genus JBCCLJ01. The sequence goes on from JBCCLJ010000269.1 coordinate 2,032, forward strand.
TGCAGATGCCCTTCTCCGCGCGTGATCTTCAGCTCAGCGCCGACCAGCTCATCGCGGCAAGACGCGAGACGCCCAGCGCGAAGCAGGCCGCGCCCCTCTCGGAGATCGGCTCGATCGAAGGCCTGCGTCGAGCCGTCACCTTCTCGCCCAGCGGACGCATGACGGTTCACTGGGGCGATCCGATGGGCGAAGCCGAAGGGAGCCATCTTCGAACCTTCGTCGCTACCTCGGAAGGGCTCCTCGGTCCACCGGCGAGCGATGAACCCGCTGCGCTCGTGGCAGAGTCTTCGAGGCGACTCTGGGTCCTTCAGGAGCTACGCCGGGGGCACTGGTTGGCACTCGAGATCGAGGGCAGAAGCCCCCTCGGATCCGCGCGCTTGCACGCTCGACGTCTTGCCGAGCAGCTCATGGAAACTCGCCTCGTCCAGGACGAAGATGGACCTGGCTGAGATCATTTCGATAATTCTGGAAATATCGTTGACTCCGCCGGAGTCGTGCCCTAGTCTGGGCGCATGAGCGAGAACCGAGAGCTCGACCACCGGAGCGTGGCCGGCTGCCTGTGCGAGTTGGGACACCCCACTCGCCTGCAGATCTACCGCAGCCTCGTGCAGGCCAGCCCCGAAGGCTTGGCCGTGCAGGAGATCCAGCAGCGCCTCGACGTCCCGGCTTCGACTCTCTCGCACCACATTTCTCGGCTGGTGGGCGTCAACCTCCTCGAACAGGTTCGCGAAGGCCGGGTGCTCCGCTGCTACGCAGTGGCGACGAGCCTGCAGTCCGTTCTGGACTACCTCGCGGCGGAATGCTGTTGTACCGAGCCCTGCTCTGGAACCGCCGATCAGGACGATGCCGAGGCGGACCTCGCGGTGCAGGGAGAACCGCGTTGAGCGACCGCCGCGCACTGGAGATCCGAGGACTCCGAAAGACCTACGACTCCGGCGTGGAAGCGCTGCGCGGGATCGACCTCGAAGTCGAAGAGGGCGCGTTTTTCGGACTGCTCGGCCCCAACGGCGCAGGCAAGTCGACGACGATCGGCATCCTCACCTCCCTCATCCGCAAGACCGCCGGCTCGGTCTCGGTCTTCGGCATGGATCTCGATCGGGATCCCCTGGGCGTCAAGCGCGCCATCGGCGTCGTTCCACAGGAGGTCAACTTCAACCTCTTCGAGCGTCCGGAGCAGATTCTCGTCCAGCAAGCGGGCTACTACGGCGTACCCGCGCGCGTCGCTCGACGCCGCGCCCTCGAGAGCCTCGAGGCGATGGGGCTGATGGACAAGAAAGACCAGCCGTCTCGCGGCCTCTCAGGAGGCATGAAGCGCCGTCTGATGATTGCTCGCGCCCTCGTGCATCAGCCGCGTCTGCTGATCCTCGACGAGCCGACCGCCGGCGTCGACATCGAGCTTCGGCGGACGACCTGGGCGATGCTCGAGGACATCAACCGCTCAGGAGTGACGATCATCCTGACGACTCACTATCTCGAGGAGGCCGAGACGCTGTGTGAACGCATCGGCATCATCGACGAGGGACGGCTGCTGCTCAACCGGGAGACACAGAGCCTCCTCGCGGAGCTCGCGGTCGAGACCTTCGTACTCGACCCGGTCGACGCGCTCGCCGAGGTTCCACACCTCGAGGGCTTCGAAACACGACGCAACAGTCGCGGCTCGATCGAAGTCGATCTGCCCCGTGGTCAGAACCTCGACCGCGTCTTCGAACAGCTCGCCGATCAGGGTCTGAGGATCCGCAGCATGCGTAACAAGGCGAACCGGCTCGAAGAGCTCTTCGTCCGCCTGACCGAGAGCGAACGCGCTGCGACCGACTTGACCTCCCAAGCCGTATGACCGTCGAAGATCTCCCCCCCGTGACCCTGGTTCCCGAGAGCCGGCTGCGCGCCGACTGGGTGGCCTTCCTGACGACGGTGCGCAAAGAGCTCGTGCGCATCCTGCGGATCTGGCCACAGACAATTCTGCCTCCGGTCATCACCACGGCCCTCTACTTCGTCATCTTCGGGCCGGTGCTGGGCGACCGCATCGGCGTGATGGCGGGCTTCACGTACCTTCAGTACGTGACGCCCGGGCTGATCATGATGGCGATCATCACCAACTCGTACCAGAACACCTCGTCGTCGTTCTTCGGCGCCAAGTTTCAGCATCACGTCGAAGAGATGCTCGTCTCACCGATGTCGCACAACGCGATACTTCTGGGCTACACCGTCGGCGGCTCGCTGCGCGGCCTGCTCGTCGGCGTGATCGTCACTTTCACCAGCCTCTTCTTCGCCGATCTCAGCGTCGAACATCCGCTGCTGACGTTCGGCGTCGCTCTGCTCACCGCCCTGACCTTCTCCCTGGCGGGCTTCGTCAACGCTCTTCTGGCTCGTACCTTCGACGACGTCAGCATCGTCCCGACCTTCGTCCTGACCCCTCTGACGATGCTCGGGGGCGTCTTCTACTCCGTCACGCTCCTTCCCGACGTCTGGGAGTCCGTCTCGTACGCGAACCCCATCCTGTACATGGTCAACGGCTTTCGTCACGGAATCCTCGGAACGTCCGACATCTCGGTCCAGCTGTCGCTGGGCCTCCTCTTCGTCTGCGCTGCCCTCTTCTACTGCCTCGCCCTGGCACTGCTGCGCCGCGGCGTCGGGATCCGCTCCTGAGCCGACACCCCACCTTCGAACGGAGCTCCACTTTGACGTCAAGACCGCACGACCCCTCGGGTCATCTACTGCTCAAAGGGCTCGAGGAAGAGGTCTACACAGGCGACACGACCGGGCACGTCATCGGCATGTCCCATGAGATCGCGGCCGACCTTCCCGGCTTCGCCACCGAGCCGGACTCGCGCAACGTCGAGTACATCACTGCCCCTTATCGCGACTACCAGATCCTGATCGACCGCCTCATGGCGAAGAGGTGCGCCCTGCGTCGCTACCTCTCCGACAAGGGCGGGTTCACTCTCGTTCCCGGGAGCGTGATTCCTCTCGACCCAGCCGAGAACTTCCAGATCTCCAACGAGGCGAACCCCTACTACCGCCACATTCGCGACACGTACGGCACGCGGGTCGTGACCGCGAGCACACACATCAACATCGGCATTGATGAGCCCGAAGAGCTCCTTCGCGTCTACCGGGCGATGCGCATGGAGGCGTCGCTGTTCCTCGCTCTCACTGCGGCGTCACCCTTTCGAGACGGGAAGGTGACCGGCGCACACTCGACGCGGTGGCAGATGTTCCCGGAAACGCCGGATCACGTGCCGCTGTTCGCCAGCCACCAGCAGTTCATCGACTGGATGCCGACGCAGCTCGAGAGTGGCGCGATGTACAACAGTCGTCACCTCTGGATCTCGATTCGCCCGAACGGCGAAGAGACGCCGCGCGACCTGAATCGGCTCGAGCTGCGCATCTGCGACCGCATCAGCACGCCCAAGATCCTCCGTGGCGTCATCGCTCTCTACGAGATCCGCGTGCAGCAGGCGCTGCACAACCGAGGAGCGGAGCCACTCGACGGCCGCTTCTCGGAAGACGAGCTTCTCCAGATCGTGCGCGACAACGAGGCCGCCGCTGCGGCCGACAGTCTCGACGCCGTCATCACCGACTGGCGTACCGGCGACAAGGTGCCGATGAAGGAGTGGATTCTCGCGCTCGTCGACGAGGCGAAAGAGCTGACCAGCGAGCTCGGTATGGACGAGGAGCTCGATCCAATTCGCGAGCGCCTCGAGACTGGAAATCTCTCCCAGCGGTGGCTCGCGCAGGTCGAGGCGGGCGCCACTCCTGCCGAGGTCATCCAACAGGCGATCGAAGACCTCACGGAGATCGACCAGATCTACGACCCCGACTGCCCGTCGCCCTGACGCTCCGACGCCTCGAGAACGCGGCGCACCTGCTCTTCCAAGCGGAAGACGTGCTGGTCCTCCGCACCGATCCGACGCAGCGCAGTCGCGAGCTCGAGGAGATACTCGACGTTGCTGCCGCTCGGCCCGACCGAGTCCAGGATGTGCTGCGCCATCTGCCGCAGCGACGCCTCGCCGAGAAAGTTCTCGTTGCCCTCGGCAGCCACGTAGCAGAGCCCTCGCACGCTTCGCCCGTCGTTCAGATGCAGAGGCAGTTCGAGCCGGCGGTAGCCCGCCTTCTCTCGGTCGTCGAGATCGTCGAGCGTGCCGTCCTCGGTCGCGGCGCTCGACAGACGATAGGCCACACCCCAGCAGCGAGACGACGGCGCCTCGATGAGCGTCACGACCCGTCCGGGCGAGTGCGGCATGCCGCGATGGTCTGGTGACCCTTGCCAGAAGCGACGCTCCCAGCCCTCGATCGCCGCAGGAGCGGACTCGACCCAGTCGAAGTCGGGGCGCCAAATGAGCGAGCCGTAGCCGAAGATCCACATCTCGCGGGCTATCTTAGGCGCCCCGACCGAGGCCCGCCACGTCAATGAGAACAGGGGGTTTGCGCACGTTCCCCGTGATACCGTCGCCCGCGATGACTGCACACCTTTTCGTTCTCGATCCGCTGGAAGCGCTGCTCCCGGACGCCGACACGTCGATCGCCTTCATGCGCGAGGCCGCCTCGCGCGGCGATGCCGTCAGCTCCGTCGAAATCCACGGAATGAGCCTCGATTCGGGACGGCCGCAGGGTGTCTGCACCGAGCTCGAGCTCCTCGACGGCGGGAAGTGGTATCGCGCGGGTGAGACCCGCCGCCGCTACCTCGACGAGTTCGACGTCGTCTGGATGCGCAAAGATCCGCCGTTCGATCAGGCCTTCTACTACTCGACTCACGTGCTGTCGATGATCGACGCAAGCACGCTGGTGGTCAACGACCCTGCGGCGCTGCGCGACGCCAACGAGAAGCTCTTTGCGCTGCGCTTCCCCACCTGCTGCCCCGAAAGCCTCGTCTCCTCGAATCAGGACGAGCTGCTGGCCTTCCGCGAGACTCTCGGCGGCGAGATGATCGTCAAGCCGCTCGACGGGGCCGGCGGCGAGGGCATCTTTCACATCACCGCGAACGACCGTAACGCCAAGGCGATCCTCGAGGTGTCGACCGACCACGGCACCCGTCTGACGCTGGCGCAGCGCTACATCCCCGAGATTCGCCAGGGCGACAAGCGCATCATCCTGATCGAAGGCGAGCCGGCCGGTGCCGTGCTTCGAGTGCCCCTCGCCACCGAGGCTCGCGCCAACTTCCACGTCGGCGGAACGGCCCAGAAGACCGAGCTGACGGATCGCGAGCGCGAGATCTGCGCGGAAGTCGGCCCGGTCGTCCGCGAGATGGGCATCGTCTTCGCCGGCATCGACGTGATCGGCGATTGGCTCACCGAGGTGAACGTGACGAGCCCAACCGGCATCCGAGAGATCGCTGAGCTCGACGGAGTGAACCTCGAAGTCCAGGTCGTCGACGCCGTCGCTCAGCGCCTCGCACAGCGCCGCTGACGCCCATGAGCGAAGAGGCTTCGCCGAACGTCGCTTCGGCGAGGAGGTCCAAGCGTGTGCGAAGGGCGCTCGTCGCGGTGCTCTCGCTGATCGTCCTGATCACGCTCGTCAGCACGGTCGACCTGGGCTCGCAGCTCGATCGCCTGGTCAAGCGCGTCGAGGAGCTCGGACCCTGGGCGCCGGTTCTCTTTCTCCTGCTGCACGCGGGGGCCGTGGTGACACTGGTCCCCGGGATCCTCTTCCCGCTGGGCGCGGGCTTTCTCTTCGGCGTCGGCGGCGGGACAGCGCTTTCGGTGCTTGGCAAGGTGACCGGCTCGGCCCTGTCTTTTCTCATCGCTCGCTACCTGCTGCAGGGGCTCTTCCCCGCCTGGTCGGAGCGCTTTCGCGATGGACATCCGGGCTTTCGCAAGCTGCTCGAAGGCTTGCCCCGAGGCGGTTGGAAGACGGTTCTGCAGATCCGTCTCGTGCCGCTGATTCCCTTCAAGGTCTCGAGCTATCTCTTCGGCTGGACCGACTTTCGCTTTCGCGACTACGTGCTGGGAACGGCGATCGCCACGATCCCCTTCTCGCTGCTCAATGCGTATCTCGGCTCGGTCGCAGCCGACCTGACGCAGCTCCGAGAACGAGCTCTGCCCGAGACGCCGACGGAGTGGTCGCTCTACCTCGGAGGCCTGGCACTTTCGGTCCTGGCCTGCTGGTTCCTCGTCCGCCGCGCTCGCGAGTTGCTCTCGCGAACGAACTGACGGTCCTGTGGACGAAGATGCGGGCGACGGCAAAGCCGCCGCCCGC
>JBCCLJ010000270.1:0-8165 GCA_039026915.1 Acidobacteriota bacterium
GCTCGAGATAGGGCTCGATCTCGAGCGCGTCGTCCTCGCCCGAGACCCACGATTCGGAAGCGAGGCTGGTGACGCGATCGGGACGGACGTTGTCCAGCGTGGAGATCCACTCGTGCAGCTCGCGCACGGCACCGAGGCGCTCGATCTCGAACAGGGACTCGCCTGCGGGGGCGATCAGAGCGATGCCGATCGGGTCGCGCAGACCGAAGATCTCCTCCGCCCGATCGCGGACCTCGATCGAAACGTGATCCGACGGGATGAAGGCCTCGACCGACGTGTCCTTTTCGACCCTGCCGGCGCCGGCGGCCAGCACGGCGAGCATCAGAAGGCCGCTGGCGAGAACTCGTTTCGGTCGGTCGATGACGAAGACGAAGAGGTTCCGAGAGAGCTTTCGAAGAGAGTCGTTCCCGCCGGTCATGAGTTGGCCCCCCGCACGAGGGTCGAGGTGCTGCTCTGCTCGAGGGACAGTCGAAGGTGGTGTCTCGGCTTTCGTCCGGAGGTGAGGGCCTCAACACGGCGCGCTTCTTTCTTCTCGGCCAGGCTCGTCGAGCGGTCATAGAGCATGCGGTCCGCCTCGAGCCATGGGATGACGTAGGCGGGAGGACGCAGATCGAGCGCTCGCGGGTCGACGGTCTCGAAGACTTCCTGTCCGGGGACCATGCGTCGGCCCCGGCGCAACGAAGCGCGGGTGCAGGAGACCGCTGCGATGCGGCCGTTGGCGTCGCGAAAGCGGTGCTCGAGCAGCACCCAGGGGCCTTCGTAGCCGAGCAGCTGCGTCTGGACCCGGTACCGCGCGAAGGGTTTCAGAGCCCGGCGGTAGTGCACCAGGTTGCCACCGAGGCTCGGTAGCCAACCCTCTCTCCGGAGCACCGACCAGACGTTGGTGCGGAGCATCCATTCGAAACGGGCGACGTCCATGATCTGAAGGAACCGGCCGTTGTTCATGTGGCCGAAGACGTCGAGATCGCTCGGCAGAACGCGGAAGTGGGTGTTGGTGGACATCATCGGCGTCAGGCGCTCGGTCCTCAAGGACCGAAGCCAGGCCAGAGCCAGACGAAAGTAGAGATTCATGGTGAGCCCCCCCCGAGCTGTCGAGATGCGAAGTGCGCAGGCCGCGCCCGTCGCTGAACGAGATCGCGTGTTCCGCTCTCGTCAGCGGACAGTGCGTGCGTTGGTGATTCCCACGGAAGCGGGATTCATGCCAGCCGGCAAAGCGGGCCGAAACGACTGCGATGGGGGGCGTTTGCCGTGCTTCCTTCTCGAAACTGCGACGGCGATTCGCAGAGTCGAGACCGCAGCGAGCCTTCGAGAGCCGCTCACTCGGCCCGCGCGTGCCTCAGCCGATGCGACCTTCGATGAAGTCCGCCGTCTCCTGACGCCGCGGAGTGACGAACATCGCGTCGGTGGCGCCCTGCTCGAGGATCCTGCCTTCGCAGAGGAAGGCGCACTCCGCCGAGACACGCCGGGCCTGAGCCAGATCGCGGGTGACGAGGAGGATCGTCGTGGTGCTCTGAAGCTCCCAAATCAGCTCTTCGACCGTTCGAACGGACTCGGGATCGAGGTGTGACGTGGGCTGGTCGAGGAGGAGCAACTCGGGGCGCGTGGGCAGCAGCCGCGCGAGACAGAGCCTCTGCTGATCAGCCAGCGAGAGGCTCGCCGCGGGTGCGTCGAGGCGGTCCCCGACCCGCTTCCAGAGGCCGACGCGGCGCAGCGCATCTTCCGCGACCGATGCTGCCAGGCGCTTCTGTTCGCCGCGCGCCGTCATCAGCCGCCAGGGAAAGAGAACGTTCTCCATTACCGAGAGAGGCAGCGGGTCCGGCTCCTGGTCAAGTCGTGCCACGACCTGTCGCAGTCGCAGGGGATCGACGTCGCCGTCGCCCAGGTCGTGCCCCAGCAGCTCGATGCGTCCCTCGACGACTGCCGAAGGCGGCGAGTCGTTGCGCAGTGCATCGAGGAGAGTCGAGTGACCCGCGCCCGAGGGCCCGATGAGAGCCGTCGTCCGACGGCTGCGGACCTCGAGCGAGACACCGCGAAGGACTTCTCGCGAGCCGTAGCGCACGCGCAGAGCCTCCGTGCGCACGGCGGTTGCTTCCTGCACGTCACCGGACGCCACGAGGCCCACCCAGAAACTCGGCCGTTCGAGAGTTCTCAGGGCGCGTGAAGAAGTCCTCGGTGGCCGAGCACTCGAGGATCTCGTCGCCGTGAACGAAGGCGACGCGGTCGCCGAGCCGTCGCGCGCGCAGCGGATCGGCGGTAGCGAAGACGACGATGCAGCGTTCGCTGAGCTCCCGTAGCGAGGATTCGACGCGCTGGGAGGTCACCAGGTCGCAGCCGTTGGTCGCGTCTTCGAGCAGCAGCACCCTCGGCTCGAGGGCCAGAGCGCGGGCGAGCGAAAGCCGCTGTCTCTGTCCAAAGGAGAGCTGCGCCGCCGGCTCGTCGAGGCGATTGCTGACCTCATCCCAAAGGGCCGCCTGCCGGAGCGCCGTCTCGACTCGGTCGACGAGATCGAGAGGAGCTTTGGGCAGGGCGCGCAGCGCCAGCGCCACGTTGTCGTAGATCGAGCCAGGGAGAGCGAGGCCCTCGGGCCCGACGCGTCCGACGCGCGGCCGCGGGCCCAGGTTGTCCTGCACGACGTTCTCCGCCGACGCGTCCGAAGCCGCGATCCGACTCAGGAGCCGAGCCTTGCCAGCGCCGGTCGGGCCGAGAAGGACCAGGACTTCGCCGACTCGTGCCGTTCGATCGAGCAGAGGTGGGGCGTCTGCCGTCGGCCGATTCATGCCTTCCGCTCCCAGCGGGCTCGCAGCACGGAAGCGAGTAGCGTCAGGAAGCTCGTGATCGCGACGATCCACAGAGCGTGCCGCGCCCCCTCAGCTCCGCGGAGCATCTCGCCGAAAAGCCCGAAGGCCAGGCTCGGGTTTCCGTCGCCAAACCAGAGCGCGCCAAGAAACGCGACCGGCAGAGCCGCCCCGACAGTTCGTGCCAAGGCCAGCAGCACCGCAGTGACGAGGCGAGCTCTCGCGGCGGGCAGGACAACGGTGCGGAAAGTACGCCACGGTGAGAGCCCCAGCGCCTCACAGGTCCCCCTCGAGGCTGGGGGTGTCAGGGCAAAGACCATTGCGGAGAGAACGACGAGCTGCGGCAGGTTCACGAGGGCGAGAATCAGTGGCGTCGCCGGCACGGGATCGAAGAAGACGCAGCAGGAGCCTTCGATCGTGCGACCCGCGAACACGTAGGTGAGAGCCAGGGAGATCACGGCGACGGACGGCAGAGCCGCGCCGGCGTGGAGCACCCCGGTGAGCCACGGAGAGAGACCTCGTCTCGAAGCGCCGGTGAGCGTGTAGCCGGCGGCGAGCGCCAGCGGCAGAGCGATCGTGAGTGTCGTGCCGATCTGCAGCAGGGTGAGGATGAGGACATCGGCCGTCACCGTCTCCGCGAGCTCGTTGGCCGGGGTGGGCCTCGATGCCCGTAGGACGAGCAGGCCGAGTCCGCTGGCCAGCAGCGAGAAGAACAGCAGGGGGCCGAGGGCGAGAGCGCGGCGCGCAAAGCGGTTGCGAGCGTGCGCTGCGCGCGTGGCGGCCGTCGCGGAGAGGCTCAAGATCTCCGGCCTTTCGCGGAGTGGCTGCCGACCCACTGAAGAGCGGTGGGCAGTGCGAAGCCGACGAGGATGAGCGCGGCAGCCAACGCGATGACATTGCTTCCCGGAGACGAGCCGGCGTCCGGTAGGCGAGAGGTCCGCGCGGACCAGTCAGCGATCCAGAGCAGAGTCGCCGCTTCCGCAAGCACCCGGACGAACGTGAGCGTCAGCGCGCTCCGCAGGCCGTTCCAGGCCGCCGGCAGCACGACGCGGCACGACGTCTGCCAGACGGTGGCTCCGAGTCGGTGCGCCGTCTGTCGGCTCGACAGCGGCACGGAATGCAGGGCCTCCTCCGCAAGGGTCGCGAGATGAGGCAGGGCGACGAGAAGCAGAAGGCCGGTCAGCAACGGCAGGGACGGGCCGGCGACGAGTCTCTCCCAGACGAGCAGTGCCCAGACGAGCAGGGGAAAGGCCGCGAGAAGCTCGATCAGGCACTTTCCGGCGCGGCGCCGCGGGCCGTCGAGGAACTCGCTGACGTAGAGAGCCGTGCCCGCAGCCGGTGCTGCGGCGAGAGCGATCGCGAGGAGCGCGGCGCTCAGCGCCTGGCGCGCGGCCGCCAAGGTCTCCTCTCGAAAGCCCTGTCGGAAGCCCTGCCACAGGGTGAGCCCGACGAGGGCTGCTACGACGACCAGAACCGCCGTTCCCGACGCTGCGGCCCAAGAGCTTCTGCGGCGTGAATCAGCGGGCACCTTCGCCTCGGAGCGTCTCGAGAAGTGAGCGTGCTTGCACGATGAGCTCTTCGTGCGCCTGTCGAAGCAGTGCCTCGGCACGATCCTGGTCGAAGGTGTCGGGCCGCTCGCCGAGGTCCCACTCGATCAAGGTGGTGCGAAAGGGCAGCGGCTGGATGTGATCGAAGGCACGCGGCGAGAGCGCGACGATCACGTCGAAGCCTTCCAGGCCACCCGGCGACAGCTCCTCGAGCTGGAGAGGCGCCAGCGCGGTGTCGTAGCCGTGCGCCTCGAGGAACATCTTCGAGCGCAGCTCGAGCGCCTTGGCAGCGTCCCAGCCGGCGCTCGCGTAGAGAGCGCTCTCGGGATACGCGCGCGCGCAGTAGGCCTTGGCCAGCTGCGTGTAAGCGTTGTCCTTCTCGTCGACGAAGAGGATCCGATACGTCTTCGGTGCCTTGGTTTCACCGCTCACCGCGAAGATCGTCTGCTCACAGATGTTCTTGGCCTGGCTGTTGACCCGGCTCAGGCGGTTGAGGATGACGAGCAGCGCAAAGTGGTCCGCGACAGGGCTCGAATCGACCTCGGCGGCCTCGACGAGCTCACGGAAGAGACGAACGCCCGAGGTTTCGTCCGACTTGGCGGCCTGGTTCGTCGCGCGGGCGAGCTCCGAGTCGCTCGAAACGAACGCCTGGATCGCGTGGCGGAAGTTCTGAATGACGCGTTCACTCGCCGCATCGATCTCGCGCGCGATGCTCTCGGGTGGCGGTCCCTCGAGCTGCGCGGTTTCGCGTCCGAGGGTGACCGCGTAGTCGCCGACGCGCTCGACGCTGACGCTGAGCCGGAGAACGGCCGAGACGAATCGCAGGTGGCCGGCGCTCGGCAGGTGCCGGGCGACGAAGGCGTGGCACTCGGCGTCGAGGCGGCGGATCGCGCGGTTGACCGGGAGGTCTCCCAGCACGACGCGAGCAGCGAGCGCCCGGTCGCCTTCGAGCAGCGAGCGCACGGCCGCTTCGAGACCTTCGGCGACGTCCTCGGCAATCCGCCCGAGCTCGCCTCGGATCCTCTCGACGTCTTCCTGAAGTCTCTGCTCGTAGTGGCTCAACGGAGTCTCGTCCTGTCGGCTCTCGACGGCCCGGCGAGTGAAGTCGGCTTTACCGAAATCTTCATGAATCCACAGGGGAGGTGAGGAGAGCGCCTGAAAGGCTTCGCATTCGTATTGGGACCAAGGGTACGTCACCCGTCGGACAGGCGCTCGTCACGGGGTGTATCGTCGTTCTGCGGCTCTCCCGGGCGGCGTGCGGTCGCGGGAGCGTCGGACACGCTGATGTTGGAGATTCGACAGTGAACGGACCGAAGCCGCGTCTTGGACTGGCGCTGCTGCTGCCGACGACGCTCGGCATCGCGATCATCGGCACCCTGACGTGGGTGGGCATGACGGCGCTCCTGCGTCAGAGCGCAACCGATCATCTGGCGGCCACGCTTCCGGTCGTCACCGATCTCCTTCAACCGGAGCTCGACCGACCGAGCGACGCACTGCAGGAGCTGGTCCGCTCCGTCGTCCCGGACGAGTATCGCCGGCTGACGGTCATCGAGGCGGACGGCGTCGTCGTGGCTGACAGCTCCCGGTCGTTCGAAGAGTTGGGAGCGATGGACAATCACGGAAGGCGGCCCGAGGTCGCTGAAGCGTTCACGTCGGGTGCGGGTACTTCGATTCGTCGCAGTCCCACTCTGGACGAGGAGATGGTCTACGCCGCGGCGCGACGCACGACTCCTGAAGGAAGATCCGTCGTCGTGCGCCTGGCGGAACCGCTCCGCGAGCTCTCCGTTCTGCGTGAGCAGCTGCCGCTTCTGATGCTCGTGTCGATCGCGGCGGCGCTGATGGCGACCGGCTTCGTCGGCCTCTGGTTCCACCGGGACCTGTTCAGCCCGCTGGCCGAGTTGGCGCGTCTCGCCGAGGAGGCGACGCTCTCGAGGAAGGTGCCTCGGCTCGAAGTTCCGCGGGCTCCGGAGGCGGCAGCGTTGACGCTGGCTTTCAACCGGCTCGCCGAGCGCGCCGAGGAGAAGGTCTCGGAGCTCGAAGCGGAGCGCTCGTCGCTCGAAGCGATTCTGACGTCGCTCTCCGACGGAGTCGTGGTGATCGACGAGGAGGGGAGCATTCTTCGCTCGAACCCGGCGGCAGCGAAGATGTTCGGCTGGTCGGAGGACCCGCGGGGTGCGGAGCTCGGAAGCTTTCTGCCGGAGCGAGAAGGTCACGTCGTCGCTTCACAGACGCTGGTCGACCGGAAGCCGGTACAGCTCGAGTTCGAGATCGAGTCGACCGGCCACACGGTCGCACTCGTCTGCGCGCCGCTCGCCGACGGTGCGGTCCTCACGGCGCGCGACCTGACGGAGGCCCAGCACCTCGGCCAGGTACGCCGCGACCTGGTCGCCAACGTTTCGCACGAGCTCAAGACGCCGCTGACGGCGATTCGCGGTTACGCCGAGACGCTGGCGGACGGCGCGGTCGACGATCCCGAGATCAGAGACCGATTCATCGGACGGATTCTGCAGCAGTGTCGCCGGCTGCAGGCTTTGCTGACGGATCTGCTCAAGCTCAGCTGGCTCGAAGACAAGAGCTCGGTCGAGGAGCTCGAAACGGTCGATATGGGAGAGCTGGTGACCGACGCGCTGGAAGTGGTTCTGCCGAGCGCCGCCGAGCGCTCCGTCTCCATTGAGACGAACATCCAGAGTGCGAGCCTGGAGAGTTCGAGCCGCGAGACCATCGCGGAACTCTGCCTGAATCTTCTCGACAACGGCATCAAGTACAACCGCGAAGGTGGAGTCCTGAGCGTGTCGCTCGAGACGCTCGAGGAGACCGACGAAGTGAAGTTCACCGTTCGCGACAGCGGTCAGGGCATTCCCGAAAGCTCGCTGCACCGCATCTTCGAGCGCTTCTACCGTGTCGACCGCGGCCGAGGCCGTGCTGAAGGCGGCACCGGGCTGGGCCTGGCGATCGTCAAGCACGCAGTCGAAAGGCACGGCGGCTTCATCGAGGTCTCCAGCGAGCTGGGACGGGGAACCACGTTCGAGGTCTTCCTGCCGCGTGCAGGGCGTCAGGCTCTCGAAACCGCCCGCGATTCGGTCAGGGTCTGAGGGGCCTCGCCGACCGACCCGAGCCTCGGAGTCGCGGCCTTCGTCACGGGCTTTCGAGGGGTGCCGCGTCGAATCATTAAGATCCGCCCGGCGATCCTCGGCGTGTGAGAAAATCAGCAGCCCCCGCGGACGAAATCGATCGGTCGACTCAGACTTCTTCCATCCCAGAGGTAGCGCCTTTTGACCCTCGTTGAGATCTATATGGTCGCCGGCTTTCTGCTGGCTGCCTATGCGGTCGTCTCCAACGACTCCATTCAGACGCTCGGTACCTTCCTCGCGTCGAACTCTCATCGCCCCTGGTGGGTGCTTTCGCTCTTCTCGTCATCCATCCTGGTCGCGGTCCTCGTCTACGGATGGATCTCGAACGGCGGTGATCCTGCCTACGGGCGACTCGAGAAGTTCCCCATGCCCGACGGCGGCGTGCAGTTCATTCACGTACTGGCGCCTCTCGTCCTCCTGGTGCTCACGCAGTTCGGCGTTCCTGTGAGCACGACGTTCCTCGTGCTTACGGTCTTCGCGCCCAAGAACATCGAGTCGATGCTGACCAAGTCGGCGATCGGCTACGTCGTCGCTTTCCTCGTCGCGCTCCTGCTCTACAGCCTGGTCCTCGGCAAGCTCTCAGAGCACTTTCACGACACCAAGGACCAGGAGCCGACGGCGACGCTGGTCGCTCTCCAGTGGGCGTCGACCGGCTTCCTGTGGGCTCAATGGCTGATCCAGGACCTGGCGAA
>JBCCLJ010000271.1:0-7925 GCA_039026915.1 Acidobacteriota bacterium
CGCTGGGCTGGGCCTCGCCCTCGCTCTTGCCTGTCTGGCGCTGGCTTGCCAGCCCTCCGCCGACGTCGCCGAAGAGCCCGCGACGCCGGATCTACTCGCTGAGCTGGGAGAAGGCTGGAACGCCATCGTTCCGGGCGGCGACACGACCTGCTCCGACGGCAGCGAGTACCGCTTCTTCGCGCGCAAGGGCGATCCCGAGAAGCTCCTCTTCTATCTGCAGGGTGGCGGTGGCTGCTGGACGGCGGGAACCTGCGATCGCGAGGGCCAGCCGACCTACACGACGACGGCACCCCCGGAGCTGCGCTCGCCGGCGGGGAGCGATCCTGAGGAAGGCGCGATGCACGGCATCATGGCGTTCGCCCACCCCGACAATCCCTTCGCCGATTACAGCGCCGTCTTCGTGCCGTACTGCACGGGCGACGTACACATCGGTAACCGCACTGGCACCTATACGGTCGCGGCGGCCGACGAGGCGCCCGAGCGGGAGGTGACCGTGGAGCACAAGGGCTTCGTCAACGGCCAGGCGGCTCTGCGCTGGACCTACGAAGCTTTCTCTGCGCCGGAGACGGTTTTCGTGACGGGCAGTAGCGCTGGCGCGATTCCCTCGCCGGTCTACGCACGCCTGCTGAAGGACCACTACGCGGGCTCACGCGTCGTTCAGCTCGGTGACGGTGCCGGTGGCTATCGCAACATCGCGGAGAACCGACCTCACGAGGCTTGGGGAACGCTGGCCGCACTGTCCGACTTCCCGGAGATTGCCGCCCTCTCGACCGAGGACTTCAACTTCGAGTCGCTCTACACCACCTCCGGCGCCGCCGAGCCGGAGGTCGTCTTCAGTCGCTACGACACGGCAGAGGACTCCGTGCAGATCCAGTTCCTGAAGATCGGCTCGCCCGAAGTCGAAGAGCTGCAGCCGCTGCTCGATGCGAACGAAGCGGACATCGATGCCGCGCTGGCCACGAACTACTTCAGCTACGTCGCACCGGGCACGGTGCACACGATCCTCCTGCGGCCCGAGTTCTACACCTACTCGGTCGACGGCACGGACTTCCGCGACTGGATTGCCGCCCTCGCGGCCGGCGAGCCGGTAACCGACGTCCACTGCGGGGAATGCGACGGATCGCCGGCCCCCGAAGCCGGCGGCGCCACGGCGGGCGGCTGATCGCCTGAACGAGACGACGGAGAGACCATGAGCGAACGAGACCCCTTCGACTTCAGCGACCAGGTCGTTGTGGTGACCGGCTCGTCGAGCGGCATCGGCGAGGCGATCGCCCGCGCCTGTGTGGCGCGTGGGGCGCGCGTCGTGGTCAATTCGTCGTCTTCGGTCGAGGCCGGTACGGCCCTGGCCGAAGAGCTGGGCGACGCGGCGATCTACCGCCAGGGCGACATCTCGAAAGAGGAAGATGGACGCGCCGTGCTGGAGGGAGCCGCAGCCCAGTGGGGGCGTATCGATCATCTGGTGAACAACGCGGGCACGACGGCCGTCATCCCGCATCACGACTTCGATGCGCTGACGGAGGACGTCTGGAGACGCATCCTCGACGTCAACCTGCTCGGCACCTTCTTTCTTTCGCGACTCGCTCTGCCGTATCTGCGGGAGACGAAGGGCTCGATCGTCAACGTCACCTCCCTTGCCGGAGTGCGTCAAGTCGGCAGTTCGATTCCTTATTCGGTCTCGAAGGCCGCGCTCAACCATCTGACCAAACTCATGGCCAATCAGGTAGGTCCTGAGGTACGCGTCAACGCACTCGCACCGGGTCTGATCGAGACCCCTTGGACCGCCGAGTGGGACGAGGCGCACGAGCAGATGAAGCGGGCAGCACCGCTGCAGCGTTCCGGAACCTCGGAAGACATGGCGGCCGCCTGCATCGGCCTCATGGCGTCGCCCTACACGACGGGAGCGGTGCTTCTCTCGGACGGTGGCGTGAACCTGCGTGGCTGACGAGCGGGTGCAAGCGGGCAGATGAGCGCGGTCGTCGTCTGCGTCGTCTACCTCGTGTCGGTGACCCTCCTGGGGAGCCTACTGGCGCGCCGTGCTGCGAGCTCGTCGGGATGGGCGGTTGCCTCCGGCAACATGGGCCTGTGGATGGTCGCTGCGGGCGTCGCCGGCACGCGCATCGGCGGCGTCGGGACCTACGGCGTGGCCGGCGATGTCATGGCGACCGGCCTCTGGAACCTCTGGTACGGCGTCAACACCTTCCTTGCCCTCGCACTCGTCGGACTCTTCTTCGCTGTGCCTTTCCGGCGGCTCGGACTGTCGACCGTGGCGGAGATCTTCACTCGGCGCTACGGGACGCGGCGGTGCCAGGTGCTGACGAGCCTCTGCGTGCAGACCGAGTACTTCATCGTCAACGTGCTCGAGCCCTTCGTCATCGGCTCGATCCTCAGCACGTTGACCGGCATCCCCTTCGGTGCCGCCGTCTTCATCGCGGCGGGAGTGCTGATCGCCTACACCGCGCTCGGCGGTTTGTGGGGCTCGGCCGTGACGAACCTCGTGCACTGCGTCGTCGTGGTTCTGGGCCTCGGCGCGATCGTCGTCGCCGGTGTGCGTCACCTCGGCGGTTGGGCGGAGGTCACTCGCGGCGTCGATGCGGCGCTCCTGGAGGCGGGGCCGCAGGCGGTCAGCACCGTCTCGTGGTGGAGTTTCGTCGGCGCCGGCTGGGGCGCTGTGCTGGCCATGTTCTTCTCGGCCACGATCCACACGCCGGCCGCCTCGGTCTACGTCAACTTCTCGTCGGCGGCGAAGTCCGAGAAGACGCTCGCCCCGGCGTTTCTCCTGGGCGGCGCCGTCGCCGCACTGATGCCGCTGCTGGCTGGACTCGTCGGGTTGCTCGCCCTGGCGCGCTACGGCTACGACTCGGGCCTGGCGAGCTACCGCTCGATCACACAGGTGGCGATCGACATCAGCCCGATCCTCGGCGGCGTTGCGGTGGCCGCGATTCTCGCGGCCGTCATTTCGTCGGGCGGGCCGATTCTGCTCGCCAGCGCGACGATGGTCGTGCGCGACTGGGTGCCCGGCTCCGACAAGTTCTCGTCGGAGACGCAGCTGCGCGCCTACCGCGGCGTCACCGTCGTCTACGGGCTGGTCGCTGCGTTCGTCGCATGGCAGGCGGAGATCCGCTCGATCCTCGACCTGCTTCTGTTGGGCTTTGCCATGGTCGTGCCGCCGGCGATCGCGATGAGCTATCTCCTCTACTGGCGTCGAACGAGCGAGGCCGGCTGCTTCTGGGGCATCGCGCTCGGCTACGGCATCAGTCTCGCCTGGTGGGGCGGGATTCGTTGGGCCGAAGCGACGGAGTTCGCCGTGAGTGAAGGCGCTTCCGCGTTCGAGCGTCTACTGCACACGCTCTTCGTCTTTCGGGGAGAAGGCATCGATCCTTCGTACCCGGCAACGCTGATCCCCCTGGTGGCCGTTCCGGTTCTCTCGCTGCTGCTGCCCGACGCGGACGACGAACTGTCGGAGACGTTCTACAGCCGCCTGTCTCGCCCGGGCTGAGGCTGAGGGCTCGATTCCGACGAGGATTGCCTCGGAAGAGCCATGGTCTGGTCCCCTCCGGGCCGCACAGACTCGATCTCCTTGCCGCTGTCGATGACAGCGCTCCCAGCGCAAGGAGTCAAAGCTCGTGCATCCCCAAGACCTACTCTTCAACCTGCTCGTCCTGATCCCCGCAATCGTGCTCCTGGGCGCGTACCGCCAGAAGCGGTGCTTCTCGCCTGTCGTCGCCCTTGCCTTCGGTGCCTGGGTCGGTCAGTGGACCTTCGTCCTGGCCGACGACCTCTTCGGGGTTCTGCGCAACGTCGCCTGGCTGCTCTTCGTGCAGCTGACGCTGGGGCTTCTCGTGCTCGCCTTGCTCGACCGATGGAGGACGACGAGCGTCGTTGGAGCCGTGTCTCTCGTGGCGGTCGGCGTGTGGGCCTTTCAGATCGAGCCTGAACTCCTCGAGGTCTCGCGCACGCGCATCGAGACCTCGAAACTCTCGCGGCCACTCACGGTGGCCGTCCTCGCGGATCTCCAGACCGACGCACCCGGCGACTACGAGCTCGGCGTGTTGCGTCAGCTGGCCGCTCTCGAGGCCGACCTCGTCCTACTGACGGGCGATTATCTGCAGACCCTGACGATGGAGGACGGCGAGCGTGAGGCTCAGAAGTTTCGCGAGCTCTGGAGAGCTGCGGGAGTGACCGCGCCGCGCGGCGTCTTTGCCGTGCAGGGCGACGTCGACCCGGCCCGCTGGGAGGCGCGCTTCGCGGGCTTGGGTATCGAAACCTCGTCGAGGACGACGACCTTCCTCGACGAGGAGCTCGAGCTCGTCGGGCTGTCTCTCGCCGACTCCAGAGACCCGAGGCTGCGTCTCGCCGCGCCGTCGAAGTTCCGGCTCGTCTTTGGCCATCGCCCGGACTTCGCGCTCGGCGGCAACCAGGGGGACCTGCTCATTGCCGGTCACACGCACGGCGGCCAGGTCCGCGTGCCGGGCTACGGTCCGCTGATCACGTTCTCTTCGGTGCCGAGGTCATGGGCCGCGGGTCTCACGCAGCTCGCGAGCGAGCGCTGGCTTCTGGTGAGTCGCGGCGTCGGCATGGAGCGCGGTCAGGCTCCGAGGCTGCGACTCTTCTGTCGTCCGGAGATCGCGCTGCTGGAGATCGTGCCCTCGTCTGCGAACGAGCGCGAGGCTTGAGGGGCCGACGGGCGACAGCCTTCGCGACGCCCGGTCGGCTGGTCGCGGTTCAGGGGTAATAGCCGCTCATCGTGCGCACTTTGGCTCCGGGGCGCTCGACGATCAACTTGACCGCCCGAAAGCCGTCGTCGGTGCGGGGCGAGCTCGACTGGTAGGCCAGCAGGTACTGCGACCTCAGCTCGCCTTGGATCTGGTCGTAGATGCGGGGGAGCTCGCGGATGTCTTTGATGAAGTAGCTGTCGCCGCCGGTTTCTCGCGACAGCCTCTGCAGGCGGTTCCTCGCCGTGCCGTCGCCGACCTTCAACCCGACGGAGTAGACGGTGACGCCGGCGCGCTTCGCGTACTCGAGAGTCTGCTCGAAGGTGAAGCGACTCACCTCGTCCTTGCCGTCCGAGAGCACGAGAAGGGCTCGTTGGCCCGTGATACCCGCGAAGTAGTAGAGACTGAACATGACGCTGTCATAGAGGGCGGTCTGGCCTTCGGCCGTGAGCCCAGCCAGACCGCTGCCCAGCGTCATCATGTCGTTGGTCAGGCCGACAGCGAGATTCGGAAAGCGGTTGAAGGTGATCACCGCGGCGCGGTCCTTGGGCGTGATCGCCTGTTCGAAGAACTTGAGCGCGGTGATGCGCGTCGTCTCGAGCGACCCGCGCATCGACGCCGAGTTGTCGATGACGACGCCCACGTGAATCGGCAGGTCTTCCACGGTCTCGAAGCGCACCACGTTCTGCTTCTCGCCGTCTTCGCGGACCACGAAGTCGTCCTTCTGAAGGCCCTGGATCGGCTTGCCTTCGCGGTCGAGCACGGAGGCGTAGAGCTCGACGAACTGGACGTCCACCTCCTCGAGGAGATCCGGAGAGTTGACGAAGACCAGATCCTCCGTGGTGTTGCCGTCGGCGAGATAGGCGACGCCACGCACATAGGCGGTCTCTCCTGGACGGTCGAGGCGAATCGGTTGCTCCCAGGGCTCCTGGTAGAGCGTCGCGGCGAGCCTCTCGTTGAGGAAGAGCTCCACTCTTTCGATCGTCGATCCTTCAGGATGCAGGACCTCGGCACGCGCCAGGAGACTCTCGCGGTAGTTCCTGTTGCGGCCCGGCTCGATGAGTCGCACGGAGAAGCGCTGGCGACCCGAGTTGATCTCGATCTCGTCCTCGGCGACGATGTCGCCCGTCGCGTCGGAGGCCTCGACGCGCAGCGTGTGGATCTTGGGGAAGGTGCCCAGGTCGAGCTCGACGTTGAACGGCGGGGTGTTCTTGACCAGCACTTCGCGATTGTCGAGGAGGAAGCTGACGCGCTCGATCTCCGGACTGGCCAGAGTGTTGAAGCGAACGAAGCCGGTCTGGATCTCATCTTGAGATTCGAGGATGCGAATGGTGGCCTCTCCGGACGCCATCGCTCGCTGCGCTTCCTCGAAGAGCCGTGCGGACTCCTCGTCGGTCGGCGGCGGAATGTCGACCGCGTTGTCGAGCTGCGGGACGACGATGTCGAGCTCGCGTCGCAGGTAGCGATCGCCGTTGAGGTCCTGCACCCTCAGGATCAGGCGGTACTCGCCGGGACGGAGATAGCGCTGGAACGTCATCGGCAGCGCGCCCGCGTCGGTGAGTCCGTCTGCAGGGAACCCGTATTTGTAGCGGAAGCTCTCGAAGAGCTGTCCCCTGAGGATCACCTCGCCCAACAGAACGAAGTCGTAGGAGCGGTATCCGGCAAAGTCTCCGAGATCGGCCTCGTCCGCGTCGACTTGGACCACGGCCTGCAGGAGCGTACGGCTCTGGTGGCGGCCGGGGTAGTCGAGCTGGACGTTGCCGTTGAAAAGCTCGGCGTCTCTCGGCAGGTCGGTCGACTCGGAGAGAAAGGAGACGACCCACTCGAGGCTCTTCGGACGGGGCCTGGCGAGCACGCGGTCGAGCGTCTGATCGTAGGCACCGCCGGCAGCGATGATCGCGGTCATGACCTCTTCGAGCACCGGGCCGTTGATGCAGGCTCTCGATGACCGCACGACGTTGCCGGCGGCGCCGCCGGTCCCGGGGCGCCAGAGGATGGCCGGTGCCGTGCCGCCCTGGGCGCGCAGGAAGACGAGGGCGAAAGAGGCTCGGATCTGCTCGCTGCGGCTGTAGAGCCAGATGACCGCGGGCTGGCGCGTTGTCGTGCAGCGCACGGCGATCTCTCGGTCGGGCTCGCCGTGTACGAGAAGGATGCGGGCGCGAGCGTCCTCGAGAGTCGAGTAGTTGGCGCGGGCGTAGGCGATGCGCTCGACGAAGCGCTCGCGCAGTTCGTTGCGGCCCGTCTGCGGATAGGGGTCGCGCTCCTTCCAGAAGCGGCGAATGAACGCGTCGCGTTGATAGTCCTTGGTGAGCTGCCCGAAGACTCTGCGCTCGGCCTCGGTGATGATCGGTTCGACTTCCTCGAGCCAGTCGACGAAGCGCTCTGCCAGGCCGAGGTCGGCGCGGTCGGGCTCCTCTGTCGCGCCCGCGGACGCGGTGGCGAGGACCAGGGCCACCAGAACGAGAGCGCCGATCACGAGGGGGCGAGAGAGGGAGAGTCGGAGGAGTTGCATCGGAGGTGGTTCGAGACGTTCGCTACGAGACTACGAAATCTGAGGCGGGGTTCCGAATCGTAGGGGTGAGTGGGTGCTTCGCACGGCCCTTCTGGCAGCTCGGAGCTTCGCTATACTTCAGCGCCCGTCGCCAGCACGACTCCTCGGTCCGCGTCGTCAAACCGAGCGCCGGCGCCCGATATCGAACGTCGAAACCTCAGGGAGATCTCATGTACCCAGTTCGTACGTCCACAGCGACCCGATCCGATGTATCGACCCTCTTTCTTCTGTGTGCGGCGCTGCTCTGCCTTCTGCCGTCCCTGGCTGCTGCTCAACTGCCCCCCGAGGCCGTCGACCTGGCGCTCGTCAAGATCCCGGAACGCATGGCTTCCGTCGACCTCGACCCCGTCAAGCTCGTGCCGTCGATGGCGGAAGGCGAGACCTGGGAGCACGACGGTGTCTCCTACCGAGCCTCCGAAGCCGGCTCGAAGTCCGCTTTCCTCGGCGACCCGGCCAAGTACGCGACGGCGGCCGCGAAGGAGCGCTGGGTGCAGAACTTCATGCTGGCGATGAGCACGATCTGGTGCCCGATCACCGACGAGGTCACCCCGGGCGGACGCAAGCAGGTCGAAGGCCACGGCTACACCTGGGAGAGCTGCTGCTCGTTCTGCGACGAAGAGATGTCGCCGGAGAACTTCACCGACGCACTCGACAACCTGCGC
>JBCCLJ010000272.1:0-7847 GCA_039026915.1 Acidobacteriota bacterium
AAGAAGCTACGATCGCCAGCCCCTACACCGATCAGCCTTTGAGAAACACCGTCGGCGTCGCCGCGCGACGCCGAGGCGAGTCCGTCGACCGCAGCGTCGACCGGGCCGACCAGGTGCTCTTCGCCGGCAAGCAGGACGGCAAGAACCGGGTCGTGCGAGCCAGCTGACGCGACGGGGACTCCGGGGCGGCTCAGGGCCCCGAGGGCGCCAGCGGATGGGCGGAGTCGAAGGCGACCTCGCCGCCGAGAACTCGCCTGCCCTCGGGAGGTGACTCGCCGGAGAGTCGAACCGCTGCGGTGTAGGACGTACCGTCGAAACGGTGACGTACGAACGAGGAGGCTGCACCGCCTCCCGATTCGGGTCGGTAGACGTCTCGCCAGCCGTCTGTCGCGTCCGCAGAGACGATCAACGGAAGCCGACTGAGAGGGAACCGCCCGAGGGAACGGTAGGTCTCGCCGTCTCGAGTGAGCAGGTGCAGAGTGCAGCCACCGCTGCCGCAGAAGTAGGGTCCCAGGAGGTATGCCACCACCTCTTCGTTGCCGTCGTCGTTGAGGTCGAACCGCGCGAAGGCGTAGCGGCTCTCGGGGCCCTCGCCGACGATCTCCTCTCCGATTTCGGCCTCGGCAGCGCGCAGCGCATCTTCGACGGCAGCGTCTGGCTGCTCAACGGCTGAAATCGAGTCGTCCGGCTCCCAGGAGTAGATGCCGCCGTCGGCGAGCAGGATCAGGTGCAGTCGGCCGTCGCGCAAGAGGAAGGAGCGCACGGACTCGGCGTCTCGAGCGATACGCTCGTCGAGGTTCGGCGGTGGGCAAAGGGCCCGGGTCGTGGCCAGGGGCCCGAACGTGAAAGAGCCGCTCGCACCGTCGTCCGCGACCTCGCTACTCCAGGTCCCGGTGCCGCGGTTGCAGTCCAGCTGCATCGCGACCGTGCCGTCGGTCCGCAGGCTCATGGTGAACTGCGTCGGGTCCGAGGGCGTCACGGTGCCGACCTCGTCGTCCATCGATTGGAACTGCACGAGGCGCCAGCGCGTGCCTTCGAGGGGAGCAGGTGTGGCTGCTTCTGCGGTTGTTGCTGTGGGTTCGTCGCTTTCAGGCCCGCAGCCGAGAACTGAAAGCAGGAGAACGAGGAGCAGAGGTCTCTGGAGCCAGGCCATGGTCGTGTGTCTTTTCCGGGAGCTGAGGTTAAGGAGAGTCCGAGAGCCAGGGCGCGCGACAGGGCTCGCCTCGCTCATAGGCCTCGAGTCGAGCTCTGGCCCTGGGCAGCAGGTCGTCGCGCGAGGCTCGCTCCATGCCCTGCACGAGCTGTTGCTGTACGGCGACAGCCTCGGTGAAGCGGCCTGATTCGGCGAGAGCCATGGCCAGTGTCGCGGCTCGCTCGGGGGTCGGCTCGGAGGCGAAGGCGATCTGCGCGAGTTCGAGCGCGCGCTTGGCATTGCGCACGGCTCCGTCGCGCGAAGTGGCCAGGACGCGCGCTGTGAGATGGATCATCTCGACATCCTTGGGCAGGAGCTCGAGCCCCTCTTCGAGTCGATCGACGACCGCTCGGTCCTGGCCGCTGAGCAGGCCGGCGATGGCGAGGTTCATGCGAGCGGCCCGATGCAGGGGGTCGAGGTCGACCACCGTCTCGTACGAGGAGAAGGCTCCAGAGAACTGCCGGTCGCGACCGAGCAGCGTCGCCAGGTTGAGATGTGCTTCGAGGAGCGAGGGCTCCAACGCGATCGCGGCGCGAAACTCTCCTCTCGCCGACGCGGCCTCGCCTCGATCGGCGAGCACGTTGCCGGTGCGAAAGTGGGCGCGTGCGCGAAGAAGCGGCGGTGCATCGGCGTTCGTCGCCAGAGCTGTGTAGCGTGCGACGGCTGCGGAGCTCTTGCCTGTCCGCTCTTCGATGCGGGCCAGTTCGAGAGCGACGTTGTGCGCGTCCGGAGCACGTGCGACGAGGCGCTCGAGCTCGGCGGCTGCCGCCTCGAGGTTGCCTAGTCGCTCCAGCGCTCCGGCCAAGGCCTCGCCCGCGGGCAGGTAGTCCGGTGCCAGGCGAGTGGCCGCTGCAAGATGCTCGATCGACTCGTCGGTGCGCTCGGCGGCGACCAGCAATCGACCGACGTGCAGTCGCAGACGTGCGTCGTTCGGAGTCTGCGTCAGGGTCTCCAGGTACTCGTCGATGCGCTCGAGCTCGTCTGTCGGTGAGGTGATTTCTTCGTCGACGTAGGTGTAGTGCAGGATGCACTCCGCCATTTCGTCGGTGCTGCGCTCGCCGAAGGTGACGTCGCGCGGCGGCGAGCTCGGGTTGTCGGGATTGGCGGCCGAGTTGTCGTGCACCGAGATCATGCGCACGCGCGTGCCCTTCGGCAGGAAGACCGGCTCCTGGTAGGCGTAGGTCGCCTGCCACTCGAAGCGGAAACGAGGGACGTCGAGGAGCACCTTCTCGCCGCCATCGGGAAAGACGGCGCTCAGATGCATCGACTTGCCGAGGAAGTGCATGTGCGGCGAGGCGGAGTGCACGTGGAGGTCGGCGGGCGCGATCCAGTCGTCGGTGTGGCGGGCGTCGGCGTCGCCGGCGCGGATGAAGATCTCCGGATCCGCGGCCGGCCCGCCGCTGCGCAGCGTGCGCCGCACCGGCTGGCGATTGAAGTAGAGCCCGACCTGTGGCCTGTGCTCGATCGCCGCGTCGGTGCCGTTCCAGTAGTGAATCTGCAGCACGATGTCGTGTCCCCGCCGCAGTCGAATGCCGACGTCGTCGCCGAAGCTGCGCGCGACCCAACCGGGCGCCCAGCTACCGAGAAAGGAGGCGCCGTTCATGTAGAGCGACATGAGGCGGTCACTGCCCTCGCCGCCGGTCAGCGAAACAGCGAAACCGGCACCCGGATCTTCGGTGTCGAAGGCCTTGGCCTGTCCCGTCGGATCGGTGACGGCGAGGAGATGGTGCACCGCGGGGCTGCGCGTGTCGTAGTCGATCGCGGCGAGCCAGACGTCCTCGTCGTAGGGGTTCTCGAGCACGAAGGCCCGCTGCAGGTCGCTGCCCGGCTCGAGAACGAAGCTCTCGCGTGCTTCGAGCACCGCGTCGGCGGGGCCGAGGCGATGCTCGGCGCTGAGCTGCTCGAGGTCCGGGAGGTCAGGAAGGGTCGATGGATCGCCCTCCGACGCGCCCTGTTCGACCCAGGCGACGACCGTGTCGATCTCTTCCTGGCTCAGCGAGACATCGTTGGCGAAGGCGAAATCGCCCGCTTCCGCATGAAAGGGCGGCATGCGCCGGCTCGCCACCTGCCGGGCGATGGAGCGCGCCCAGGGCCGCGCGTGTTCCCAGCTGACGAGCGACATCGGCGCGACGTCGTTCGCGCGGTGGCAGAGCACGCAGCGCTCGTAGAAGATCGGCGCGACGTCGCGCGAGAAGGTCACGTCCTGGGCGAGCGAGGGCACGGCGACGCTAGCGGCCAGGCTGCCGAGAAAGACGCGCAGGGAGAGGGCGGGAGCCATGCGTGGAGTGTATTGCTCCGAGCGCAGCTCGGCCCGCGAGCGAAACGAAGCGCGAGTCTTCATCGTAGGCTTCGAACATGAGCGGATCACGAGATCGCAGCCCCTGGGTCAAGACGCTCGTTGGTGTCGGTCTGTTCGCCGCCGCCGTGGGCGCCGTATTCCTTGTCGGGCGTTGGATTTGGATGGAACGGTCCAAGGCTCGTTGGAGCGAGCATCTCGAGCAGACCGTTACCTGGTACGAGGAGCACGTCGGCTCGGTCGATCTCGAGAGCTACCGGCTTCCTGCGGTGCCTGACGAGGAGAATGCGGGCCAGCAGCTGCTGGCTTTGCTCGAGGACTTTCCTCTGGCCGACGAGGAGCGAAGTTCGATCGCGCGCTTCACAGATCGCGCTTTCGATCTCTACCGCGTTGCCGAAGAGGCCGAGGCTGACGCTGGTTGGACTGACGCGGATCGCGAACAGCTGCAAGCCTTGGTGGAGCGGTCCGACGTGTTTCTGCGTCGCCTCGACAAGTGGACCGATCTCGAGTCTTCGTCCTTCGACCTTGTAGCGGGAGATGACCTACCGAACGACTTAATCAGTGCTCTTCAGGTCAATCGCCTGCGCCTTGCCGAGGTGTGGCTTCGGATCCAGGAAGGCGACTGCCAAGGCGCGTCCGAACTCTTAGCGGCCAATTCGCGGATCGCGGAGGTGCTGGCCGCGGAGCCCAACTTCGTGCTCCATATGCTGAGCTGGGTACCTGAACAGGCGTTTTACGAAGGCGTGCAGAACGTCTTGCAAGCCCATATCTTTGGTGATTGTCGAGTTGCAGCAGACCTAGGGGAAATGCAAAACGCCTTCGCGAAGCTAGGAGGTCGGCAGGGTCTGTTCGCTCGCGCGTTCGCTGCCGAGGGCGCCTTCCACTACTCGGCGATGTCGGCTCAGCCCGACTTGCACGGCCCGGGCATCAACCCCTGTTTTATGACCTCCTCCTGGCTCGCATTTCTGGGCGAGTCGGCACAGCTCTCAGCCATGGGCGAGGTCGTCGAGGCGCCCGATCGCGGCCGTCTTACTCCAACCTGCGCTCGGCTCGCCGACATGATCGTGCCCAACATGCAGGGTTCCATCGACAAGAACCTACGGTCGCGCTACGCGAGAGCTCTGACGGGCCGCCTGCTCCACACTGCGCGCTGCCTTTCTGACGAGACTTGCGCACTAGACGATCTTCCATCTTTTGTCGGGCCTGAAGGAGAGCGCACGGCGATTCGTGACGTTGGCGATCGACGTACAGTCGAGCTTTCGCCGGGAATCGAGGAGTCGAGCATGGCGTATCGTCGACGCACCCTGGAGACGATCCTCGTGCCGGCGGCGTTGGCCTCCGCATTCTGAGCCGCTGTTCTGTACTGCAGCTGAGCTCATCCCAAGGGGTCGCCCGTCTCGGCCGTGACGCGTACACTCGCGCGCATGAGATACGCCGCCCCTCGCCTCGCACTGTTCTTCCTCCTGGCTGCTTCGCTCGTTGGCGCCGAGAACCGCATCGACCGCGTTCGCCCTGACGCTCCCGAGCTCGCCGCCTACGGCGAGTTCGCAGTGGGTGTGCAAACGCTCGAACTCGTGCACGAGGACGTGGTGGACGTCGTGGGAACGCTGGCGAGCAAGGAAGAAGGGCCCCTGCGCTACGACCGCCCGCTGGTCGTCGAGGTCTGGTACCCGGCGGACGGCGACGGCGAGCCGACGCCCTACAGCGTCTTCCTGCGCGACGGAAAGACCGAGATCGAAGTCCAGGGCCGTGCGCACCGCGACGCCGCTCCGCTGCGGGCCGGCGGCCCCTTTCCTCTGGTCCTGATCTCCCACGGCTACCCCGGAAACCGCTTCCTGCTGAGTCACCTGGGAGAGAACCTCGCCTCGAAAGGCTACGTCGTCGCGTCGATCGATCACACCGACTCGACCTACCGCACACTGGCCGCCTTCGGTTCGACGCTGCTGAACCGCACCCTCGACCAGCTCTTCGTGCTCGACGAGATGGCCCGACGAGGCGCCGCCGAAACAGGCTTCCTCAGCGGCCTCGTCGACGCCGATAGGACCGGGCTCATCGGCTACTCGATGGGCGGCTACGGAGCCGTCATCACCGCCGGCGGCGGGATTACCGAAGAGGCCGTCGCGGAGGGAGCGCCCAAGAACCTGCTCGCCCCGCACGCGGCCGGCAGCTCCGAGCTCGCCGAGCGCTTCGACGAGCGCATCCGTGCGGTCGTCGCCTTTGCGCCCTGGGGCATGCAGCGCGACATCTGGGATGCGAAGGGTCTGGCGGGCGTACGCATCCCCACGCTCTTCGTCGCGGGCAGCAAGGACGACGTTTCGGGCTACGAAGACGGCGTGCGCGCCCTCTGGGAGCAGACGACCGGAACCGACCGCTACCTGCTCACCTACGACAACGCGCGTCACAACGCCGCCGCGCCGATGCCGGCGCCGATCGAGTCGCTGGATCCTCCCGCCGGGCGCGCGCCGTCGTTCGATCACTACGCCGACACCGTCTGGGACTCCGTGCGCATGAACAACATCGCCCAGCACTTCGTCACGGCGTACCTCGGGCTGCTACTCAAGGAGGACGAGGAGATGGGCCCTTACCTCGACCTCGTGCCCAACTCCGACGACGGCGTCTGGGCAGCGGGGGCGAAAGCGTCCGAGAACACCTACTGGAAGGGCTTCAAGCAGAGGACTGCGCTCGGCCTTCGCTTGGAGCGCCTGGAGGCCGGCCAGCGCTAGGGGCTCGATGAAGACTCCGTTGGCGCTCGGTTTGTCCGCCGTGGCCCCGTCGGTCAGTCGTCGGCGCGACGGTAGATCTCCCGGCGCTTCATGTTGCGCTGCCCGACGCGCATCGAGTGCGAGATCTCGAGCTCGCCCTCCTTCGTGAGCTTCCAGGTCTCGACGACGTCGATGTCGAGAGCGCCTCGCGGCGTCTGTCGCTGCATCGTGTAGCTGACGCTGAGCCTGTCCTTGCGCCACTTGACCCGCGCCTTGCGCGGCTCCGTCATGCCGGGGATCTCATGCGGCTTACCGTCGGTCTGGAACGTCCACTCGACGCTCTGGCTCTGGCCGTTCTGGAAGAACGTGCGCTTCGCGCGAAGATCATCTCCGTCGAGGGTGAGCTCGTAAGCGTTGTCGATCTCGAGACCCTCGAGGTTCATCGGATCGCTGCGCTCCAGGTCGATCCGCCAGCGTCCCTGAAAGTCCGGGTTGGCTGCCGGCGCGGCACCCGCGAAAGCGAAGAGAAGAAGTGCCGGCAAGAGCCGTGGAAGATGGGTCATGGTTCTGCTCCTGCCCTCAGCGGCCCTGATAGGCGTTGCCTAGATCATCGACGAGCACGACGGCCTTGCCGGAGGCCTCGAGCACGAGGTCGGACTCGAGAGTGCGCGCGGCAAACGACCAGCCGTCGGGAAGATCCAGACGCCGATCGAGGCGTGGAAGATCCGCGCGGGTCAGTGTCGGGTCGACGATGAGGGCGAAGGACTGCATCGTGTAGACGTTGCCCTCGGGCGACGTCAGCTCGAAGACGTCCGAGCCCGCGCGGAAGGTGAAGGTCGTCGTGCGGCGCACGAGGGTTTCGCTGTAGGGCTGATTGCCCGGCGTGCCGCCTCCCTCGCTTCGGATTCCGCCTCGGATCTTGTCTCCGATCTCGACGACGGCGAGACGATGCATGTCGAGTGCACCGAAGCTGCGGCGCGCCGGCCTCGCCGTCGGGCGCGCGGCGACGCCGTCGCTGAGCCAGTGCCTGGGACCGTTGCGGACGACGTGCACAGCGCCCGTCTCGGCCTTCACCGCCTCGATGTCGATGGAGTCCCAAGCGTCCTGCGGGCAGTCGTTGAGTCCGGGCGTGCCCCAGACTTCGGCTTCGAGGCCCCGCGGCGTGGGTTTCACGAGCAACAGTTCGCAGTAGCGATCGAGGAGCCGCGATGCGCCTCGGGCCTTCTCCGCGTTGGATCCACGATAGAACGACACGAGGCGCCGGGCGATCTCCGCGCCCTGGTCGTCCTGCAGAAAGTGGCTCGCTTCGGGCAGGCGGTCGTGCGGCTGGCCTTTGGCCCCAGGCACGTGGGTGATCAGGCGCTGCTGCGCCTGACAGCTGCCGAGGTTGCCGGGATCGTTGGCGGCCCAGAGGGCGAGGAAGGGGCGCTCGAACCGGCCGAGCCCCTGCCACGCCTCGAGAGTCGTCCCCGGGACCTGATTGACGAGTGACGGGAAGACGCGAGCGCCGGTCAGATAGGCGCGGTGCGGGAACGGAGCGTCGTAGGCTGCCTCTTCGGCCGAGGGGAGGTCGAACCAGGTGAGTGCCTCGATCACCTGGGAGGGCTGGAAAGAGCGCGCGGTCATGGAGAAGCGGATCCAGTCACCGAAGTCGATC
>JBCCLJ010000273.1:0-7844 GCA_039026915.1 Acidobacteriota bacterium
GTGTAGCGCAGGTTGGGCACGTCTTCGTAGAGGACGAGGGAACGCCCGCGGAACTCGGAGTCGGCAAACAGCGTCACGCGGCAGCCGCGCGGCACCGTGACCGACGTCAGCTCGTCGTTGCCCAGATGTGTCCGCCGGAGACTGGCGATCGGACCCGAGACCCAGATCGTGCGACCCGAGTAGCGGTCGTTCCTGTGCAGACCGACGCTGCGCTGGCGGCTCCTGCCGCGATCGTGACGATCGTAGGTCGGCGTGCGATAGCGCTCCTGGCGATAACTCTGTTCGCGTCCGTAGCGGTCGTATCCGCTCTGGTTGCCGTAGCGGGGCGACCGGTCATAGCGGTCGTAACGACGGCCGCGCTGGCCTCGACAGATCACGTCGACCGACGACACGCGATCGTTGCCGACGGCGGTGCGGCCCAGGCGGCTCACGTCTCCCCGAACCTCGACGGCCGGCCCACGAAAGTTGCTGTCGCGATAGATGACTGCGGTGCACCCCGGTGCGACGGCGATCGAGCTCGCTCGGTCGTTGCCGACGTAGCTGCCCCGCAGATTGGCGTGGGCCTCGTACAGCGTGGTGCTGCGCCCCCGGAAGTCCTTGTGCTCGAACAGAGTGACCTGCGCCGCTGCGGTCGAAGCGAGGAGCAGTCCGGCAACCGCAGCGAGCACCACGCCGCGGCAAGAGCGATCAGAGGTGGAGTTGCGGAGGCTTCGGCTCTCTGAGAGGTTCGTCATGGCTGTTCCTCGAAGTCGTCGGTTGCCGCGCCGGTCGCGGACACCCAACGAAGACTGCAGGGCGCATGCCAGTCGTGCAAACGTCCCTCGGAGCAGCGGTTTCGAGTGGGGCAGGCTTCGGCTCAGGAACCGACGGAGGACGAAGTGTCCTCGATTGCGGTCGATCTGAGGGTAGGCTCCGCGCCGAGAAGCAAACGGTCCTCACACCGAAGGAGACGGCATGCCGCCGAGAAAGATCGTCTTCGACACCGACCCTGGCGTCGACGATGCGATGGCTCTGTACCTCGCTCTGGCGTCCGAGGAGCTGGAGGTGCTCGGTCTGACGACCGTCTTCGGCAATCACACGACGGAGGTCACGACACGCAACGCGCTCGCACTCCTGCAGATCGCGGGGCGCGAGGACATTCCGGTCGTAGCCGGTGCGAAAGATCCCGTCGCGATGCCCTACCTCGGGCCGGTGGCTCACGTGCACGGCGACAACGGGCTCGGCAATGCCGATCTGCCGGAAGTGACGGCGAAAGCCGACGAAGGCGCAGCGCGATGGATGTTCGAGCAGGCGGCAGCTCACCCGGGAGAGGTGACGCTGCTGGCGGTCGGACCGCTGACGAATCTGGCCGTGGCTCTGGAACGACATCCTGAGATCGAGTCGCTCGTTCAGGAGGTCGTCGTGATGGGTGGCAACGCCCTGGTTCCCGGGAACGCGACGCCGGCCGCAGAGGCCAACATGCTGAACGACCCGGAGGCGGCGGATCGCGTGTTCGGTGCCTCCTGGAAGGTCTCGATGATCGGCCTCGACGTCACGCATGAGGTGATCCCCACCGGTGCCGAGCTCGATCGTCTCGCGACTTCGAAGTTGCCCGCGACGCGCTTTCTTTCGGAAGTGGTGCCGTTCTACCGTCACTTCTTCGAGTCGACGAACGGTATCGACGGGATCTACATGCACGATCCGACGGCCGTCGTCTATCTGATCGCTCCGGAGCTCTTTACCTCCGAGCGGTGGGCGCTGCGCGTGGAGACCGAAGGCATGAGTCGCGGCAAGACGTGGCCGAGTCTCGGTGGCACGGACGATGCGACGCCGTCCGCCTGGCGAGACCGCCCGCGAGTCACCGTCTGCACCGGCGCCGAAGAGCGTGCGGTCATCGAGCTGACGTTCGACCGTCTGCTCTGATGGCGCAACGAGCCGGCGTTCGCCGCTGCTACGATCGAGGGCCATCCACGCACGGACGCTCGGGGAATCCGTCTCGCGATCCCATTCCTCGAGCACAGCCCCTCTGTCACAGTAGGAGTCGACGCATGAGAGTTTCGTTGCTTCGCAAGTTCTCGCTCAGCACCCTCATCGCTACGGCAGCGCTCGCCAGTCTGTCGCTGCCCTCGTTTGCCGGGGTGTCCCTCGGCGACGGCCAGACGACGGGCAAGGTGCCCGTGCGTTCCGCCGGCCCTCTCGCTTTCAGTCCGGACGGCGTTCTCTTCCTGGGTGATTCCCTTTCCGGCGCTCTCTTTGCCGTCGACAGCTCGGCCGATGCGGGGAGTCCGGGTGCGATCTCGCTCGACGGCGTCGATCGCAAGGTTGCGGCGCTCCTTGGCACGACGCCCGAGGGAATCCGCATCGTCGATCTCGCCGTGCACCCCAAGAGCGGTCGCGCCTACCTGTCGGTCGCGCGCGGCAGCGGTCCGGAAGCGCAGGCCGCCGTGGTGACGGTCGACAAGGCCGGAACCGTAGACCTCTTCTCGCTGGACGAGGTCGCCTACTCGAAGCTCGAGCTGCCGAACCCGGTGAGTGAGACGGCGGAGGATCGTCGCGGTCGGCCGCTGCGCATGCAGGCGATCACCGACATCGCCTACGCTGGCGGCAAGGTGCTCGTCGCCGGTCTCTCCAACGAAGAGTTCTCCTCGCGCATGCACACCCTCGACTTTCCTTTCACCCAGGCCAAGTCCGGCGTCGGCATCGAGGTGTACCACGGTGCACATGGCAAGTGGGAGACGCACGCGCCCGTGCGTACCCTGACGACCTACGACATCGGCGGCGCGGCGCACGTGCTGGCGGCCTACACCTGCACGCCGCTCGTCACCTTTCCGGTCACGGATCTCGTGGACGGCGCCGAAGTGCGGGGTACCACCGTCGCGGAGCTCGGCAATCGCAACCGCCCGCTCGACATGATCGTCTACAGCGACGGGGGGCAGGACTACGCGCTGATGGCCAACAGCAGCCGTGGCGTGATGAAGGTCGACCTCTCCTCGATCGAAAGCCAGGAAGGTCTCACCAGCCGCGTCGCCGACAGGGCGGGACTCAAGTACGAGACGATCGCCGAGCTGCAGGACGTCACGCAGCTCGACCGGCTCGACGGCGATCACTCGCTTCTGCTCATCGAGAGCGACACGGGCGCGAAGCTGCAGACGGTCGCGCTGCCGTAGGCGCCGTTTCCGCGTGCGACGCTCGGCGGCTCGCTGGGGAGTCGCGGCACTTCTGTGTCTCGGCGGCTGTGCACTGCCTTCACCGGAGCTCGAGTTCGATGAGGCTGCAGGCGTCGTGCGCGCCGAGCTTCCGGAGAGCCTGACGCGACTCCTCGAGTCGGCCGCAGCCGATGCAGACGGCCGACTCACGGTCTCGGAGATCCTCCATGTGCAGGTCGTGTCCGCCGGCGACGAAGCGTCGGTCGCGATGCACGGCAGCGCCGACTTCGCGCGTGGCGAGTTGGTGTTCACGCCGAGCTTCCCGTTTGCTGCCGGCGTCGGCTACCGCGCGTCCTTCGACGGCGCTGCCTTCGTCGAACGGTTCGGTGGCCTGCCCCCTTCGAGCGCCGAGCTGGAGTTCCGGCCTGCCGTGGATCGCGTCTCGTCGACGCCGCGGGTCGTGGCCCTCTATCCGAGCGGCGATGAACTTCCGCAGAACCTTCTGCGCATGTATCTGCACTTCAGCGAGCCGATGCGCCAAGGCGTCGCTTGGGATCACCTACGGCTCGAAGATGCCGGCGGCCGCGTCCTCGAGCTCGGCCTGCTCGAGCTCGATCACGAGCTGTGGGATCCTTCGGGCACACGGCTGACGCTGCTCTTCGACCCGGGCCGTCTCAAGAGCGGACTGCTGCCGAATCGCGAAGAGGGCAGGCCGCTCGATGGGCAGTCTACGATCGCGTTCGTCGTCGACGGCTCCTGGCACAGCGCGGAGGGAACTCCGCTCGGGACCGAGCACCGAGTCGTTTACGCCGTCGGGCCGCCAGATCACACGCAGCCGCGTCCCGCCGAGTGGTCCTTGCTACCTCCCGGCCTCGACTCGCGCGAGCCGCTCGAGATCGAGCTCGACGGCCCGCTCGATCACGGCATGCTGGAGCGCTCGCTCGTTCTTCTGCGAGAGGGTGAGTCGATTGCGGTTCGTGCTTCTGCGACTCGGGGCGAGCGCACGGTTCTGCTCACGCCTGAGGAGCCTTGGGCCGCCGGCTCCTACGTCGTTCAGATCAACTCTCGTCTGGAGGACCCGTCGGGGAACAGCGTGCGGCGACCGTTCGAGACGCGTCTGACGGAGGAGCCCCAGAGCCCGGGTGAGACGCAGCCCGCGCGCCTCTCTTTCGTTCTGGTCGACGAGGGCTGAGGTCCGCCCTCAGTCGAAGGCCTCCATCGTGACGTCGGTGAGGACCGATCTCCAGATGTCGAGCCGGTTCCCGACGCCGTCCTTGTCGTCGAAGAAGTTCCTCAGGGCCAGCTCGCCGGAGAGGGCGGCGGCGATCGAGAACGTCGAGTACTTCGTCATCTGAACGACACGGGCACATCGCGTCAGACCGAAGAAGTCGACGAGTGCCGGGTAGCCCGCCCGATCTCGGTGCTGCGCGGGGACGCTGGCGCACACGGCGTCGCCGCCCAGGGCCTGGACCCGTTCGATGAGCTCGTCGCGGTAGGCGAGATCATCGGAGCAGATGAAGAACTTCTCACCGCGCTCGACCGCTTGCTCGAGGTATCGCAGGCCGCTCGCTTCGATCGACTTCCACGTGGCGATCGACATCTCGAACGCAACCTCGCTCTGGTCGTCGGGCAGGACCTTGTCGGTCAGACGGACGTGGACGCCGACTCTGCTTGCGATGTCCGCGGGAATGCCTTCGACGACATCCGGGGAGGGCACGGTGTCGGCTGCGACGCCCCGGTACGTTTCCACGATCTGTTCGAGTGTGAGCTGCGGATCGAGTTCGTAGTGCGGCAGTTCTGTGAGCAGGCGGTCCGGGCAGCTGTTGCCCCACTCGCGGCCACTCCGCAGAACGATCTGCCTTGCACCCGAAGGGAGTTGGATCAGGCAGTGATCGATCCGATGAGAGTCGCTGAAGTCCCAATCGTCTTCGCCGTAGCTCCACGATCGCCGCGGAACGTCGGCGACCAGTTGGCAGCCGCGGATGGAGAAGAGGTCGATGTCGTAGATCCCTGTGAAGCCTGGATACTGGTTGCCGTCCGGATGCCAGTAGATGTCGACTCGGGCGTCGGCTGCGTGGAGGCGCGCGAGGGTCACCGCTGCCCACACGTCGGTGATGCGGTCGCCGAACCCGGAAAGACAGTGAAGTCGGTTGAAGAACGCCGACGGGTCGAGCCTCCTTCGCCAAGGCGGCCACCAGCTCAGGCCCCGCATCAGGGCGCCTGGTTCCTGCGGAAGGTTCGTGCCTTCCACTCGAGGTAGCGCAGGTACGTCATTCGCTTGATACGCAGGCCCAGCTTGGTGAAGGGCGAGATGTCGACGGGTTCGTGATTCAGGTCGAGCGGCGACAGGCGCGGCTCGAAGTAGGCCGCGAACTCGCCGACCGCGGAGGTGCATTTGAGGAGGTGATCGCACCGGGAGAGAAGAAGGCAGTCGATCAACACCTCCTCGCCCTTCTTGTAGCTCAGGTCGTCCTGCATCTCGAAGGGGTTCCGGATCCCGGACGCGCGAAAGGCATCGTAGGCCAGCACGCGATCTCCGTAGCGCTCCTCGAGCTCTTCGACGAACTGCTTCTGGTCCGTCGCGATGAAGATCTGGCAGGGCCCATGCTCTTCGGTGTAGGCGTCGATGTGCGGGAAGTACTCGGGCGGTCGGACGATCCGCATGAGCTCCGGCGGTCCGTCCGCCGTGCCCTTGTCGGTCCCGCGCATGTGCACTCCGAGGACTCGCGTGTCGCCGAAGTGCTCCCTCTGAAACTTGTCGACTTTCTCCAGAACGTGAGGTTTGACTCGCACGTAGCGCTCGATCAACCGGTGCGCTCGGGCGCGCTGCTTCGGGTACCACTCGGGGTCCTCGTGGTACGTGTTGCGATGCATGTTGTGGGGATAGGGGAAGATGCTGTCCGGCTCGACGCAGTGGATCTCCCAGAGCTGATCCGTGGTCAGCGTGACGACGTCCTCGGCCTCGACAGGGTCGTCCGGATCGTCCAGCCTGCGCTGGAGGTCTGCATAGGTGAGGCCCGCCACCGGCTCGAAGTAGTAGTCCCAGGTGTTGTCGCCGTGGCGCGGGTCGTAGAAGGCGTTGGGACCGTCTTCCGACGTCGGGCCGAAGTAGACCACCGGGCGCAGGTCGTGCTTCTCGGCGTAGGTCAGCTGGTTCAGCGCGAAGTTGACGTAGGCGAAGAACCCCGCGTGGGAATGGTTGATTCGGATGACGAGAAAGCGCTCTCTCTCTCCCTGGCCGCTCGGAGCGGAGGGCCCGTCGGACTCGTTGTTGGTCTTCACCACGATCGCGTTCTCCCCTTCCGTTTCACCCCAGTGCATGGCGACCCTCTCATCGTCCGGGTGGAGAATCACTCCCCAGCCTGAGCCCGAAACGGCTTCGAAGGGCACTTCTCGGACGCGGTCCCGACCAAGGACCACTTCGCCCGCCAAGGTCTCGCCCTCGCTCGAGGGAGTGCAATATAGCTGCAGACGCGGCAGGTCGGAGAGGTCGTCGGCGAAGCGGAGCGCGCTGGACCCCACCAGCAGGACTCGGAGCGATTCGGTCAGACGATGCTCTTCCTGGATCTTCTCGTAGAAGGCCGCCCGCTCCAGTATCGTCTCTCGCGCTTGCGGCGCCCTCTGGAACCTGAAGTCGTCGGACGGGTCATAGCGGGGATCGAGCGGTCCTCCCAGCGCCCAGTCGAGAAGGGCGTCCACCTTCTGTGCCGGGTCGTGATGCTCGAGGAACGTCCGGTGCCCCTGTGCCGCGATCTCTGCGGCCTCGCCAGGTCGATCGAGAAAGTACTCGACCTTGGCCAGCAGATCGGCGGCGTCCGAGTAGGTCACCAGATCCTCTCCGACGGCGAAGGCGTGGCCGAGTCCCGACTCGACGGCCAGTTGGTCCGTCAGCAGAAACCCGCCGGCCGCAAGCACCTCGAACACTCTCAGGTTGAGATCTCCGTTCAGGCTGCAGTTGAAGGCGATCGCCGAGCGACGGTAGAAGTCGGCGGCTTCGGCTCTGGAGATCTGCTCGTTCGGCAGCCGCTGGAGGAGAGGCACGCCGCGCCGGGTCAGACTTCCCAGAAGACGGGTCCGAACCACGTGCGGTTGCATCCCTGCTGCTGCGCCGACGAAGCACACTCGAGGCTCTGATCGGTTCGGCGATTCGGTCGGTGTGTGCTCGATGCCGAGCCCTGGAATCCAGGCGAGGTTCGACAATCCGATCTCTTGGAACCAGTGCAGATGGTGTCGGTCGTACAGCGAGACGATGCCGTCGAAATCCTCCGAGAGGGCGTACTCGAGCATCGCCTGGAGCGGCTGATGCATGTGGTGGGTGTCGCCGAGGAGGAGGATCTTGGGGCAGTCGAACGATCCCAGGTTTCTCGGCAGGTTGATCCGGCTGGCGTTCGCCTGCACGAGTAACAGGTCGAAATTCAGCTCGACGCCCTGCTCTCTCAGCGCTTCAGCGAGGTCGTACTCCCTGGCCGGAACGTGGACCCACGGCCGGTTCTCGGGATCGAGGTTCGGTCCGTTGAGCCAGGTGTCGTCGACACGTGGAATCGTCGTGACCTGATTCGAGCTCAGTCGAGGCGCCGGGATGACGCTGGGGTCGTGCGTCCCACTGAGGAGAATCCGTGGGTCTTTGTGGGGGCGGGGCGGCATCCTCAGAGGCACAGGGTCTTCGCGATCGGGTTCGTCGATGATAGCTGCCGCGCCGCTCGCCGGCCTTGCTTGCCA
>JBCCLJ010000274.1:0-7844 GCA_039026915.1 Acidobacteriota bacterium
GGACTCGATCTGAGCAATCGGGTCGACATCGATCGGCGCTCGACGCGAATCACGGCCTCGATGAAGGACATCTCGACGGGCGAGACGCGGGCCTTTCTCGAGGAAGCGCGTGCCTGGTTCTCGAGCAACGGCGGAGGCTACGAGCTCGAGGTAACCGGTTCGAAGGTGCTCTTCGCCTTCGTCGCAGAACGAAACATCGAAGCTCTCTTCGAGGGCGCAATCGCGCTCGTGCTCGCGATCTTCGCCATCCTCTCGATGAGCCTTCGGTCTCTCAGCATCGGCCTGCTCAGCCTCATTCCGAACGCACTGCCCATGCTTGCAGCCTTCGGCTTGTGGGCTCTCTTGGTCGGCGTCGTCGGCTTCTCTGTGGCTGCGGTCGGCTCAGTTGCCGTTGGCGTGATCGTCGATGACACCGTGCACTTCCTGTCCAAATACCTCAGAGCGCGAGAACGAGGAGACAGCGTCGAGGCGTCGGTGCGGTACTCGTTCGAGACGGCTGGCACCGCCATCCTGTTGACGACGGTGATTCTCGCCGCCGGCTTCGCTCTCTTGGCCTCTTCGTCATTCAAGTTGAACGCCGATCTCGGCCTGCTGACTGCTCTCGCGGTCGGACTCGCAATGGCGGTGAACTTCACGCTACTCCCCTCGATGCTGCTTCTCATTGACCGGCTTCGGACTCGATTCTCAACAGCTCCTGCTGCTCCTCCCGAAAGGAACCTGCCATGAAACCTCCCCGTCCATTGATGATCGGCACCGCGCTGCTGGTTCTGTGTCATGCATCTCTCCTGGCGCGGGCCAATGAAGGCCTCGAATCCGATGATCCGACGGCCCGTGGCTACGCGATTGCGAAAAGGGCCGACGAATCCGATGCCGGCTTTGGGAGCTCAGCGGCCCAGCTGACCATGACCCTCTCCGACTCTCGCGGGCGAGAGACGACCAGAGAACTTCGAATCGAAACGCTCGAGAAGCAGGGAGACGGGAACGGTGACTGGTCGCTGACCCGATTCTTCTCGCCTCCCGATGTCGAGGGCACCAAGCTTCTGTCCCAGGCCAGAGTTCTCAAGAGCGACAACCAGTGGCTCTATCTCCCCGCACTCCGGCGCGTGAAGAGAATCTCTTCGTCGAACAAGTCAGGGCCCTTCGTTGGTTCCGAATTCGCTTTCGAGGACTTGACCTCGAACGAGCTCGGGAAGTACGAGTACATCTACCTCGGCGAGGAAGACCTGGACGATGGCAGCAGGGTCTACAAGGTGCAGTGCAATCCGCTCTACGAGCGTTCGGGCTACACCAAACTCAACTGCTACTTCGATACTGAGACGTTTCAATCTCGCCGCATCGAGTTCTTCGATCGCGGCGGCAGGCTCTTGAAGACTCTCGACCTGCTCGAGTATCGCAGGTACCCGAAGGGCTACTGGAGATCCCACCATCAGATCATGGTCAACCATCTGACCCGCAAGACGACGACGCTCCAGTTCGGCGAGTTCGACTTCGGCGTTGAGCTCGAACGACGAGACTTCGATCCCAGCGCACTCGAGACTCCGTGAGCACCGGCCATGCGACTTCGACTCACGCTTCTGGCACTCGCGATTCTGGCCCCGGCCGCGAGCTGGCCACAGAGCCTTCGCTTTCGCCCTGAGGTGACGACCGAGGCCCGATTCTTCGGCAGCCGGCCTCAGTTCGATCAACAGCTCCGCTCCGTTCAGGGGAGTCTGGTTCTTCAAGGAGAGCTCCAGTGGGTCGCGGAGAGCGGTAGAGCGAGAGCAACGATCGAACCCTACATTCGCCTCGACGCGGCTGACGACGACAGGACCTACGTCGACTTCAGAGAGGCAAGCTTCGCCAGATCCTCCGGGGACTGGAGTTTGCTGGTCGGCTTCAGTCGTGTCTTTTGGGGCGTGGCCGAATCCCGGAACGTCGTCGACATCGTGAACCAGTTCGACACGATCGAGGACTTCGATCAAGGCGAGAAGCTCGGTCAACCCATGATCAGAGTGTCTCGCCGGCTGAAAGCGGGTTCGCTCGAGGCTCTCTACCTGCCCTACTTCCGCAAGCAGCTCTTCCCCGGCAGCGAAGGGCGACTGCGAGCAGGGGTGGTCTCTGACCGGGCACAGTTCCAGCGCGATGGGGACGAGTGGGCTGGTGACTTCGCTCTGCGTTACTCCGCAACCTTAGGGAGTTTCGACTTCGGTACTCACCTGTTCCACGGTACGAATCGCTTCCCGCTACTGCTCGCCTCGCCATCCACAGACGAGCCGACTCCGTTCTACCAAGAAAGGAGTCAAGCGGGCCTCGACGTGCAGTACACCACCGGGCCGTGGCTTCTCAAACTCGAGGTCGCGAGCGTGCAAATCGATCGAGACGACTTCTCCTCGGCGGTGGGTGGAATCGAGTACACCTTCTTTGGTGTCGGATCGAGCGCCCTCGATCTCGGTGTCATCGCGGAGTTCCTCCATGACGGGCGCGATTTGCGTCACAGCCCCTTCAACCCGTTCGACCGCGACGCGTTCGCCGGAGCCCGAATCTCACTCAACGATCCTCAGGACACGCAGATCCTCGCGGGCGCCATCATCGACACGCGAACCAATGGTGTGATCGCGACGGCAGAACTCGAACGCCGAGTCGGAGAACGAATGGTCTTTGAGCTAGAAGCCCGATACTTCGACGCCAACGAGGATCCATTCCTCGGCGCCTTCGAGAGCGACAGCCACGTCACGCTGAGACTTCGACGCTTTTTGTAGAGAACCAGCCCACACCAGAGAAGGCAGTAGCCCTTCGGGAACGTCCTTCGAAACAACGAGCCACGGACCTGCAGACGAATCAGAGTCAATCGAGCCGCTTCACCCGCACCTTGCGGAACTGGACCTTGCTCTCCGGGTCGTGGGACTGGAAGGCGAAGGTCCCCGAACCGAGAAGGCGCTCGAAGTCGGCGCCCGGCTCCTTGCCCTCGGGCTCCGTGTACTCGACGGCCACCTTGCCGTTCACCTTGATCGTCACCTTCCTGCCTTCGACGCGCACGGTCTGAGTGTGCCACTCGCCGTCTTCGGCGAGCTGCTCCCGAACGTTGACGACGTCGTAGAGGCTTCCCGACTTCTTCCAGTCTTCGTGCGTCAGGTTGACCTGAGCCTCGTAGCCGTAGCGCGGCCAGCCGCTCTCCTGGAAGCGCGTGTGGAAGTAGATGCCGGAGTTGCTCCCGGGAAGAGTACGCACCTCGGCGCTGAGCTCGAAGTTGGTGAAGGTGTTGTCTTCCTCACCTTCGCCGCCGACGAAGAAGAGGTGACTGCGCGGGCCGTTGCAGGTGAGAGCGCCGTCTTCGACCGTCCAGGAGTCCGGGTTCTCGTTCGCCTTCCATCCGTTGAGGGTGTAGCCGTCGAAGAGGGTGATCGTGCCGTTCTCGTCGCGGCGCGCACGCTCGACGAGCGGCGCCCGAGGGTCGGGACCCGTCTCGGCGGGATAGTCCGTCAGACTCCAGTCGTTCCAGGAGCCGTCGTAGAACTTCGCTTCGTAGCCCAGATGACGGGCAAGGAAGTAGTTGACGCTCGCCCGCATGCCGATGAAGCAGTAGGAGACCATCGTCTCGCCTTCGTCGAGGCCGGCGAGCGCCAGCCGACTGCGGAGCGCCTCCTCATCGAGGAACCGACCGGCACGCGGACCGTCGGGTTCGACCATCTCTTCCCAGTAGAGGTTCGCCGCACCCGGTATGTGTCCGGTCTTGAAGCGGCCGCTGCGGCCGCCGTCCGCACCGGTGAACTCCACCAGCGGACGCGCGTCGACGAGCGCGAAGGTGTCGTCCGTTCGCTGCTTCTCCACCCAGGGCGCGTCGACCAGGATGTCGTCGCGAGGAGCCGGTTCGAAGTTGCCCGCCGCGACCTTGGTCGGCCCGGTCTCGACCTCACCGCCGCTCTCCTTCCAGGCGTCGAGACCGCCGTCGAGCAGGGCGACGTTTCGATGCCCCATCTGCTCGAGCGTCAGGAAAGCGCGCGACGCGAGCACCGGGTTGCCGTACAGGACGACCCTCTGCTCGGCGCGGACGCCGGCGGTGCGCAGGATTTCGCCGAGCTCGTCGGCCGGCGGGATCTCGGTGATCAACAGGCCGCCGTCGACCGGCCGGTTCTGAACGATCTTGCCGTAGGGAAGAAAGCCTGCACCCGCGATGTGCTCGGCTTCGAACGCGTCGGCGGCGGTATCGACCGCAAGCACCAGGACTTCACCGCGCTTCTCGGCAAGCTCTTCGGGGCTCATCAGGAGGTCGGCGGCCGCCGGAGCAAAGCAGGCCGAAGCAACGAACAAGAGCGCCGGGAAGCCGGAGCGGACGGCTCCGAAAGGCCAGCGTCGAAGAGCTTTCATCATGGTCGAATCTCCTTGCAGATCTGGCCTCCTAGCCTAACGCGCGACGAGAGTACGGCGGGCGGTGCCGGCGCTCTGTTTGCCGTCTCCGGGCTGAAGCCTCTGGGCGTGGAGGAGCTCGCGAAGTTACGAAACCCCGTGCACCTGAACCTGCGGAAACGGGATACCCCAGCCGTGTTCATTGCAGCAGTCGACGAGGAGGCGCGACAGGATTCGGCCGACCTCTTCGTACTCGCAGGCGGCGAAGCCAGCAAGGTCGACCTCGATCTCGTAGTTGAGCGACGAGTCGGCCGCGGCGAAGAACTCCACCTCGAGGTTCTGAATCGACCCCTCGGGCAGGAAGCTCGGCAGGCGCTCCTCGAGCCAGGTGCGCATCGTGTCGACGATCGTCGTCGTGGACTCCGCCTGAAGACCGTAGTCCAAGCCGAACTCGAGCTCGACGCGGAAGCCGTTCGAGAGGTTCATCGGCGGCTCCTCGACGAAGCCCGCCGTCGGCACCATGACGGTGCCGCCGCCGAGGCGGCGCAGCGTCACGTACCCCGGCGTCTGCACGAGCACTTCGGCGATCTTGTCGTCGTCGAGTAGCACCCAGTCGCCTTTGTTCGTCGGAAACCAGCCTTCGCTCGGGGCGATGGGCCTCGAGTAGTGGCCCGCGAGGTCTCGGACCGGTAGCGAAAGGTTGCCACCTTCGAGCGCGGGGTTCTCGAGCACCGAGTGAAAGTCGAGCACCGACACGCGCCAGGGCACGCCATCGAAGATCAGGCGCTCGCCCTCCTGCACCGAGCCCAGATTGAGCAAGGTGCGCATCTGCTCGACGAACTCGGGAAGCGACTTGATCAGCGTCCACAGAAAGCCGAGCAGAAGCAGGACCCCGAAGCCGAGGAGCAGCCAGTCGTTGCGGCTGTTGAAGACGGTGAGCGCGGCGACGATCGCTGCCGCGATGGTGAAGAAGCGGTAGAAGAGCCGAGCAGCACGCACGGGAACGCCGAGACCTCGCTCGGCGATGCTGCGATCGAGGCCCGTCGTCGAGAGGCCCTGACTGCCGAGCTCCGCGAGCTTGCGGTTGCGCGACGCGCGATTGACGAGCGAGCCGACAAACGACAGCACGATCCAGGTGACGGCACCGGCCAGCAGTCCCAACAACAGCGTGATGCCACGATCGCGCAGAAAGGTCGCCGGCGCTGCGGCGCGCTTGGCGGCGTCGTCGTTCCCTGAGCGGATCGCCTGCAACTTTGCTTCGAGCGTCGCCTTCCGCGCGGTCGTCGACTCGAGACGCCTGGACCAGAGGGCCTTGAGCTCGGCGGACTCTTCGCTCAGCGTCTCGGAATCCTCCGCGGAGGGCGTGGTCTCACCCAGACGCTCGAGGGCTCCTTCGGTCATTGCGAGCTGCTCCTCGAGACCCGAAAGTTCGCGCCGAATCTCTTCGATCTCGCGAGATCTCTCCGTCGCCGAGCGCAGCATGACGAGGAACGGCTCGAAGAACTCCTGGAGCTCTGTCTGGAGGTCCGTCGGCGGGCTTTCGAAAACCGCTGCAAACGCTCCGTCCTCGACACCGCTCAAGGCGAGATGAATCTCCTCGACGACGCGGTCGATCTCCGCCTGAACGTCGCGCGCCTCGGCCTCGCGACGTTCTCGAACGACCGTGAGACTCGTTTCCGGTCTCTGGTCGATCGCGTCGAGCTCCGCCTGCAGAGCGTCGAGTCGTTGCAGCATCGCGTCGATGCTCCGCGCATCTTGGCCATACGCAGGCAGCGCGAAGAGAGCGGCGAGAAGGAGGCAGATCAGCTGTTTCATGCCGCCGATCATAGAGAGCGCCGACAATCGGGTCGACCGTGACCTTCGCGGCCGCAGGCTGCGATACCGCGAACGCCTCGGACTGCGCACGAATCCGTCTACGGCAAGCGGCGCATCGCCGGCGCCTTGCCGTACGTCAGGAAGCGCCAGAACCACTCCACGGGACCGAAGCGAAAGCGGCGGAGCCAGAGGTCGCTACCGAGGAGTTG
The DNA here is from genome assembly GCA_039026915.1 of Acidobacteriota bacterium. Lineage (GTDB taxonomy): Bacteria > Acidobacteriota > Thermoanaerobaculia > Multivoradales > Multivoraceae > JBCCLJ01. Next base: position 6,348 of record JBCCLJ010000274.1, read on the forward strand.
CACGATCCAGATGCCGAGCACGATCGGATAGAGCTGTGCTCGCGAGAGCTCGCCGACGAGACCGAGGCCGGCGCCGGTGAAGAGAAAGAGAGCGCAGAGCGAGTGCAGCAGGTAGTTCGTCAGCGCCATGCGGCCGACGCTGGCGAGGCGACGCTGCAAGCCGGCAAGAGCGTCGGTCCGCACCCACAGAAGGATCAGCCCGAGGTAGCCGAGCGCCACGCCCAGACGGCCGAAGTGGTAGGTCGGTTGCATCTGCGCAAAGACCGAGAAGAGATCGAAGTTCGAACGCAGGGCGCCCGAGACTTCGAACGCATTGACCGCAAGACCGACCGCGAATCCTCCCCCGACGAGCCACCAGCAGGTGCGCTGCGGGATCTTGCCCTGCAGCACACCCCACTTGAAGAGAGCCATGCCGAGGAGCATCATCACCAGGGCGTCCCAGAGGAGGAAAAACGGCATGATGAAGACGATCATCTCGGTCGCCTTGCCCTCGTTCCATTCGGCCGCCGAGCGATAGGAAGCGCGACGTTCGACGAGCTCCGCCTCGATCGACTCGGCGGGCGGATCGAAGTCCTTGCGGAAGTCCTCCCAGCCCTGGGCCGCGGCCAGAGTGCCCTGTGGGAGCTCGTCGGCGTTCCCCGTCGCCACTTCCTGCGCGGCGGCCGCCGAGAAGCCCATGCCCCAGCGAAAGCCACCGTAGAAGAGAGAGAGGACGAGGAGCAGAACCGCCGCCAGCCCAGCCAGCCGCGAAGGGCGCACGTTGCGCAGCAGGTAGAGGAAAGCGCCCGCCACGGCGTAGGTCACCAGGATGTCGCCCGGCCACAGCAGAACGTAGGCATCGAAGAGGCCGAAGCAGAGCAGCCAGAAAGTTCGGCGGTAGTGCAGCACGCCCGACTTGGCCCGCGCGCCGGTGGCGAAGAGCACGACGCCCGCTCCGAAGAGGATCGAAAAGAGGCAGCGCATCGAGCCTTCCGCCAGGAGCTCGACGGTCGCCCAAACCGCGACATCCGCAGGGCCGGCGTCGCGCAGATCGACGGCTGGATTGCTGTAGGCCGCCGAGGCAAGTCCGAAGCCGAGGACGTTCAGCAGAAGAATGCCGAGCAGCGCGAAGCCACGCAGCACATCGAGCGACGCGATCCGGTCAGCGTCCTGGACCGGTTGCGCCGTCTTCTCTCCATCCGTCATGCTGTCTCTCCCCCACTTCCAGTTCGAGTCGCTGTTCCTCGCACAAGACGAGCGCAGACGCCGAAAGGTTGCAGCGCTCCCCCTCCGGAGACCGCCATGTCACGAGTTCACACCGAGCTGATGATCGAAGCACCACTCGAGAAGGTGTTCGACACCGTCGCGCACATCGAGAACTTCCAGAAGGCGGTGCCGCACATTCTGCGTGTGGAGCCTCTCGGCGAGATTCGAAGCGGCGTCGGCACACGCTTCCGTGAGACGCGTCGCATGGGGCAGCGCGAAGCGACGACGGTGCTCGAAGTCACCGAGTACGCC
>JBCCLJ010000275.1:0-7840 GCA_039026915.1 Acidobacteriota bacterium
ACGAATTCCAGGGATCCGGCGGCCCTACCCCGCTCGAGCGCAGACGCCGTCAAATCCTCGAAGTGCTCCTTCGGCAGAGTGCGAGCGCCGCTCTCCTCGTCGCGCGCCATGAGGAAGATGCGCAGCCGTTCGGGCGGCGTCGCTTCGTCCAGCACCAGTCTGTCGTAGGGAACTCGCACCCCGACCCCGGTACGGCCCGCCGTCTCAGGCTCAGCGTGAAAGACGCCGATGTCGAGCTCGTTGTCTTCGTTGCCCAGCCAGAGCGCAGCAAAGAGCTGAGCAACCAGACGTTCGTTCTCACCGATCGAGCGAATGGCACTGCGGTGCAGCACACGAACCTTTCCGAGTCCGAGCTTTTCGAGCCGCTCCTTGCGGACCTCCACCTTGACCCGTCGCACTCGCCCCGGTTCGGGCGGTGCCTCATAGGCCATCTCGTAGCGATGCTCGAGGTCGCGCTCGAGCCGCTCGAGATGAGGGCGCACGTCGCCAAGATTGCGAAAGAGACGGCCTCCGGTCTCGTCGGCCAGGATGAACATGGAGCCTTGAAGATTCGACGCGCGGGCCTGACGAAGCTCAGGGTCCAAGATAGCCCGGGGCTCTGTAAAGTCCTCCTCCAGCCTCGCCCCGCCCGCGTCGAGCGCGTAGAGAGTGACTCGGTAGGCGTTGGCGTTGGCCGCTACGCCGCGCAAGTCACGCTCGATGAGCGACCCGGTGAGCGTGACCTCTTGAGAACGAAGGTCTGCGCAAGCGAAGCCGGCACGCAGGGCCATCTCAAGTCCCGGTTGGAGCTCGGGACCCTCACCGACGTAGAGGAGAACCTTAGTGCCCTCGACGCCGCCGAGCATCGTCACGGTTGCATCGAGCCCCAGAAGCGTTCGCTGATTGCGGCGCTCGACGCCGTCGATGTAGCGGCCGATAGCTCCGATCTTTTCCATCCGTTCAGGACAGTCCGCTACCGTGGTCGAGGCCCTATCAGCCCGACTCCTCCCTGGGGCTGGGTCATCAGGGCCCCTCATGACCCTGATCGCCTCCTGTCGATCGAGATCGACGCGAGCGCTGCTCGCTGGCGGATTGGGGAGGGCGGCAACCTGCCGACGGAACTTGGCGCGGTCGGTCGTCGGCGCGATGGCGACCCGCAGCGGCCGATCGTTGAGCACGAGACCAAAGCGCACGGCACCCGAGGGAGTCGTCTCCTCCAGGTAGCGATCCAAGAAGTGCAGCACCCGCGCCCGCCGGTTGGGCATGAGGTTCGCATGGTCGACGAAGAGCATGACGAGAGTCTCGTTCGGTGCATCGAACTTTCCGCCTTCAAGCGGTGCCGGTGGCCGCTGCTCGACGCCGGGCTGCGCACGAAACTCCGGTTTCACGATCTCTCCGAAGCTGGCGATCGGGCGTTCGATCTTCTCCTCGAGAACGCGAAAGTCCTCCGCGCGGAGACCCGTGACGGCGTTCCCCTTCCCGTCAAGCACGAGCACGTCGAGCTCGACGAGCGACACGTCGAGCTCTTCTGAGAAGACCTCGTCGAGAGCTGTCGGGCGCGACTGCGCCGCCACCGTCGTGGACAGCAACAGAGCTGAGATCATCACGAGCATCTTGCAGACTCCGCTCATGGATTCGTCACCAACACGACCGTCTCCAAAGCCACCGGTGGAGCCGACTCCGACTCCCCCTGCACGATCAAGCGATAGCGACCTTCCGGCACCGACAGCGAACCACCGAGGAGTACTCCGTGTTCGTTCGGAAGAGCTTCCAGAGCGAGCGGCTGCAGCGCGCCTTGTCGGTCCAGAAACGAGGCTGTCCAGCGCCGTTCCAACTCGGCATCGACGACCTGCACGGCGAACGACTCCTCTGAAGTGAGCCGCACGGTCGCGCTCGCCGGTTTGGTCGAATCCGGCGTTCGGAAGGAATCGACAACAGGCCGAGCGCCCCTTCCAGCCGCGGGGACCCACGAATCTCCGACCGCGTGCACTAGACGCGGACCTTGCACCGAGGCCCCGCCGGGCAACGGCAGCACGGCCACCAGCTCGCGTCCCTGTGGCGTCCGAACGAGTAAGCGTCCTGCATAGCCCTCACCGTCCTCAATCTCGAACGTCGCGAGATAGAGAAGACCTGAACGACGCAGCCTCTCGCCGACGGCGCGCAGGTCGAGCTCCAGCGTTTGCGCGAAGTGATCGTGGATCTCACCCGCTGCATCGACCGCGTAGCCGAGGATCTCGACGGCGAGTACGTTGCTCTCTGCACCGGTCAGCAGTTCACGACCCGGAATCTCCAGAAGAAAAGGCACTGCGCGCTTCTCGCCACCCGAGCGAACCGACGGTAGCGCCTTGACCTCGAGCGGCGACCCCACCCCTGCTGCGGCTCCGAGAACTGCCGCCGCCGAGCGCAGTGGATCGACCTTTTCCGGCCTCTCCACGAGCTGTCTCGCGTACCAGAGCTTTGCGCCCCGAACCTTGTTCTTCAGTGAGACATCGACCGTGTAGCGGTCCTTCACCTCCGTGCCCCGCCCGAAGGGCGGATCGAAGGCAAGCACGTACGAACTGCTCGAAGTCCTCTCCACCCCCTCCAGCGCGTCGCGCATGGCGGAGCGTAAAGCCAGACTGCCTCCCGTATCGCGAGCGAGCCAACGGAGAAAGCCCGTGCCCGTTGCCGAGTTCGAATCGACGGACCCGAGGTCGACACCGTGCACCGCCACGTTCGACCGCACCAGCTCCTCAATGAGCCGTTCCGTCAGCCCCTGCAGCTGTTGAATACCCTGAGCGGTAGCCGTGTCGCGTGTGCGGTCTAGAGGGCCGTCGAACGACCGACCCGACTGCTCCAAGTCGCGAACCCCGAAAAGGAGACGCTCATCGAGCCCGCGGGACAGCAGCATCCAGTGCTTCTGGCCCGGCACGGACTCGAATCGTCGAGCGAAGACCTCAGCACGCTCGATGAAACGGCGAGCACTTGCAACTTCCATCGCGTCGGGTTGCCAGGGCCCGCCACGCGCCTGCCGAGGCGAACGGGCAGCGACCGCTCGCGACGTCACCTCGCGAGCAGGAGCCGGCTCCGCCCCGACGACCAGACCCAGAGGATCTTCGGCCGGCGGAGGCTCGACCGTTTCGCCCGACGCCAGCGCACGGAGCACCTGCCGGCGGTCGGTACTGAAAGGAACCAAGACCTCGAAGCCTCGCGCTTCGGTGTACTGCACGACGCTCAAAAGGTCTCCCTCGAGAAACCCCTCGAGGAGAAGCTCGACGCATTTTTCGCGCGCCCGGTCCGCGAAGGCCGTCTCCGTGAAGTGGCGATCGAGTACCACGACGACCTGCCCTCGCGGTGTCGCTTCGCTGGACGATTGATCGGAGACCCCGAGGATCCGAACCGGTCTGCCATCGATGCGTAGCTCGAAGTCGTCACGACCGAGGCCAGCATGATGCTCACCGTCGACGTCGACGCGGACGTAGAGCTCTTTGAGTCGGACGTTGAGAGCGTCGGCCGCGACGACGGTCTCGGTCTGCGAGGTCACCGAGAGTGGCACCGCGAAGAGCAGGAGGATGAAGCACCATACTCCTCGAGAGAAGACCGTCGCTCGCTCTCTCCTCCGGCGGATCACGGAGAACGGCTGCCGAAGACTTGGCGCTCCGGCACTTTCAGACCTCACATCCACCCTCCCCAGGCCGAGCCTGGCACCCGTCCGTCTTCTTGCTCCGAGACGTTACAGGCAACAGCGGACCTTTCTGGCCTATTCCTCCGGCAGCAGCTTCACGGCCCGGATCTCGTCGACCTCGAGTCGAAAAGGGCCGTCGAGCCCGTCGTAGATCATCAACCCGACGCTCCGGATGCGAATCAGGTCCAGCGGTTCCACGAGACGACGCACGTCGCGGCCTCGACTCGACGCCCAGAAGGACTCGAAGGGCAAAACGATCTCCTGCCAGGTGCCGTCGGTCGCGAACTCCGCGCGGTAGACGACGCCGCGACCTCGAAAGGTGACGTCGGTGCGCAGCTCACCGCGGTACGTTCGCCCGTCGCCGCGCACGCGCAGCCAGAGCGCGTCGTACTCCGACAGATCGAACGTCGTCCCGGCGGTGCGCGTCGAGGAGAAGCCACCGCCCTGCGTGTTCGTCGCGCCGGTGAACTCGAGAAAACCGTCGTGCGGTACCGGGCCGCCTCGAGAGCGACCGCCCATGACGTTGTCGTTGACGGCAATCCACTCGAGAGCGGAGCCGGCGGTGAAGTCCGTGACGAGGATCGAGTCGGAACTCGTCAAATCGCTCGGGGCCGAGAGTGTGGCGAGGAGGAGTGAATAGAGAGCGAACATCGCGTGTTTTGGGCGTCGTGTCTGTTGTGCCTTCGCTGACATCCGTCGCGCAGATTCCGGCCGCGGCCTCGGCAGCGCCGATCCGCTATCCTCGCCGTGGCTTCACCCGAGACGCTGAGACCTTTTTGGCAGGACCCGCCCACAGAACCTGCGGCGGGCGCAGCGACCGCCTCCCCGTCAGGAACGACCCGTGATTCACCTCTCCAACGGCCACTCCTTCGACTACATGGTCGCGAGTGGTGCTCTCGCCTTCGACGGCAAGGGCTGGCCTTGGGAGCATCCCGTGCGTTGGCTCGGCCTGCTGCGCCCGGAGCTCTTCACCGTGGTCATGAAGACGGTGACTCGCGAGCCGCGCAAGGGCAACCTGCGCTGGCTCAAGCCGTGGCAGAGCGTCTCTCTCCTCACGGGCGGCGGCGCCGTCAACAAGATCGGTCTGACCAACCCGGGCGTGGAGTGGTGGTGCGAGAAGGTCGGACCACGCCTCGACTTCGAGCGCCAGCCGTTCGTCGCCTCAATCTACGGCAGCGTGCAGGAACTCGTCGAGATGACCGAGATGTTCAACGAGTTCGGCGTCGTGGCCATCGAGGTCAACCCCTCGTGCCCCAACACCGGCACGAGCGTCGAGTCCGCCCAGGCGGTCATCGACGGCGTGCAGGCGGTGCGCGAGGTTTCGAAGCACCCAGTGCTCGCCAAGCTCTCCGCGGCGCAGGACTACCTGCACATCGCAAGCGAACTCGAGGGGGCAGCCGAGGCGCTCTCGATCAATAGCGTGCCGTGGGAGCTGATCTTTCCAGAAGCACGCAGCCCCCTCCATCGGCTCGAGCGCCGCGTCGGTGGTGGCGGTGGTGGCGTCTCCGGCGTGCCGGCGCAGGAGCGCAACTGGAAGATGGTCGAAGAGCTCGCTGCGCTCGACGCGGCGGCCGTGATCGGCCCGAGCGTCATGAGCTTCGACGACGTCGAGAAGGTGCGGGAGCGAGGGGCAAAGGCGATCAGCTTCGGCGCCATCCATCTGCGCCGTCCCTGGGCTCCGACGAGCATCGTGCTCGAGGACCAGCGACGGCGCGCCGCGACCGCTGCGGCTCCGGCACAACCCTAGCCCGGCTGCTCCGACGCGGCGTCTTTGAGGGTCGCCGCTCAGCTGCGCCCGAGCATCGCGCGCATCACGTAGACCGCAATCTGCGGGTTCTCGCGCAGTCTGCGCACCGAGTAGGGGTACCAGTCCTGGCCGTACGGCACGTAGACCCGCACGCGATGGCCGAGATCGCGCAGCGAGTCGCGCATCTCCTCGTCGACGCCGAGCAGCGTCTGGAACTCGTAGCGATCGGGGGCGAGCCCCATGCGCTGGATCACGCCGAGCGCGGCGGCGACGAGGTACTCGTCGTGGGTCGCAATGCCGACGTAGGCTCCCTGCTCGAAGAGTCGCTCGAGCGAGTGGATGAAGTTGAGCCGGACCGTCTCGTAGTCCTTCCAGGCAATCCGACGCGGCTCGATGTAGATGCCCTTGCAGAGACGCGCGTTGATCCCCTCGCCGAGCTCGGCGATGTCCGACAGCGTCCGCTTCAGATACGCCTGCAAGACGATGCCGACGTGCCCGCCGAGCTCCTGACGCGACTCCTGGTAGAGACGCAGCGTGTCGTCCGTACAGGTATGGTCTTCCATGTCGATGCGGGCGAAGTTGCCCACCTCCGACGCTGCGCCGAGCACTTCGCGCAGGCTCTCGCGACAGAAGTCGAGATCGATCTTGAGACCCAGCAGCGTCAGCTTGATCGAGACGTTGGCGTCCGCTCCGCGCTCGCTGAGGGCGCGCAGCACCTGCTGGTACTCCTCGACGGCCGCGGTCGCCTTGTCGCGCTGGGTGACCTCTTCGCCGAGAAGAGCCAGCGTCACGGCAAAGCCCTGCTGGTTCAGGGTGTCGACACAGGCCAGAGCCTCTTCGACGGTCGCGCCGGCAACGTACTTCTTGGCGACTCGACCGACGATGAACTTCGGAACGAAGGGCAGACCCCAGGAGATCAGCGGCCTCAGCATGACGGCGTCTCAACACAGCGGTGCGCGACCGGTCGCTTCCGCGCCGGGATGTGGCTCAAGATGACCATCTCAGCGGACGTGCTCGTGAGCGTGGTAGCTGGAACGAACGAGCGGTCCCGCGACGCAGTGGCGGTAACCCTGGGCGAGCGCGAACTCGCGAATCTCGTCGAAGCGTTCCGGCGTGACGAACCGGTCGACCGGCAGATGCTCTTTCGTCGGCTGCAGGTACTGGCCGACGGCGAGGATCTCGACCCCGGCCTGGCGGATGGTGACGATCGTCTCTTCGAGCTCCGCATCGGTCTCACCGAGCCCGACCATCACCGCCGTCTTGACGCGGCCGTTGTAGGTGCCGGCGTCTCGTCGCTCCGCCGCGTCGCGCAGCAGACCGAGGCTGCGTTCGAACGAGCTCCCGGGACGAGCGGCGCGGTACATCCGCGGCACCGTCTCCATGTTGTGGGAGAAGACTTCGGGCTGGGTCGCGAGCACCGTGTCGAGCGCCTCGACCTCGACGCTGCGGAAGTCCGGCGTCAGGATCTCGACGGCGGTTCCGGGCGAGCGTTCGTGGATGGCACGGATCGTCTGCGCGAAGTGCTCGGCGCCGCGATCCGGCAGATCGTCGCGATCGACGGAGGTGATGACCGCGTGCTGCAGGCCCATGACATCGACCGCCTCCGCGACGTTCGTCGGCTCGTTCGGATCGGGCCCGAGCGGGGGTCGACCCGACTTGACGGAGCAGAAGCCGCAGCGACGCGTGCAGGTGTCGCCGAGGATCATGAAGGTCGCGGTGCCGTGCTCTCCCCAGCACTCGTAGATGTTGGGGCAGCGGGCCTCCTGACAGACCGTATGCAGGCTCAGATCGTCCACCAGCTTACGCACCTTCCGGTACGTCGCGGGGGTCGCAAGGCGGATCTTCAGCCAATCGGGGCGCTCTTGACGCTTGGGCTTGGCGGGGGCCTCTCGGCCCAGTACGACGAGGTCGTTCATTGTTCTGATTGTAGCTCTGGAGGGGTGGCGGCGACAGAGGGGGAAGCGCGTGTGGAGAGAGTTTCGAGGGGGCGCTCGAGGTGGATCTCGGGGAGTCGCTGTGACCGGCTGAATGCGGCTCGTCGGGCACGGTCTCGGTCCCGTGCGGCCCAGCGGCGGCGCCGCGTCCGCGAGCTCCTCGGGGGTCGGCGGCCGCGGAGGCGAGAGGCTTCGAGGATCGCTCGTCCGCGCTCCTCGCAGGCCCGCGAAAAAGGACCGGCAACGGGTCGCAACCAGACAGGACGAGCGCAGGGCTGATTGCCATCAGCCCGAGCACCAGGCAAGCGACGCGAGCGCAGCGAGCATGGAGCAGGCGAAGGACGGCCATCGACTGCGCTCACCTCGTCGTCCTTCGCCCTCCGCGAACGGAGGCAACCGAGGGGAACAAGGGACTCCGTTCGCTACGGCGTAGTCCGCACCAGCGGACTGAGCATTAACCATGGCGAGCGCAGGGCTGATCGCCATCAGCCCTAGCACAGGCAAGCGACGCGAGCG
>JBCCLJ010000276.1:0-7825 GCA_039026915.1 Acidobacteriota bacterium
CTCGAGCAGGATCGCGAGAGCGTCGAGGGCCGCGAGGCGCACGTTTTCCGACTCGTCGACGCGCACCGTCTCGAGAAGCGCCGAAACGACTTCGTCCGAAGCCGCCTCGGTGGAAGTCAGAGTCTGTTCGCTGAGCGCCACTCCGCGCAGGCGCTCGTTGGCCGAGGAGTGATCGAGCAGGGACAGCGTCAGCAGCTGCCCCATCTGGGCGACCTCCTGCTCGAGCCGGACGACGCGCTCATCGCTCTGCGGCGCCACGGTCCGGCTCGGGAGCAGCCAGCCGACACCCAGACCGACGAGCAGCGTGGCGGCCGCCAACCCGAGAGACGACCTCGACGGCGCTGGCGTCTGCCGCTCGCGGCGCGTTTCGAGTTCGGCGAAGAAGCGCCGGCGCAGGCGATCACTCGGCACTTCGAGCCCCGGGTCGTTGGCCGCGACGCTGGACCAGGCGAAGCGGGTCCGCTCGCGCAGTGAGCCGGCCTCTGCAGACTCTTCGGAGGCGTCGCCGAGCTCGGCGTCGAGCGCCGCGAGCTCCTCGAGTTGCGTCAGGCTTTCGAGCAGCTCTTCGACGTTTTCGCGGGCTTCAGTCATGTTCGTTTTCCTTGGCTAGACGCTCGACCTCCTGGCGCAGCGTCGCGGTCGCACGGTGAACGCGGACCTTCACGGCTCCGACGGAGCAGTCGAGGAGCTCTCCGATCTCGGCGTACGGCAGAGCTTCGTAGCGCGCCAGGATCAGCAGTTCGCGCTTCTCTGCCGGCAGCGCGGCCAGCGCTCTCTGCATCAGACCAACGCGCTCCCTCGACTCGAGCTGCTCCTGGCTGCCCGGCGCTTCGTCGACGGCTTCCAGTTCGTCCGTGCCGTACTCGGGCCGCTTCGACGAGCGATTGAAGTGGTCGGTCCCGACGTTGTGCGCGACGCGGTAGAGCCAGGGACGAAAGTGACTGTCGTCGCGGAAGCTCTGGCGGTAGCGCAGCACGCGAATGAAGGCGTCCTGCACGAGATCTTCGCTGATTTGAGGCTGTCCGGTCATACGGAGGAGATAGCGGTAGACGCCCTCGTGGTGGCGCTCGAACAGCGTCCCCAGCGACGATTCGTCGCCGCTGCGCACTTCGAGCATGAGCTGTTCGTCGGAACGTTCCATACGCGTCATCGACCCTCGACCCGAAGGCCGGGTTCGCAACCGCGGCCAGAGCGCACCAGCGCCCGGACACCAAGGAGACCTCAGGGTTGAGCGGAGGTTACACCTCAACGCAGCCGCCGCCTTGGACCCGTCGAGTCTCTCCGGCGGTTGACACAGCGAGAGACGACGGCTAGCTTTCGCCTCCCGCCGGACTCTTCAAGCCCGGCGAAAGCAAGGAAACAGCATGACGAGTAGCTACCCACATCCCAACCTCTCCACCGAGCAAAACGCTCCGGTGAGGAGTGGCTCGTGCTGGACCCGCTGCTCGGCCTCCGCCTGATCCGCCAAGTCTTGGCTGACGTTCAGGCCTGACGCCTCGTCGTTCGACGTGCCCTCCTTCCGGAGAGCACCCGGCGTGCATTCGTGCGCGCCGCTGTCGAACCGACTCGAGGCCTCCATGCCCAAACGAAAGAAGGCCCGCAAGGGCCGCCGCAAGAATCAACTCACTCAGCCGACGCTGAGCCCCCAGATGTCAGCGCACATGTTGCGACTCGGGCACACGACTGTCTCCAGCTACCTGGGCTGGTGCAGAAGGGAGGCGTTTGCCTGCAGTACAGAGAAGGACGACGAGCAGCGTTTTCGCGAGTGGATGCACCACCAGCGCACCGTCGGCGAAGCCAAGCTTCGGAAGTCGAAGTGCCATCGCGACCCCGGCAAAGTGCTTTGTGAGGTCATCGACAAGAGCCTTCCGCTCGACGTTCTGCCGCGACATCTCGTTCGCGCCGGCTACCGCCTCCAGGACGCAGCCGAGTGGCCGTTTCGCGACGTGGGAGAGGCCGCTCCCCAACGACTCGATGCCGACGCCAAAGCGGTCGCCCGAGTCCTGCTGCGCGCCGCGAGTCGGCGGTCCAAGCTCCTCGAGGGCTGCGCTCCGGGGACTCGTGTGGCCTGGGCCAGCGCACTGCTCAACGTTGCCTGCTTTCACCCGCACTTCGTGCGCCCGATCGAGAGCTGGCGCGTCAAAACGAAGAACCCGGAGCGTCAGTTCGCGGGCCTGGTCCGCCATCTCTTTGCGCTCTACCCGCTGCCCGCGTTCTGCGACAACGCCTGGCTTGCGAGCGGGCCGTTCGCGCAGCGTCAACAGTCCTGGTTCGTGCATCTCGGTTCAGGAAAGAACCTGCGATCGGCGGAAGGCCTTCCGGTCCCCCTGACGAGCCGCGAGGCACACCACGCTCTCGAGGCACCGGACGACCTCAACATGCTCGAGGCGCTGCGCTACGGACAGGTCATGGCCCTCGGTGGTGACGCGACGCTGGTACGGGCCCTCCGCGGCACGCGGCTGGCCGAGTCCTTCGAGAATGACGAATTCTGGCAGTCTCTACTGCGCTTCTTCGTTCGCCACGCACTGCTCGATCGCAACCATTTCGGGCCGATCGTCGACTACCTCCAGGACCAGAAGTTCGAGCGTCGAGAGACCGATCTCGGCCACGGGCGCGTCCGGCTGCCGCCGCGCCCCCGTCTGTCTCTGAAAGGGCGAAGCCCCGAGACGCTCCTGCGCGAGGTCACTCGTTGGCACTTCGAGCTCGGGCTCGGTCCGGGGGTCGGTGAAGAGCGCATGCGATGGACTCCGTCGGGACTCCCGGGCTTTCGCTTCGAAGAGACCGTCCGCACCCAAGACGCTGGATCTCAAAAGGGCGAGAAGGCAAAGCGCGTCTGGCGAGTTCGCGAGCTCCTGAGCGCGGAGGCTCTGCGCGACGAAGGCAGAGCGATGCGACACTGCGTAGCCAGCTACGGCGACTCGTGCCGCAAAGGCCACTGTTCCATCTGGTCGTTGGAGTCACTGCACCTGTCGAACGTGAGCAAGCACCTCACCGTCGAGGTTCGTTCTCGTGAGAAGACGATCGTGCAGGCGCGCGGCAAGGCGAACCGACTTCCGAGAGCCGACGAGCGGCGCGTCCTCTCGCGATGGGCGCAGCAGGCGGGTCTGCGCATGGCCAACTACGTGTAGCTCGTCGAACTCTTCTTCCCGCGTGCGGAAGCAGCTCGGAGATGCTCGGCGAACCCTGCATCCGCCCTGGCAACCGCGTCGTCGAGCTCCTGCTGGGCACGGCGTCGGCGACGCGAAGGCCGGCCTGGCGAGCGATTCAGGAGAGGGTCGAAACCACGGGTCCGGCTCATGCGTTACTCCCAGAGATGTACCGTTCCGCGGAGCCTGCCGTGGATCCCTGAAACGACACTGCGCTGCCGCTGTCGCGCGGTGACGTCCCAAGCTGTTGTTCGAAAACGAGAGGAACCCCATGAGCGCACTCCGCAACCTGCTACGACCCCTTCGAAGTTCTCCTGGGTTTTCGGCCGTCACCGTGGTTACCCTGGCCCTCGGCATTGCCGCAGCGGTGTCGGTCTTCAGCCTGATCGACGGCGTCTTGCTCGAGCAGCTTCCCTACCCCGAATCGGGCCGTCTGGTCGAGCTCGACCACGCTTCGCCCGGCCTCGGACTCGAACACATGGGGATGTCCGAGGCGCTCTTTCACTACTACGTCGAGCGGAGCGAGAGCCTCCAGGATCTGGCGCTTTACAGCGCGCTGGCCGTCACCCTCACACAGGACGATGGCGCGTCCCGACTGCCGGCCGCGCGGGTCACACCGTCGCTGTTCGCCACCCTCGCGACGCCGCCGGCGCGTGGTCGAACCTTCACCGACGAGGAGGCCCGCCGCGAGGAAGCGGGCGTCGTCGTGCTCGCACACAGCCTCTGGCAAGACCGGTTCGGCGGCGACGAAAACATCCTCGGACGCACGCTCCGGCTCGACGGGGCCCGCCATGAGGTCATCGGCGTCATGCCGGAGGGATTCACCTTTCCGACCGACGACACGGCGCTCTGGCTGGTGCGAGAACTCGATCCGGTCACAGCCTCCTTCGGCGAGTTCAGCGGTGGTTCCCTGGCGCGACTGGCCCCCGACACGTCACTCGAGCGCGCCCGCGCCGAGGCGGCGACGATGGTCGTGGCACTGCCCGAGGGCTTTCCCGAGGAAGGCACGGTCGGCGTCCTGCTCGAAAACGGTTTCGTGCTGAACATCACCCCCCGTCTCGAGACCCTCGTCGGCGGGGTCCGCGACGTCCTCTGGGTCCTGCTTGCCGCGGTCGGGCTGATTCTCGCCATCGCCTGTGCCAACGTCGCCAATCTCTTCCTGGCGCGGGTCGAAGAGCGCGGTACCGAGCTCGCCGTTCGGCGTGCCTTGGGAGGAGGACAGGGGCGCCTGGTGCGTGGCCTGCTCACGGAATGCCTCTCGCTCGCCTGCCTCGCCGGCCTGTTGGGCGTCGGCCTCGCAGCCCTCGTGGTTCGGCTGGTCACCCATCTCGGCCCCTCTTCCATTCCCCGCATCGAGCAGGTCGGCATCGATGGCGACGTTCTCGCCTTCGCGGCAGGCATCACCCTGATCGCCGGGGTCCTCTTCGGCCTGCTGCCCGCCCTGCGCGCCTCGCGCGCCGCCCTGGTCCCGGCACTCAAGGAGGGACGCGCCACTTCGGCAGGCCGCAGCAAGCAAGGTCTGCGCGGCGGGTTGGTGGTCGCCCAGATCGCCTTGGGGCTCGTTCTGGTCATGGTCTGCGGGCTGGTGGTCCGCAGCACCATGGCGCTCTACGAGGTCGAGCCGGGCTTTCAGCCGGAAGGCGCCGCCACGTTCCGCCTCGCGCTTCCCGGTCCCGACTATCCGGAGCCGGAAGCCCGCGTGCGCTTTGTCGAACAGACCCTGGAGAGCCTGGCGGCCCTTCCCGGCGTATCCCAGGTGGGCGCCGCCAGCGACTTGCCCCTCGGAGGCAGGGCCGGCGGCTCGGGCTATTCGATCGAAGGGAGCGATCGCGACGAGAACGCCGCGCCGCCGATCTTCATGGAGACCTTCGTCAGCCCTGGCTACTTCGAAGCTGCCGGGATCCCCCTGATCGAAGGCCGGCTGCTGACCGCCGACGACGACCGGCAGCGCAGCGGCAACCTGCTCGTCAGCCAGTCGGTCGCGCAGCAGCAGTGGCCGGGCGAGAGTGCGATCGGCAAGCGCATTCGCCCCGGTACGTCCGCGGACGATCAGTGGTCGACCGTGGTCGGTGTGGTTGGTGACGTCCACCTCTACCGCCTCGAAGACCCCGCCACGGCGATGGTGTACCTGCCCTTCCTCGGCCTCGAGGGGACCGGCAAGGATCTCGGCAGCGCCGTCTCGTTCGTGCTGCGGGGGGAAACGTCGGCCGCCACCTTGGCGCCGGCGGTTCGCGACACCGTGGCCCGCGTCGACCGCTTCCTGCCGCTGACGCCCGTCGAGCCCTGGAGTGCCTCCGTGGCGTCCGCACGGGCGCGCGCCGATTTCACGGTCACAGTCCTGCTGATGGCGGCAGCCATGGCCCTGCTGATTGCCGCGATCGGCCTCTACGGAATGATCTCGTACCTGGTCAGCTGCCGCCAGCGCGAGCTGGGTATCCGGATGGCGCTCGGGGCCGCACAGTCGCAGATCCGCGACCTGGTCCTGCGACAGGGCATGCGCGCGGCGCTCTATGGTGTGGCAGCGGGTCTCGTGCTCGCCTTCGGCGTGACCCGCTTCCTTCACTCGCTCCTCTTCGCCGTCGACGCGCAGGACCCAGCGACCTTTGCGATCGTACCCGTCGTGCTCTTGTCGGTCGCAGCCGTGGCGAGCCTGATTCCGGCCTGGCGAGCGACTCGCATCGAGCCGGTCCAGGCGCTTCGCCAGGAGTAGCGGTCGACATCGGCCAGCGCGGCGGCGCGGCTTGCACCGACCCACAAGCGGCGCGGCTCGAGCGAACGCAGGGCCTGCGGCTCAACCTGCGGTCCGGAGAATACGTTCACTCTCTCCGCAAGAGCTGAATCGGGTCGGCAGCACCGGCTCGCAGAGCCGGTGAGATCAGCGCTGCGACAGCCACGGCGAGCAGCAGGCCTGCGGCCTGCAGGTAGGCGCCAGCTGCTATCGGCGAGACTTGGTACAGCAAGGCCTCGGCCCGATTCGCAGCGAACGCCGCGACCGCGCTGCCGATCGCTACGCCGAAGACCACCGGCAAGAGGGCCCGGCCAAAGACCATGCCCTGAAGTGAGCTTGGAGTCGCTCCCAAAGCCGCTCGCGTTCCGAGCTCCGGCTCTGAACCCGCAACCCAGATCGAGAGCGTGGCGAACAGCCCGGCACCGACGAGGCACAGTCCCAAGAGGCCAGCGAGCGTCATGAGCCGATTGGCCATCCGAGTGCCCCACAAAGACCCGTCGACCCAGGTAGACCAGCGCGAGGTGCGCAGGGCCTGATGCGGTGCCACTCGCTGAAGGGCCGCACCCACGTCTGCAAGAGCCGCCTCCGAGCTCTCCCTCAATTGCACGTTGAAGATCACTCTCGAGGTGTAGTTCTGCCGCAACGGGACGTAGAACTGCGGCAGAGCCTCGCGCTCGGTGGGGCGGAACACCTTGGTGTCCGCAACCACACCGACCACTTCGACACGGTCGTCGAGTACCTCGAACGTCTGACCGAGTGCAGAGCCCTCAGGCCAGACCTTCTGAGCAAAGCTGCTGTTGACCACAGCGACCCGGGCGCTGTCGGCACGATCTGTTTCCTCGATGAGCCTGCCGGTCAGCAGCGGCACGCCAAGAGTTGCGAAGTAGCCCTCCGAAACGCTGTTGAAGCCCGCGAAGAGAGGCGGTTCGCCGGCCTCCAGCTCGATGGCAGACGCCATGAGCATCCCGAAGTGCATCGTGCTCGTCGCCGCGCTTTCGACCCGCGGATGCTGGCGCAGGGTCGCGATCATGCGATCGACAAGCAGCCGAGCCTCTGTTTCGTCGTCGCCTCCGCTGCCAAACTCGGCGGTGAAGATCGCCACTCGATCCGGATCGAAGCCCAAGGGCTCGTCGATGGCTCGCTGCAGGCTCTGGATAGTCAGTGCGGCGCCGATGAGCAGGATCAGCGCGAACGCTATCTGCATCACGAGAACGAAGCCGGCGGTTCGGCCGCGCCCCCTCGGTCGCACGCGAGACTCGACGGTCAGACCTCCGGCGGTGGCGGCCCTCAATGCCGGCAGCGTCGCGAGTCCAGCCGCGAGCAGGGACAGCCCCAGAGCGACTCCGACCATCCTGGCACTGAAGTCCATTTGGAGAGCCTCCGCCGCCAGTCGGGGCGAGCGAAGCTTCCACAGCGCTCGAAGGAGCAGCACCGCGAACGGAGCGCCAAGGCCCGCGCCGACGAAAGCGACGATCGCGGCCTCTCGAAGCTGAAGGGAGACAAGGTGCCAAGTCCTTGCCCCGAGCGATCGGCGGATGGCGAGCTCGACTCTCCGCTCTTCGCTTCGAAAGACAAACAGCGACGAGATATTGGTCGCAGCGATCAGCAGGACCAGAGCTCCAGCGGCCAGCAGGTAAGGAAGAGCGCTGAGCTGACGCCGTGTGAACGGCCGCAGCTCGCTGACCGGAGTCAGAGAGATGCTTCGAGGGAGTCCGTCGGCTGCGGGATCGAGCGAGCTCAGCTCCGGCTCCAACGTCAGCAGCTGCTCTCGCAGCGCGGTCAGGTTGTTCGAGCCCAGCCGAACGAGGGTCGTCAACTGGTGCGGCAGCGTCTCTCTCACCGCCGTCGAGAAGTGGCGGGTCTTCTCCACCACCCCCCATGCTTCGAGAGGCATCCACAGAGCGTCGGGGCGATCCGTCGAAGAGAGGCCCTTGAAGCCCGGTTCGACGAG
>JBCCLJ010000277.1:0-7764 GCA_039026915.1 Acidobacteriota bacterium
GGAAGAGCTGCTGGAGATCGCGCGCGAGGGCGCCCAACCGAGGAACGCCGGGCTGCGCGGCGATCTCAGGCGCCTGGTCGACCGGCTGCGATCCCTCGATCCCGGCGACCGTCTGACCGCAGCGCAAGCTACGGCCGCTCTGGATGCGGCGCG
Organism: Acidobacteriota bacterium; assembly: GCA_039026915.1. Taxonomy (GTDB): domain Bacteria; phylum Acidobacteriota; class Thermoanaerobaculia; order Multivoradales; family Multivoraceae; genus JBCCLJ01. The sequence continues at coordinate 154 of JBCCLJ010000277.1, forward strand.
CGCGCGCAACGGTCGACGAGCCAGGGCCGGCCTGGCTGCCGCCGCAGTCGCGGGACTGATCGGTTTCGGTGTGCAAACGACTCTCGACCTCCAACGTCAGCGCAACGCCGCCGTCGTGGCAGAAGCCAGCGCCCAGGCGACCGTCGACTTCCTCACCGACATGTTCGAAACGGTCCAGGCCGCCGCACGACCGCTCGACGACACGACGGTGCGCGACCTGCTGCGCGCCGCGACCGACGACCTGCCTTCGCGAGTTCCCGAGAGCCGCGAGGCGCGCGTACGCATCGTCAACGCGCTCGGTACGGCGCTGCAACAGCTGTCGCTCCTCACCGAGCTTCGGCCGCTCCTGCAGCTCGTGAGCGACGTCGTGCCGGAGGAGCTCGACGACCCGCAGGCCGCCAACCGCCTCCTCTACCTGCGCGGCTGGCTCCACCTCAACGATGGGCTCCTCGAAGAACGTCTCGATACCGCTCGCCGCCAGGTCGCCCTCGATCTCCCGGCGGAAGAAGCGAAGAGCTGGGTGGTCGTCGCCGACACGCTCAAGCGCATGGAGCAGCTCGAAGAGGCCGAGACGGCGGTCCTGCGCGCACTCGCGGAGGCCCGGGCGCTCGATGCGAAGAGTCCGAGCGAAGCCACCGCCGAGACCGTCGTCGACGCGCTGAGCGTGCAGTCCCAGGTCCTCGACTGGGGTGGACGCTTCGACGAGATGCACCCGGTGCTCGAGGAGGCCCGGCGTCTCGCCGAAAGCCGTTTCGGCAGGAGCCACCCGGTGACGGTGGACGTCATCACCATGCAGGGCGTGCTGGCCATGAAAGAGGACCGACGGGAAGATGCCGTCGAGCACTTGGGCGAAGCGTACGAGCTTCAGCGACAGCTCCTCGGAGAAGAACACCGCGACGTGGCGCTCGCCGCCAGCAACTATGCCGGCCGGCTCGCCGCTGCCGGTCGCCACGAAGAGGCGCTCGAGGTCGGGCAGCGATCCCTCGCGACCCGACGGAAGATCTTCGGCGAACGACACATGCGCGTGGCCTTCGCGATGGAGGCGGTGGCGGCCTCGCTGATGGGACTCGAGCGGCTCGACGAGGCGCGCGGAATGCTCGAGGAGTCCCTCGAGATGCGGCGCGAGCTCGAAGGGGAGTTCGCCGAGAATCTCAAGATTCCCTACCGCCTCCTGGCTGACCTTCATCGTGACAAGCGCGAGTTCGGACGCGCCGAGGACTATCTTCGACAGCAGATCGAGCTCGCCGAGTCCCGCATGGAGCAGGGGCTGCGCAGCGAGGGGCGCAGCAACGCTCTCTCCACGCTCGCCCAACTCCACGTGCGCGCTGGCCAGCTCGAGCGGGCCGCTGCTTTCTATCCCGAGGTACTCGACGCCCGCGTCGAGGAACGGGGGGCGGATCATCGCCAGACGAAGCGTGACGCCGAACGCTGGGCCGAGCTGCTGCGTGAGCAGCTCGGCGACGACGCTGGCGCCCGGGAGATCGAGACTCGGTTCGCTCTCGAGTCTGCCGACGAGGAGCGGCCATGAGGGGCCAGGAACGCCTGGGAGAGGAGCTCGGGCGCTACCGGTTGCTCGAGGTACTGGGGCGTGGAGGAGCAGGCGCGGTGTATCGCGCCCTCGACACCGAGCTCGAGCGCTTCGTGGCCGTCAAGGTGCTGCACCCGGAGACGCCCCTCGGCGGCGACGCGCGCTCCCGCTTCCGCCGCGAGGCACGCCTTCTCTCGCAGCTCGATCACCCGTCCCTCTGCAAGGTGCACGACGTGCTCGAGCTGGGCGATGAGGACGCGCTCGTGCTCGAGCTGATCGAGGGTCGTGTGCTCTCCATCGAGGACCGCAACCGCCCCGAGGCCGAGCGACTGCGCATCGCGACCGCAGTCGCCGAAGCCCTCGCCGTCGTGCATCGCCGCGGCATTCTCCACCGCGACCTCAAGCCCCAGAACGTCATGGTGCGGCCGGACGGCAGCGTCAAGGTGCTGGACTTCGGGCTTGTCGGCGTCATCGAGAGCGACGTCGAGACCCGAACGCTCGACCCGGAGGCCGATCCCGCCGAACTCGACCGTCCGCAAGGAAGGGACAGCGGCCTGACGAGGCGAGGCGGAGTCCTCGGCACGCCCGCCTTCATGAGCCCCGAGCAGGCCCGGGGCGAGCGCGTGACGACGGCCAGCGACATGTATTCCTTCGGCCTGCTGCTGCAGTCGCTCCTTTCCGAGACGCCCCCGTACGAAGCAGGCCTCTCGACCTCCGAGATCCTCGAGCGATCGAAGCGCGGAGATCACCGCGAGCCCGCAGGGTTGCGCTCGGACCTGCTGCGTCTGACGCAGCGTCTGCTGTCGGCCCGTCCCGAAGACCGGCCGACCGCCGACGAGGCCGCCGACGTCCTGCGCGGCGCGCAGGGTCGGAACCTTCGCTGGGGCCGGCGCGCCGCGGTTACCGCGGTTGCGACAGTCCTGCTGGTACTGGGCGGCATGCGCATCGACCGGCTGCGGACCGAGCGGGAGCGAGCGCGGCAGGCCGAAGCGCGCTCCGAAGCGACCGTCGACTTCCTTGTGGACATGTTCGGCGCAATGGGAGGCAACGCCAAGCCTCTCGATCAGGTGACCGTCCAAGAGATGTTCGAGGAGGCCCTCGAGGAGCTGCCGAAGAACCTGCCGGAGGACGCCGAGACCAGGTCCGAACTGATCATCGCGATCGGCTCGGCGCTGGTCGAGATGGGACGCGTCGCAGATCTCGCGCCGTTGCTCGAGCCCATCCAGGACGTCGATCCTGAAGATCTGTCGGAGATCAACAACACCCTGCGCCTTCTTTACCTGCGCTCGGAAGAGGCTGGCTTCCGCAACGATCGGCAGACACAGAGGCGGCTACTCGAGCGCCGACGGGACCTCGCTCCTCTGGGCGAACGAGCCGTGGCGCACCTCGCGCTGGCAGACCACCTGAAGGCCCAGGACCTTCTCGAAGACGCGGAAGAAGAGGTACGCGCCGCCCTCCAGACGCTGGAAGAGCAGCGCCGAGCCGGGCAGCTGGATTCGGAGACCTTCGTCGTCCGCGCACACAACGTGCTCGGTCAGATTCTGCTGCTGGCGCACCGCGTAGACGAAGCGAAGAAGGTCTACGAAGCGGGTCGCGAGCGGTCGATCGAGCACTTCGGCGAGCGACACATCTACACGGGCTTCCTGCTCAGCGGGCTCTCCGAGATCGCCGAGCGCGAGGGCGAGCGCGAACGGGCACTCGAGCTGATGCAGGAGGTCTACGAGATCTATCAAGGTTCCTACGGCAGGGACCATCCGAACACCGCCCTCGCCGCGAGCAACGTCTCCGGCCGCCTCGGCCGGCTGGGACGCCATGAGGAGGCCCTCAAGGTCGCCGAGGAGGCTCTCGCCATTCGACGCGCCGCCTACGGCGACCGGCACGTTCGAGTCGCCTTTTCACTCGAGTCGACCGGCTGGGCGAAGGTCAGACTTGGGCAGGTCGAAGAAGGTCGCTCACAGCTGGAGGAGGCTCTCGACATGCGCATCGAGCTACAGGGCAACGACGCCGAGGATCTCAGAGTGCCAATGCGCCTGCTCGGCGCTCTGCATCGCGATGCCGGCCGATTCGACGTGGCGCGCAGCTACTTCGAGCGTCAGCTCGACCTGGCCGAGCGTCGCATCGCGGCCGGTAAGGCAAGCGAAGGGCGGGCCAACGCGCTGAGGAGTCTCGCTAGCGTCGAGCGGCGGGCCGGCCGCCTCAGGCAGGCCGAGGAGTTCTACGAGGAGGCGCTCGAGGAGCGCGTCGCTCAGGATGGGCCGGAGCATCGCCGCACGCGCGACGAAGCCGAGACCTTCGCCGAGTTTCTCGACGAGATCGGAGAGAACTCACGCGCCGACGAGCTGCGACAACGCTTCGCGGTCACGGAGGCCGACTGAGCCACGAAGCCGGCGTGAAGACCTGTGCAGCCCACTCCTCCCAGCCGTCGAGAACCGCCGATCGAGACGTCTGGTGCGTGTGCCTCCTGCAACCGACCTGAGCGGCTGACCTCGGTCCGGGCTCACCAGTGACTCGGTCATCGCGGCGGCAGACAGCAGACCGTGTTTCCAAGGAGACGGGAGCCGGATGAGAAAGAGCGGCAGCGAACGGCTCGGGACGGAACTGGGGCGCTACCGGCTCGTCGAGCTGCTCGGCAGCGGCGGCGTCGGCACGGTCTATCGAGCCGTCGACGCGACGCTCGAGCGCGCCGTCGCAGTCAAGATCCTGCACGAGGAGAGCCGGCTGCAGGGAGAGACACGAGCCCGCTTTCGCCGCGAAGCCCGACTCCTCTCTCAGCTCGAGCACAACAACGTCTGTCGCGTCTTCGACTTCCTCGAAGGCGAGCACGAGGACGTTCTGGTGCTCGAGCTCATCGACGGCCATACCCTCTCCGAGGAGCTCCGCAAGGCCCCGTCGTTCGAGCGCCGCCTGGAGATCGCGATCGCCATTGCCGACGTGCTCTGCGCGGTGCACGAACGAGGCGTCCTGCACCGCGATCTCAAGCCGCAGAACGTCATGGTGCAGCGCGACGGCACGGTCAAGGTCCTCGACTTCGGCCTCGCCCGGGTACTCGAAAGCGCCGACGAGACGTTGACGCTGACGGGCGTTCACCGACCGCCCAACGAGGCCACGGAGCCCCAGGAGACGCAATTGACGCGCTACGGAGGCGTCATGGGGACGCCCTCCTTCATGAGCCCGGAGCAGGCTCGCGGAGAGGAGCTGACGCCGGCCACGGACCTCTACTCCTTCGGCCTGCTGCTGCTTTCGCTCTTCTCCAGTCAACGAGCCCACCCCGAGCAGCTCTCGAGTGGTGAGCTGCTCGAGCGCTCGCGCCAGGGGCAGTTCGAGGCGCCTGAAGGGATGCGCTCCGATCTGCAGGGTCTGGCCCTGCGGATGCTCTCTGCGCAGCCTTCCGAGCGCCCGACAGCGGAAGCCGCCCTCGCGGCACTCCGGGCGGCCAGTACGCGCAACGGCCGCTATCTTCGCCGAGCCGTGGCGACGGCGGCCGTCTCGCTGCTCATCGGCCTGGGAGCGAGAGCGGTGTTCGACCTGCGAGCCGAGCGCAGCGCAGCGATCGCAGCGGAAGCCAGAGCCACTTCGACCGTGCAGTTCTTCGTCGACATGCTGAGCGCCGTCGACCCTGCCAGGAAGCCGCTCGACGAGACCACGGTGAAGGACCTGTTCGACCGTGCTCTCCAAGACTTTCCCGAGTCGATGCCGGAGGATTTTCCGACCAGGGCGGCGATCGTTCGGGCTCTCGGCGAGGCCGTCATCGAGCTCGGCCTGTATGACGAGCTCGAGCGTTTGCTGGAGTACATGCCGGAGTCGACCGACGATCCTGAGTTGATCGCCGCCAACCAACCACTGCACCCGCTGCGGGCTCAGAACGCGGCGATCGGAGGCGACTACGCCATCGCCGAGGACTACGCTCGCCGTCATCTTGCCGCGGCAAGCCCTGAGGAACGGTCGGCGGCGCTCGTCTCGCTGGCCAATCAGCTCAAGGCACAGGAGGAGTACGACGAAGCTCTCGAAGCCGCTCGCGAAGCGCTCGAAGAGGCACTCGCGCTCGATCGGGAACCGACGAACAGGAGCCGCAGCTCCGTCACGTCGTCCTATGTGACGCTGGGCAACCTCTACTTCAGCGCCGGCGACTCGGACGCTGCCAAGGAGACGTTCGAAGCGGGTCTCGCTTACGCCGAGCGACACTTCGATCGCCTCGACTTGCGTTCGGTCTCTCTGATCCAGGGACTCACACAGATCGCCATGAAGGAGGGCCGGAAGGAAGACTCCGTCGAGTACGCGCGGCAGTTCTACGAGGCGATACTCGGCATCTACGGCGCCGATCATCCCAACGTCGCGGTCGCAGCGAGCAACTACGCCGGTCGTCTGGGATGGGCGAACCGCCACGCGGAAGCGGTCGAGATCGGCCGCAAGTCCCTCGACCTTCGCCGCAGGCTCTTCGGCGACCGCGATCTGCGCGTCGCCTACAGCCTCGAGTCGACGGGCTGGTCCATGGTGCGCTCCGGGCAGATCGAGGAGGGCCAGGTCATGCTCGAGGAGGCTCTCGACATTCGCCTCGCGGTCGGCGAGCCGGACGCGGAGGCGCTCAAGATCCCGCTGCGGCTCCTCGGCTTCACGCACCGCGACATGACCTTCGACTACCCGCGAGCCGAGAGCTACTTCCGCCGTCAGCTGACTCTCGCCGAGCGCCGCATCGCGAAGGGACTCCCGAGTGAGGGCCTCAGCAACGCCCTCTCGAACCTCGCCGTTCTCTATCATCGCGCCGGCTGGGTCGACCGCGCGGACGCCGCTTTCCCCGAACTGCTCGAAGTGCGCGTCACCGAGCGCGGCGAGGGCCACCGGCACGTCGTCCAGGACGCATGGCGCTGGATCGACTATCTCCGCGAGCGAGGCCGCGAAGCGGAAGCGCTCAACGTCATGGAACGCTTCGACCTCGAAGAAGAGAGCGAAGAGACCAACTAGTTTCCGCTCAGGCGTCCGTAGCGCTCGTTCGCTGCCAGAAACTGCTCCCTCGAGCGGCCGAGGGACCTCGTCACCTCGTCGATGTAGCCGTCTGTCGACGCCGACCACGCACGGTTCAAGTAGCGCTCGGCCGAGGCGAAGTCGCTCATGACGTCGGCGTAGGCCTGCAGCCCCAAGGCGTCGATCATCGCTTCCCGGGCCTCGACGAAGTCGCCGATCGGGCCGACGAGCTCGCCGTCGATTCGATCCTTGAAGGCGTAAGCGTCGACTTCACCCCGCTCCTCCCAGAGTGCCTCGACGAGTCTCACGATCTCCTGCAGCGACGTCTCCAGCTTCTGCAGACTCGCCGTGCGCTTCTCGACGTCTCCCGCCTCGCGCGCGCGTGCAACGCGCACGAGAACGAGTCCGACGATGCCGGGTATCAGCGCACCGACCAGGAGCGGCCACTCGACTTCGCGGGTGTCGAGCACCGCGACGTAGGAGGCGGCGAGGAACGAAAGAGCAATCAGAGCGTAGGCAGCGTTGCGCATCGATCAACCTCCCGCCAGCGCTACTTTGGCGATGGAGAATCCGACGCCGACGAGAGCCTCGCCGACGATGAGCCCAGCAGCGAGCGGAATGCCGGTGTCCTCGGCCCAGCGCAGGCCGAGCCGCGAATCGGTGAACAGCCGGGTCAGCGTGCCCAGGCTGTACGTGAGCACGATGTTGAACGGCAGGTAGAAGCCGAGCCCGACGAGTACGCCGAGGCCACCGATGCCACTCGCCGAGAGCAGCGCCCCGATCAGCGCGCCGGCGCCGTACTTGGCGGCGGGTACGTCGCCGCCGAGAATGCCGCTGACGACGCTGGCGAGCGCCTGACCCTGCGGCGCCGGGAGCGCATCGCTGCCGAGCCCGTACGCCTCGTGAAGCACGAGAATCAGCGTCATGATGACGATCGGCCCCAGCCAGACGCCGACCCACTGCGCGATCTGCTGCTTTCGCGGCACCGCGCCAACGAGATAGCCGGTCTTGAGATCGAGCATCAGGTCGGTCGCTTGCGACATGGCAACGCACATGGCGCCGCCGACCAGGATCGACGCAACGATCGACGCGCGATCGCTCACCGGCTCGAAGAGGCCCATGCC
>JBCCLJ010000278.1:0-7724 GCA_039026915.1 Acidobacteriota bacterium
ACCGGGATAGGTCCGTCGCGTCAGCGACAGGGTGACCATGAGCGCGGCGAGCGTGATGTTGACCGCACCGGCGCACACCATCAGCGTGCGGATGTCTAGTCCCTCAGACAAGGGCAGCCGTCCCCCGAAAGCAGCGGCGCGGTGGCGAAGAACGAAGGACCCTCGTCATGAACTCAGCTTGACACCTGTGTCACGGACTCGCCAGCCCGGGCCTCACTGTTCGGTGTAGATTGTTCCCCGTAGAACTCACGGGGAAGTGTTGCGTACAGAGTTGCAGCAACGCTCTGATCGGGGAAGGAGACCTCTCGATGTCGGAACAGATACCCCTCTTGAAGGGAACGCTCGACCTGCTGATTCTGAAGGCGCTCAGCGTGCAGCCGACCCATGGCTACGGACTCTCGGTCTGGCTCGAAGAACGATCGCAGCAGCAGATCACTCCCGAAGACAGCGCGATCTACCAGGCTCTGCGGCGCATGGAGGCGCGGCGCCTCGTCGCCGCGGACTGGGGGCTCACCGAGAACAACCGCAGGGCCCGCTATTACTCGCTGACGCCGCGCGGGGTCGAGTATCTCCATCAAGAGGCCGGCACATGGCTGCGCTACACGCGATGGGTGACGACGTTGCTCGAAGCCGACGGCGGCCTGCCCAGCCTGGAGACGGTGTAGATGAAGCGCCGTCTCTTCAGCGCGCCAACCGGGACGAAGCGTGAACAGCGTCGCGAGCTCGACGACGAGATCGAGGCTCACCTGCAGCTTCGTGCGGACGATCTCGAGGCCCAGGGTCTCTCTCCGGAGGAAGCTCGTGCCGAGGCGCTGTCGCGCTTTGGAGACCTCGAAGCGGCCCGTAAGACGCTGGCCGCCGAGACCGCGCGCCGCGATCTCCGCCTCTCCTTCGCGGAGACGCTCGACGCCGTGCGCCGCGACCTCACCGTGACGTGGCGTCGAATGAGAGCGAAGAAGGCGCGCGCGTCGATGCTGCTCGCGATCTACGCACTGGGCATCGGAGCGACGACCGCGATGTTCACCGTCGTCGACAACGTGCTCTTGAGGTCTCTGCCCTTCGAACAGCCGGGCCAGCTCGTCGAGCTGCAGTCGGTGACCGAGCAGGGTGAACCCTTCTTCCTCGTCTCGATGGGCAACTGGTGGGACTGGCGCCAGCAGAGCCGCGCGCTGCAGGCGAGCGGTCTGTACCGCTCCTTCGATGCAGCGGTGAGCTCTGACGGTCCTGCGGCGCGAGTCCCCGCAACCGAAATCGGCGGCGGTTTCTTCGAGGCCCTGCGTCCGCGCATGGTGCTCGGGCGCCCGCTGATCGAGACTGACGGTAATGAGCCGATCGTGGTCGTGAGTGAGAGCTACTGGCAGCGATTCCTGGGAGGAGATCGCGACGCGATCGGGCGCTCACTGTCGATCGACGGCAGAGAGTTCGGGGTCGTCGGTGTGGTCGCGCGCGGTTTCGAGATGCCCCGTGGAAGGGCCCTCTGGCTCGCGCGCGGCGTACGCCCGGGGACCGGTGCCGATCGCAACAACATCAACTACCGAAGCATCGCGCGCCTTTCCTCGAACGTCTCTCCCGAGGCTGCGAAGCTCGAACTGGACCGCATCGCCGAGGGCATCCGGAAGAGTGACCCGGCGGGCATCTACTCCTGGGGTGTCGGTGTCGTGCCGCTGCGTCAAGCGGTCGTCGGCGACACCGCAGAGACGCTGAAGATCCTCATGGGCTCGGTGCTTCTGCTTCTCGTCGTTGCCTGTGTCAACTTGATGGGCCTGACCCTCGCGGAGGGGCGCGAGCGTTCGAGCGAGGTGGCCGTGCGTCTCGCTCTCGGTGCCGGCCGTCGCCGTCTGGTCCAGCAGCTGGTCACTGAACAGCTCGTCTACGGTCTCCTCGGAGGAGCGCTCGGCCTGGCTCTGGCCTACTCTGCGACGCGCTGGACCGTCGCGCGCATCGGTGACGTCCTGCCGCGAGCCGAGGAGGTTCAGCTCGACGGCCGTGTGGCCGCGCTCGGCATCGTCCTCTCGCTCGTGGCGGGTCTCGTCTCCGGCCTGCTACCGGCACTGCAAACGGCGGGCGGACGCAGTGCAGGCTTCCTGTCGCGCAGCCGCTTGGTTCAGGGTGGGCGCGGCCTCCCCGGAGCACCGCTCGTCGTCATCGAGGTCGCGCTTACGGTGATCCTCCTGCTCTGTGGTGGACTGCTCGTGCGCAGCCTCGCTGCTCTCGTCGACCGCGACCTCGGCTTCGATGCCGCGGAGGTGGTGACGCTCGACGTCAACCTGACGACGCCGGGCTACTTCCAGGATCCCTCGAAGGTGACGGACTACTGGGATCGCCTTCTCGCCCGGCTTGCTTCGGTCCCCGGCGTCGAATCCGTCGCTGCGGGAACCGGCATTCCGACCGGGAGTGGAGGAGCGACCTTCATCTCCCTGCCGGGAGATCCGCGCACCGAGATCGGTGCTCGCTACCGCGTCGTCAGCGACGACTACTTCGAGACGCTGGGCATCGGTCTGCTCCAGGGAAGAACGTTCGGACCGGAGGACGCTGCGGCGGGCGAGCGTACAGTCGTCATCAACCGTTCGATGGCAGAGAGCTTCTGGCCTGACGGCGAGGCTCTCGGTCAGCAGGTCCGCGCGAACAGCATGGAGAACTACTGGTACGGGGGAGAGGCGCCCTGGCTGCGCGTCGTCGGCGTCGTCGACGACATCCGCCAGTTCGGCTTCGAGGACGATCTCGAGCCGGCGATGTTCACCCTCTACCGACAGATCCCGCAGATGGCCATGAGCCCGGCCGCGGTCGTCCGAGTCCGTGCGGCCCGTGCGGAGCTCGTGGAGGCACTCGAGGCTTCGGTACAGAGCCTGGATCCAGAGCTCGCGGTCGCGACCGGCCTGCTCGAGGCGCGCCTTCAGGGGCTGCTTTCCGAGCGCAAGCTCGCGACTTCGTTGCTGATGGGGCTCGCTGCGATCGCGCTGGTCCTCGCGTCTCTCGGGCTCTACGGCCTGCTCGCGTTCGCTGTGACCGTGCGGACGCGGGAGTTGGCGCTTCGAGCGGCGCTGGGAGCGCAGGCCGCTGAGCTCGTCGCTCTGGTGCTCCGCAGCGCACTCGTCGTCGTCTCTCTAGGCGCCATGCTGGGGGCCCTCGGCGTCCTCGGGGTCAACAGCCTGTTGGAGTCGCTGCTCGTCGACGTGAGCGTGGGAGATCCGCTGACGTATCTCTTCGTCGCGGCGCTGCTGCTGGTGGTGGCGCTGACCGCAGTTCTCGCCCCTGCGGCCAAAGCGGCTCGGATGGACCCGGCTCAAGCCTTGAGGCTGGTTTAGCTTGGGCCGTCGGAGCACTTTCACCAGCCGGCCCCTTAGTAACAGGAGGCAGACCGATCACAGGATCGACCGGGGAAGGAGTCGAGATGAAGAGGAAGCAACCCGTGGCCGCTGAGGAAGCCTCTGCGACCGAAGCGAGCTCAGGTCAGGAGCTCAGTGACGATGAGCTCGAAGCGGTCTCCGGCGGTCTCGACGATCCGGTCGCGGGGGCGCAGGCGCATGCGCAGGACGCCGGGGTCCACCTACCTGGTGGCGGCGATCAGAACGTGTCCCACGAGGCTTGGCACGTGGTGCAGCAGAAGACCGGTCTCGGCAACGGCTGACGCCTCGCTCGCTCGGGAGCGGGCTCGGGTCCCGCTATGCTCTCCGCCGGTTCATCCTTGCGGGAGATCTCGATGACCACGCGCGCAGCGCTCCTCAGAATCCGCCTGTTCCTCGTCGCGGCTGTCCTTCTTTTTTCGGAAGCGGTCTGCGCGGGTTCTCCCGATTGGCCCGGATTCCGCGGCCCGGCGGGCGATGGACGTCTCGTTGCGGGCCTGCCCGAGGGACGAGGAGATCTGAGGCTGGAAGTTCGGTGGCGACGCCCCATCGGCAGCGGCTACTCGGGGATCTCGCTGGCGGGGAACCTCGCGGTGACGGCCTCCTCGGACGGCACTCGGGACTTCGTCCTGGGAGTCGACCCGGAGACCGGCGCAGAGCTCTGGCGCGCCGATCTCGGCCCGATGACCGCCGGCCTCGCGGGTTCCAAGGATGGGCCCATCTCGACTCCCGCCATCGGCGCCGGACGGGTGTTCATGGTGAGTACCGCCGGCCGCTTGGTCGCGCTGGAGCAGAGCTCGGGCCAGCTGCTCTGGTCCGCCGATCTGGTGAACGACCTGGGGAGTGGACGCCCAGCGTACGGCTTCTCGACGTCACCGCTCGTCGAAGGGAACCTCGTGCTCGTACAGGCGGGCGGGGAGCGCGGCGCTCTGGTCGCTTTCGAGGCGCGAACGGGTGCCGTTCGCTGGCGCGCGTTCGAGGACGGTCACTACGCGCAGTCGCCCGTGGTGACGGAGCTTGCCGGTCGCCGGCAGGTCGTGGTCATCGGCTCGACGAAGCTGGCGGCCTTCGATCCGCGCACTGGAGACGAGCTCTGGAGCCACGAGCACGGTGGTGCCGGCGAGTTCGGCCCCGAGTCGACGTCACCGCTGCCGATCGGTGGCGACCGTCTCTTCGTCAAGCACGACAACGAACGCACTTCGGTCCTGAAGGTCGTCGTGCAGGACGACGAGACGCTGGCCGTCGAGGTCGCGGCTGAGAGTCGCACCCTGACCCGCAGCTACAGCCCTCCGACCTTCTGGGACGCTGCTGCCTACGGCTATACGAGCCGTTTCCTGAGCGCGCTCGACCTGACGACGGGCGAGGAGCTCTGGCGCTCTCGAGCTCCTGGCGACGGCTTTCTGATCGCCGTCGCAGGTCAACTCTTCATCGTCAACAAGAACGACGGCACGGTCCACCTGGGCGCGGCGAGCCGAGACGGTTGGAGTGCTTCCGACGAGCTCGAGCTGTTCGACGACCTCGTCTGGACACCGCCGAGCTTTCGCGACGGCGCTTTCTACGTTCGCAGCCTCACCGAGCTCGCACGGGTTGATCTCGTGCGCCGTGCCGCGGGCACAAACCCCGAGATGACGCAGTCGCTGCCGGCCGAGCTGGAGCAGGTCAGGCAGGCGGTCGCAGCAGGTCGTGCGGGTGCGGTCGCCGATCTGCTGGACGGACTCGAAGGGCCCCGGATCGACGGCGAGCGCGTGCTCTTCCTCTGGCGAGGGGAGGCCACGGAGGTCGGCATTGCCGGGGACATGTTCGGCTTTCGCTACGACGAGCCGATGCAGCGTCTCGAAGGCACCGACCTCTGGTGGAAAGAGCTGCACCTCGACCGTCGCGGTCGCTTCAACTACGCCTACTTTCCAGACTACGTCCCGACTCTCGATCCACTGAATCTGCGCAGCGTCGAGTCGACGGCCATGGGACCCGACCTCAACCATCGTGCGAACGAAGCGCTGCAGATGTCCTGGTTCGCGATGCCGGACTATCCGGGGGCGAAGTCGGTGGCCCCGGAGCCCGAGCCGAGGGGGCGTCTCGAGAGCTTCGACGTCTCGGTTGAGATCCCGCCGCCGCCCCGCGGCCCGGGTGCCGGCCAGCCGCCGCAAACGGTGACCGTGCCGGTGACGGTCTGGTTGCCGCCGGGCTACGACGACGGCGAAGAGCGCTATCCCGTCGCTCTTTCGCTCGAACGTTACGCCGCAACGATCGGCGACTGGCCGGCAACGCTCGACGAGGTCGTCGGAGAGACCGTCGCGCCCCTGATCGCCGTGATGATCGACGCTCCGCCGGGCTTCTACGGCCGCCGCGGCGGTGGTCGCGCCGGGCTGCTGGCTCCGGAGGTGATTGCTGCGGTGGACCGTCGCTACCGGACGCGCGCGGTCCCCGAAGAGCGCGCCGTTCTGGGAGCGTTGTACACGGGGCCGCCGGCGCTGCAGCTGTCTCTGGGGAGCGATCGCCTCTTCGCTCGGGTCGCCGTGCAGAGCCCCTTCGCGATCGACGCCATGCTGCCGATGTACCGGCGCCAGATCGAAGCGGCACGGGAGGCCGCTCGGCCCGCTGCCTTCTACTTCGAGTGGTCCTATTGGGACATGCGCAGCCGTCTCGAGGGTCTGGTGCTCAAGGAGTACATGCGCGATTTGTATGAACTCTTCAGCGCGTCCGCTTATGACGTGATCGGAGGCGAGGTCTGGGACAGCACCGACTGGGCCGGCTGGCGTAACCGCTCCGGACTCGTGCTCGAGGCTCTCTTCCCGTCGGCGCGCGGCGACGCGCGCTCGCGCTTCGAGCGTTGGCGCGTGGCGAGTGAGTGAGGCCGAATCAGTCGGACGGCTGAGCCCAGTTTCCGTAGCGAGGCCCCAGGACGTAGGAGGCGTTGCGCGCCACGAAGACGAAGACGAGCAGGCAGAGTGGGCCGAGCACGAGCCACGTCCTTCGGCTGCTCCTGCTCCGCACGCTTTCGTAGGATTCGCTCAGCTCGAGGAGGACCGTGCCCTTTTCGAGCCTCACTCCGTGCTCTTCGGCGATGCTGCGAACGGCGCGCATCCTGTGGCCGCGTTCGTCGACGAGCCTCACGCCACGCAGAGGGCCCACCGTGCCGGCCTGCCAAGGCGGTGTCTCATCGTCCGTGATCGCCCAGACCGTGACGGGCTCGGAGGAGGACCAGCGGTCGCTGACGATGGGCGCGGCGTAGGTGATGCGGGTCTCGTACCGGGTGATGTTGTTCGTCCGGACGGGGACCTTGCGCGCTCGCTGTCCGGCGAGATCGGTGCGGAGCGAGCTGTCTCTGAAGCGGTAGAAGCCTGCGCGCGGCGGAGCCTCCGCCGCCGTCACGTCCATGGCCGTGCCCTCGACGAGCATGCTCGCGTAGGTCTGGCCGACGAACATGCCGGGGTAGATGGCGGCGATCGCGGCCGCCAGGATCGCGCCCCCGATGAGACTCGGCAGATCCGCGGCCCGGCCGTCGTGCCGCCGAAGCCAGTTGGGCACGAGCGGCGTGATCACCTTCGCGTCGAGCAACAGCACGCCGATCATCGCCACGAAAGGAAAGACGAAGACGACGAGAATCACGTCGATGTAGGCGGGTAGCCGGTCGTAGAGCAGGCTCGAGAGCGCCGCGCTGACCAGCACCATCACGGTGGCCAACCCAGCCACGACGAAGCTCTGCAGGAGGCGAGCGGTCGGTGTCAGAGGAGCTGTTTCTTGCATCGCGATCGGGGACCTTTCTCAACGGTTTCGGGGGAGATCTACGAGATTCGGTGGGGCGAGGCGCCAGACGTCCAGACCTGTGCATCGACTCGTCGTGCCGGGTCCTCACTCGACCCCCCTGTCATTGACGCGACAAATGAGCGCGTGTTAGGACATCGACATGTTCGTGGGAGCTCATCGTCGAAGGCTGAGAGCAGTATCCGCCCTCTTCGCACTGGCCCTGCTCCTTTCGCCGATGGCAGCGCTGGGACACGAGCATCACGATGCCGAGTCGTCAGAGCACTGCGTCGTCTGTGCGCATCTGGTTGACCCATCGTGTGACACCGCCTTCGTGCCGCAGTGCTCCGCCCTCGAAGCCTCGGGCAGGCCGCCGGTCGAAGACCCGCGAGTTCTGTCCTTCCAGGCTCCGGCCTTCGTTCTCGGTCGGGGGCCGCCGACGGTCGAATGACGCAGGAGCCCCGGCGGACGACGACTCTGCCGTGCGGCCCCACGAAAGAGCGGTGCCACCTGTTCTGCCTCGTCCACTTGGAAAGTGCGGCGGCAAGGCTGGCGCTCGCTTCACGACACGCGGCCCTTCGGTAGGGCACGAGGTTGCTTCGCTGGGCACAGCGGCTCCAGCGCAGGCTGTGGTTG
>JBCCLJ010000279.1:0-7704 GCA_039026915.1 Acidobacteriota bacterium
GATGGGGAAGAAGCTCGACGCGGCGAGACCGAAGGCAAAGGCGACGACCTGGGCGACGAAGCCCGGCGGATTGACGCCGAAGTAGTAGGCGACGAGCACCGCGACGCCGGCGGCGACGCGCGCCATCCAGAGCTCGCGCTTCGCCGACATGTCGGGGAGCAGGATGGATTTACCGATGTCGTGCGAGATCGCTGAAGCGATGACGAGGAGCAAGCCTGCTGCTGTCGACAGCGCCGCGGCCAGGCCGCCCGCAGCCACGAGGCCGACGACCCAGGCGGGGAGCTCGGCGATCTCGGGGTTGGCGAGCACCATGATGTCGCGGTCGACGGTGAGCTCGTTCGTGCCGGCGTCGCCGCTCATCTGGATGAGGCCGTCGCCGTTCTTGTCGTCGAAGCCGAGCAGCCCCGTCGTCTCCCAGCTCTCGAACCAGGGCGGTACCTCGGCGTACGGGCGTTCGTGCAGGGTCTGGATGAGGTTGACGCGGGCAAAGGCGGCGACGGCGGGCGCCGTCGTGTAGAGCAGGCCGATGAAGAGCAGCGCCCAGAGCGCGCTCCAGCGAGCGGCCCTTGCGTTCTTGACGGTGAAGAAGCGAATCAGCACGTGCGGCAGACCGGCGGTGCCGACCATCAGCGCCAGCGTGATGCAGAAGACGTCGATCATCGACTTCTTCCCGGGCACGAAGGCGGCCGTGTACTCGGGCAGCCCCAGGTCGCGATGCAGCTGGTCGAGCACCTCGAGGAGGAAGACGCCCGCACTCTGGCCCTCGGCGAGGGCCGCACCGAAGCCGAGCTGGGGGATCGGCACGCCGGTCATCTTGGACGAGATGGCGATCGCCGGGACCATGTAAGCGACGATCAGCACGCAGTACTGCGCGACCTGCGTGTAGGTAATGCCCTTCATACCGCCGAGCGTCGCGTAGACGAAGACGATCGCCGTGCCGATGAGCACGCCCGTGTTGATCTCGACTTCGAGAAAGCGCGAGAAGACGAGTCCGACGCCGCGCATCTGACCCGCGATGTACGTGAACGAGACGAAGATCGTGCAGAAGGCGGCGACGAGCCGCGCCGCATTCGAGTAGTAGCGATCGCCGACGAATTCGGACGTCGTGAACTTGCCGTACTTGCGGAGGTACGGCGCCAGCAGCAGGGCAAGGAGGACGTAGCCGCCGGTCCAGCCCATCAGGTAGATCGTGCCGGAGTAGCCCATGAAGGCGATGAGGCCGGCCATCGACAGGAACGAGGCGGCGCTCATCCAGTCGGCGCCCGTGGCCATGCCGTTGGCGATGGCGGGCACGCCACGCCCGGCGACGTAGAAGCCGGCCGTCGAGCCGACGCGGCTCCAGATCGCGATGCCGATGTAGATCGCGAAGGTGATGCCGACGAGAAGGTAGGTCCAGCCTTGGACACCCATTCCTTGAGTGGCCATCTCAGTCGACTCCGAAGCGCTTGTCGAGGCGGTCCATCCAGACGACGTAGATCAGGATGAGCACGACGAAGACGTAGATCGAACCTTGGTGAGCGAACCAGAACCCGAGTGGGAAGCCGCCGAGCTTGGCCCGATTCAGCGGCTCGACGAGCAGGATGCCGAGCACGAAGGAAGCGATGAACCAGATGCTGAGCAGGAGACTCATCACCTTCAGGTTGGCGCGCCAGTAGGCACTCTGCTGCTCGCGCTCGTCGCGCGGTGCTTCGCTCATCGCATCTCCTCTGCGCGCGGTGCCCGATCGGACGGAAGGGGCGTCCTGCGCGTTCTGCCTGTGGGGAGGAGGCATCGTAGCAAGAGCCAGCGCCCCGCCAGCGACGTCGGTATGCTTGCTCCGTGCACCCGAAAACCCCGCCCCACCGCGCGTCGCTTCGATGACCGTCGGCACATCCAAGACGGAGGCTGCAGAGACTCGACGGCGCGGCGACGACGCACACGCTCCTCTGCGTCCGCGGGATCGGTGGATCCGTCGACTGCTGCCGCTCTTCGTCGGCGCCATCGCGCGGGCGCCGAAGTTCTCGCTCGCTCCGGTCGCGCGGTTCGCCTCGTTCGTGCACCGCCGCATCGGCGGACGCGACATGCGCATTCTGCGCCAGAACCTCGAGAGGATTCTCGAGCTGCCGCACGACACCGCGGAGCATCGTCGTCTGGCATTCGCCGTGACGCGGCATCAGTCGGCGAGCGCGCTGGAGACGGTACGCGCCATCTTCCGGCCGGGGAGCGTGCGCTTCGACGGCATGGAGCGACTTCGGCAGCTCCTTCGCGGTGCGGAAGAGCAGGGGCGCGGACAGATCGTCATCACGGCTCACCTCGGTAGCTGGGAGCTCGTGGGGCACACGTCCGCGGTCGCCTGCCAGAAGCCCTTTCACGCACTCGCCAAGCCCTCGCGCATCGCCGGCGTCACGTCCTTTCTCGAAGAGATGCGCGAGCGTATGGGCGCGAAGGTGCTGTGGACCGGCCGCAAGTCGATCCTGCGCGACATGCTCGGAGCGCTGCGCCGCGGTGAGACGCTCGGCTTCGTCATGGATCAGAAGCCGGAGGTCGGCGGCGGTCGCGACGTGAGCTTCTTCGGCATTCCAACGCCCTTCGTCGTCGGCCCAGGTGCTCTCGCTGCGCGCACGGGCTGTCCCGTGATCGCCGTCTTCTGCCTTCGCCGCGGTCCTTTTCACTTCGAAGTGCTCTGCGAGGAGCTCTTCCCTTCGGGACACGAGATCAAAGATGAGGATCGATTGACCCAGGCAATGGCCGACGCGATCGAAGCAGCGGTGCGCAGCACCCCAGAACAGTGGGCCTGGACCTACCGACGATGGAGATTCGAATGAGCCGCAGTATTTGCTGGGTCGTGGGCGCTCTGGTCGTGTCGACCTTCACGCTGGCTTGCTCTGCGCCGGAGCCGGGCGAGACCGAGGCCCCGGCGACCGATCGCCCCAACTTCGTCTTCGTCCTCATTGACGACCAGCGTTACGACGCGCTGGGTGCCCTCAACCCCTTTTTCGAGACGCCCCATCTCGACGCCCTGATGGCGCGGGGCGTGCTCTTCGAGAACGCCTTCGTGACAACGTCGCTGTGCTCTCCGAGCCGGGCGTCGATCCTGACCGGGCAGTACGCGCACAAGCATCAGGTGCTGGCCAATCGCACTCCGCTCGACCCGCAGATCCCGACCTTCGGTCAGGAGCTCGAGGGAGCGGGCTACGACACCGGCTTCTTCGGCAAGTGGCACATGGGCGGCGCCGACGACTCGCCGCGGCCGGGCTGGGGGCGCTGGGTCTCCTTCCCGGCTCAGGGCGTCTACTACGACCCGCGCTTCAACGTCGACGGCGAGCGCGTCCAGCGCGAGGGCTACACGACCGACCTCATCACCGACTACGCCGTAGAGTTTCTCGAGAGCCGCAGCGACGTTCCCTTCCTCGCGTACGTCTCGCACAAGGCAGTGCACTCCAACTTCGATCCGGCAGAGCGCCATCGCGGCAGCTATGCCGGTCGCGCATACCCGTACCCCGAGTCGATGGCGAATACCGAGGCGAACTACCGCGGCAAGCCGGACTGGGTGAGGGCTCAGCGCAACTCCTGGCACGGTGTCGACGGCATGTACGACGGCGACGTCGAGATGGACCAGTTCGTCCTGGACTACGCCGAGACCCTGCTGGCGGTCGACGAGAGCGTTGGTCGGCTCGTTGCGGCTCTCGAAGAGCAGGGCTTGATGGAGTCGACCTACTTCGTCTTCACGTCAGACAACGGCTTCCAGTTCGGCGAGCACGGGCTCATCGACAAACGCACGATGTACGAAGCGTCGATTCGCGTGCCGCTGCTCGTCGCTGGTCCGGGCATCGAACCCGGTTCCCGCCGTCCCGAGATGATCCTCAACGTCGACTATGCGCCGACTTTCCTGGAGCTCGCGGGCGCCGCGATTCCAGACGGCGTCCAAGGGCGATCTTTCGCGCCGCTGCTCCGGGGTGAGGACTCAAGCTGGCGGACAGAGTTTCTCTACGAGTACTTCTGGGAGCGCGCCTTCCCCCAGACGCCGACCGTGCTCGGCGTGCGAACGGACACGCACAAGCTCATGCGCTACCACGGCGTCTGGGACCGCTACGAGCTCTACGACCTGGTGGTTGACCCCGACGAGCGCAACAACCTGGTGGGAGACTTCGTGACGACGACTGAGATCGGTCACGTCGAGGTGCGCGTGCTCGGAGCGCCGAACGAAGCGCTCGAGCCGCTTCTCGGCACGGGCGCCGAAGACCCGGAGCTCAAGGAGCTCTTTCGCGATCTGACCTCGAGGCTCGACGCGCAGCTTGCCGAGTTGGGGGCTGCTTCGGAGCCGAACTGGCGGCCGGAGTGAGCGCCTACGGTTGAGGCGGGAACGCCTGGTCGTCTCCGACGCTGGCAAAGGTGCCCGAAGGATTCTCGTAGGTGACGACCTGGCCGGTGAGTTCGTCGGTCACCGTGACGTCGAACGCGACGTTGCTCAGTGCTCCGTAGAAGACCCAGAAGTTGCCGTTGACCCCCGTCCCGTCGAGTACCTTGAGCACGAGTTCGATGTTGTCTTCGTCGAAGAACCAGAAGGCGCCCGTGTCGCGGGTGAGGGGGATCGGTTGTCCGGTGCCGGTCTTCGATTCGAAGTCGCGCCAACTCACGTTGACGGCGAAGCGACCGGCGAGGCACAGGTCTCCTGGGTCTCCGCACGAGCTCATGCTCGCCGCAGCGTGCCCGGCGAGCTTGGACCGTGGCGTCGCGAAGGGCGAGCTCGGCAGAGCCTCGGTGTCACCGATGCTGGCAAAGCGACCGCCGGGGTTGCTGTAGGTCGCGCGCTCACCGGTGAGCGTGTCGGCTACCTCGAGCTCGAATTCGACGTTGGAGAGTGATCCGTAGAAGACCCAATGGCGATCGTTGATTGTCGTGCCGTCGAGGACCTTGATGATGAGCTCCAGGTTCTCCTGGTCGAAGAACCAAAAGCTACCCGTGTCTTGGGTCAGTGGGCGAGGAACGCCGTTGCCGGAGCCGCCGGTGAAGTCTTTCCACTTTGCGGTCACGGCGAAGCGACCCTCGTCGAGGCAGAGCACGGTCGAGCTCGGTTCGCAGGAAGGAACGGGAGTCGCATCGAGCGCCCAGGGCTCGAGACCGTGGGCATCGTCGCGCGCCGTCATGTAGAGAATGTGACTTCCGACGCGCAGGTGCTGAACTCCGCCCTCGTTGGCAGGGGCAGAGCTCCGGAAGTCCGTGACTTGTTCGAGGCGCCTCGTGGCTTCGTTGAAGAGGAAGACCTGACGGGGCCCGTCTTCGACATCTCGACGTCCCGTGAAGACGAGGTGCGGGCCAACGCGTTCGGTGCTCTCGAGCCAAAGACCTCCGTCGCACGGACCTGGGCACGCGTCGACGACGACGTGAGTGCCGGACTGTGTGCCGTCAGTCACCCACCACTCGCGGCCGAAAGACGGGTGATCGAGTTGAAAGAACTCGCGGTCTCTAGGTGAGAGCGGGTCGGACGAGAAGACTGGGCGAGGCGTAATCTCGCAGCAGGGCGCGAGAACCAAAGACTCTCCCGCCTGAGTGCGAGCTTCGAGACTGGCCTCTCCGACGACAGCTTCGCGGCGGTAGGACACGAGGCGATCACCTGACACGAAAGGAGGGACTCCGTCGTTGATGCGCTCGAGAAAGGCTCTTGCACCAGTCACCAGATCGACGCTCCACAGGTTGGGCCGGAAGGTTTCAGGCGCTAGAAGCGTGAAGTAGGAGCGCCGTCCAGGTGTGAAGAGCCAGCGTGGCGCTCCACCTCCGGGCACATCCGCGACGCGGCGAGAAGCGGTGCCGTCGAGAGCGGTTTCCCAGAGCGCAAAAGGCTCTCCTGGCCTTTGGGCGAAATAGTAGGCCGAGTCGCCGACCGTCGTGAAGCGACGTTGCGGGTTATAGGACGGCTGCAGCCGCCCCAGCGCAATCGTGCCTGCCTCGGTTCCATCTGAGCGCCAGAGGCCCTCCCGGTTCTCCAGTACCGTGAAAGTCGAGAGATGCAGCACTTCGCGGGGAAAGGTGTCAAAGACTCCGAGCGATGCCGCTGTGCCGGTAGGTGAAGAGCCCGTGACGACCTGGAGGCGTCCGTCGGGTAGCGGAGTCCCTCGCAGATACGCGCCCAGTCCTTCCGAGTAGTTCAGGAAAACGGGGCGATCGTCGTCGACTCCACGAAGTAGTACTGTGCCCCGCTGAGTTCCGTCGCTGAGCCATGTCTCTCGCGGTCGCTGTCTGCGGAGGTCGGGTCCGTCGGGGGGGCCAACCCTCACCCTCAATAGAGCCCAGGACGGGCCGACGGGCGTGACGGCGCGGCCGTTCCCGCCATCGATCGTACGGTCTCCTGGCAACTCGAGCGGGTCGGCCTGTCGAGCCGTGACATCGATCAAAGTCGCTCCATCGCCGCGGAGAAAAAAGGCGCGCTCGCCGACAACAGAAGGGGCCAAGAGCTCCGATTCAGCCGGTCCGGGGACGAGCTCGAAGAGCTTGGGTACTCCGGTGACCTGGGCGAATGTAGTGGAGGCGACCAGGCCGAGAAGTGCCGCAGTAGCGATGGCGGAACACTCGTTTGGAACATGGCGAAGACTCATGGTCATTATGCTATCAAAGCATTTTGCGCTTCACCAACTTCAATGACCCGATTTTGCGGTCCAGATAGCTCGAGCGTTCTTCAAGACCGGCTCGGCCAGGACCCAGTACACGTCTCCGTCGCGGCTGAAGAAGAACCATCGTCCGTCGGGAGAGACATAGGGGCAGATCTCGTGCCCCTCGGTGCTGATCCGCTCGTCGAAGGTCTGCGCTTCTGTGAAGGTGCCATCGTCGCGGCGCGTGCTGAAGTAGAGGTCGGCCTTGCCGCGTCCGTCGCGACGGGCTGCGGAGACGAGCAGGTAGCTCTGGTCCGGAGCGACGTAGGTGTCGGCCTCGTACCAGGGCGTGTTGAGGTCGCCGGGTACGAGCTCCGGTTCGCCGTAGGTGCCGTCGCCTAGAGGGCGCGTGCGGAAGATGTCGAAGTCACGGCCGGAGCGGTCGCGGTTGGAGGCGAAGTAGAGGGTGCCGTCGGCGGCTTCGGAGACGAAGAATTCGAGCGCCGTCGAGTTCGGCGGTCTGCCGAGCGGTCGCGGGTTGGCGTAGCCGTCGTCCGTTTTGTCGGCGACCCAGAGGTCCGGGTTGCTGCCCTCCATCTCGCCGTGCTTGCGAGAAAGAAAGAAGAGACGCTTACCGTCGCGGGAGTGGAAGGGGTCGAAGTTGGTGCGGTCGAGTTCGAGGAAGAGAGTCTTCTCCTCCTGCCAGGCGCCGTCGGCGAAGCGGCGGAGGCGGAGGTCGTTGCGGCCGTCGAGCGTGACCGCCCAGAGGACTTCGGTGCCGTCGGGGGAGATGGTGATGCCGAACTCGTGCTCGTCGGTCTTGGAGACGACGCCGGGGGCGAAGACGACGGGGGTGTCGCCGGGCGCTTCGAGGCCGAAGGGGCGGTCTTGGGCGGAGAGGGGAGGGGAGAGGAGGGCGAGGAGGAGGGGCAGCGAGGCCATGAGGGGTGAGGACAAGGCTGTCGGTGGCTGGGGCGCGAACTTGGATCGGATCGCCGCGTCGGCAGGCTTCGACAGGGCTCCGCCCAGTCGATAGCCGGCGGGCGACGCCATGACGCAGAAGGGGGGCCCGCGGGGCCCCCGCTTTTTGTTCGTGGTCTCCCGGCGGCTTGAGGGGCGCGCAGTCGAGGGGGCGGCC
>JBCCLJ010000280.1:0-7693 GCA_039026915.1 Acidobacteriota bacterium
AAGGGGCGCAGGGGTTTGCGCCCTCTGTCCTCGCCGAGCCTCGTCGACGATGGCACCGCATCGACTTCCTCGGCATCGACGAGAACAGAGAGCGCAGATCCCTGCGCTGAGCGCCACGCGAGTTTTTCATCAAGCCCCTAGCCCGCGCGCAGGCGCTCCAGCAGTCTCTCGCTGCGGTCTTCCAAGGCAGAGCGCTCGGCTGCGTCGGCGGGGAGAGAGTCTGCCAGAGCGCGGCTGGCGAGCGCCTCTTCGTAGGGCATCGCCAGCCGTTCGGCTTCGACCAAGCTCTTGCGGAAGTGCTTGCGCGCGGTGGCAGCGCCGCGACGGAGCAGCGCGTAGCGTCCTCTCAGCAGAGCGCTCCGTGGGCGCCCCAGATGAAAGCCACGGCAGAAGGCCTCGAGCGCGCGCAGCGCGATCCGCGCGTTGCGCTCCAGCCGCCGGCGCTCCGGGCCGTCCTCTGCTCGGCCAGCCGCGACGAGGAAGACCTCGGCGACGCCGGCGTACCCCTCCAGAGCCGCGAGTCGCAGGGGCGGGATCTTGCGCAGCGCCGTGAGTCCGATCTCGGCGGCCCTCAGCGCCGCGTCGAAGTCGTCTCGCTCGAGATGCGCTACGGCGAGGTTGCCCGCATGCCAGATCGTCTCGGAGAGGCCGCACTCGGCGAGGCGCTCGCCGGCCTTCTCGAGAAGATCGAGCGCGGTCCCGGGTTCCTGCCGAAGCAGTGCGTCTTCGGCGAGCTGGCAGTAGATCCAGCAGCGTAGCGTCGGGTTGGCGTCGAGCAGGCCGCTGTCGCGCGCACTCTCCAGTGCCTGACGTGCTCGCCGCAGGTCGCCCGACGGCCTTCCTCCCATGGCCAGCAGGCACTGATGGTCGCCCCAACGGCGGTTGTCGCCGATGCGCTCGGCCATCTCCAGTCCCTCCCGCGAAAGACGCTCCGCCTCTTGCCAGCGGCAGGTACTCAGCTCTTCGAGAGCGAAGTAGACGTGGACCAGCGACAGGTCGGAGAGGTTGTCGATCGACTCGAGCACCCGGCGCGAGAGGCGCGTGTAGTAGCGCGCCAGGCCGTGCAGACCCTGGATTCCGGCCGACGTACCTGTCAGAGCGTAGGCACGCGCCAGCTGGGCCGAAGGTCCCAGCCTCTCGGCCAGGTTGAGCGACCGCATCGTGACGGCGATGCCCTGCCCGAGCACGTCGGTGAAGAAGCAGACTTGCCCGAGGTACTCGGCGGCGTAGGACTCTTCGGTAGTCGCCGAGCGTCGCCTGGCGGTGCCGACGAACGTCCCAGGCGCCAGCCGGTGCAGCGTTTGAAGGCCGAGCTCTCGAGCCAGCTGCCAGGCGATCGATGCCGGGTTCTTCGGTGCCGAGCGATTCAGATCGTCGAGGGATCGTTCGAGGTGAACGCGGCTGCGTACGGGATTGCCAGTGCGCAGGTGCGCGTCGCCGAGGTGGCGCTGCCAGCGGGCGCGTCGCACGGGCTCGACTTCGGCTTGGCCTTCCTCGGCGATCTCGACCGCCTGCTCGAAAGAGCGGATCGACTCGCGGTAGCTACCGTTGCGCAGCGCCTGCTCGCCGGAGCGCTCGAGGTACTCGACGGCCTTGTCGTAGTCCTGAGCGCGATGCCAGTGGTGTGCGAGCAGCGGCAGGACGGGCTTCGGGTTGTCTTCGTGCCGGCGCTCGAGGAAGCCGGCGACCCGCTCGTGAAGCTCGCGCCGCTGCGCGAAAGGCAGCAGCGAGTAGGCCGCCTCCTGAGTGACGACGTGTTTGAAGATCCACTCGAAGTCGGAGTCTTCGTTTGCGAGTCGAGTGAGATCGACGTGCTCGAGCGTCGAGAGGTCGGCGCGCAGTGCCTGCTCGTCGGCACCAATCGGATGCACGCCCTCGACGAGTCCCAGCTCGAAGGAGCGCCCGATGACGCTCGCCACCTTGGTCGTCAGCTGGGTCGACTCGGCGAGTCGGTCGATACGGCTAGTGACGACGCCGAGCAGCGTTCCAGGCACCAGATCGGTGGCTCGCTCGTCGAGACGCCAGAGGCCTTCGTCCTCGCGCAGGGCTCTCGTCTCGCGTAGCGCGTGCACAAGCTCCTCGATGTAGAACGGGTTGCCTCCGGATCGGCTGTGCACGTACTCGACGATCTCGCCCGGCAGCTCGTGGCTCTCCAGGCGGTGGCGGACGAGCTCCGCCGTCGCTTCGCGGTCGAACGACGCCAGTTGCAGTCGCGATACGTCTCGATCGAGCAGCCCGTCCAGCTCGCCGGCGGGATCGGCGACGCTCGGCCGAGTCGTCGCAACGACCAGCATCCCCGGCAGTGCTTCCGCCAGCTGGCGTAGGAGCGCCAGCGACGCGGAGTCGATCCAGTGCAGATCCTCGACCAGCAGGAGGGGCGGCCCGTCGACTTCCTGCTGGAGCACGCTCGCCAGAAGATCACGCGTGTTGTCCGCGCGCACGTCGCCGTCCATCTGTGCCGTGAGCTCCGTGTCTTCGAGCTCGAGCTCGAGGACGACGTTCAGTAGCGGTACGAGCCGCTGGAGCTCGGGCACGCCGTCGAAGCGCTGCAGCAGCGCCCGGCGCCGCTCGTCGAGAGACCCGGCCCCGGAGTCCAGCAGTGTCCTCAGCAGTGTTCGGAAGGCGAGGTAAGGGGTCCTCTGCTCGATCGCGTCCGCACCGGCGCGCCAGGGATCGATGCCTCGTCGTCGCGCTTCCGCTGCGAAGTCCTCGAGCAAGCTCGACTTCCCGAGTCCCGCTTCCGCTTCGATGACGACGACGTTGCCGGTGCCCCGCGTCAGGGCGTCGAGGTGCTTCCTCAGCTTTGCCTGGGGCTCGGCACGACCCATGAGCGGCAGCGAGCCGTCGTCGGCATGCCGGGAAGCGCCGTCGATCGGCCCTCGCGGCTCGAAAGCCTCGACGGGCTGCGCCCTGCCTTTGACACGCACTGGCTCGAGCTCTTCGAAAGCCACCGTCTGGCGCGCTTCGTGTGCGACCTCGGCCGAGCAGAGAACGCCCTCCGGACCTGCCTTGCCCATGAGTCGAGCGCTCAGGTTCACGACGTCGCCGATCATCACGTACTCGCGGCGCAGCTGCGAACCCAGCGGTCCGCACAGCGCCCGGCCGCGCGTCACGCCGATCGAGAAGTCGGGAGCTCCGGCGACACTGCGAAGCCGGTTCCGGATCTCCAGACCGGCCAGCGCCGCGCGCGCCGCGTCGTCTTCGTGGGCGAGCGGTGGGAGGCCGAAGGCCGCGAGTACGACGGCACCCTTGTCGTCGACGACGAACTGCTGGAGAGAGCCCTCCAGCGCCTCGAGCGTCTCCTGGATCGCGGTGAGTGCGCTCTGCGCGAGGGGTAGAGCCGCCTCACTGGTGAAGTCGATTCCTTTGAGATTGATGAACAGGATCGACACCCGTCGCAGCTCGGCGAGCCAGTCGCCCTGGTCGGCAGCCAGTCGAGTGCGCACGACCGGAGGCACGAAACTGGCGACGGCATGAAGGGACTGCGCATCGAGCGATGGCACCGTCGTCTCGATCGGTTGGCTTGCACCGTAGACCTCGAGCAGCTCGCCGAACCCAGCGGCGTTCGGGTCGTCGAGCGGGTCGATCCGGGCGCGGCCACCGAGTCTGTTCCGCGTCTCCCGGTCGACGACGACGCCGCCCACCCGGGCACGATCGAGTGCCGCGAAGAGTCCTTCCAGCGTGGGGCCGCCGAGCAGAGCGGTCCAGCGGTCGTCGATACCGCCGGTCTCGAAGGCCAGGCACTCGCCCGCGGCGAGAGCGACCTTGATTGCCAGGCCGTGTTCGTCGCCGTCGGGCGCGGCCGTCGTCGCGGCGACTCTCGCCTGCAGCGCAAGAGCGCAGCGTGCGGCCGAGAGCACGGACTCGTCCAGGCTTCCGGCCTCCGAAGCGGGCCACTGCACGAGAAAACCATCGCCATGAAAGCTGGCGACGTCGCCGCCTCGGCGCAGCGTCAGATCGACGAGCTGGCCGAAGAAGTCGTTGAGCGCACCGGAGAGCTTCTCGACGCCCTCGGGGCCGAGCGACGACAGACGCTCGGCGAACGGGACGAAACCGGAGATGTCGACGAAGAGCAGCGCGGCCTCTGCGGCCTGACAGTGCGGCTGCCGCGCGGCCGCGCCGGTCGTCGCGAGTCGACGCAGCACCCGGCGCGGCACGAACGACGTCAGCGCGGCGTCGCGGCTCACGAAATCCCGGGCTCGGAAGGGGCGTCGGGCTGGCGACGGGCTTCTTCCTCTTCGCGGTTTCGCAAACGCTGAGCCAGTGTGCGAACCAGGGTCACGAGCCAGGGCTTCATGCCTCCGACCTCGCTCTCCAGCGTCTCGCCGGTGATGACGCGGACGACGCAGTCTTCGAGAGCGATCGCCGACGCCGTCCGCGGAGAGTCCACCAGCATCGCCATCTCACCGAAGACAGCACCGGGTCCCGCTTCGCCGCGCTCAATCGTCTTGCTGTCGATCTCCTGGACGAAGCGCACGCGTCCGCTGACGAGAACGAAGACTTCGTCGCCGCCGTCGCCCTGCCGAAGGACGTACTCGCCGGCAGCGAACTCTCTCTTGGGAAGGTCGGCTCCGCCGCGCAGAAAGACGCGCAGCTCCTCGCCGAGCTCCTGCACGCTGCTGAAGCGGTCGGCCGGGCTGCGCTCCATCGCCCGGTGCACGATGCGGACGAGATCGCGCGGCGCCGCGCCTTCCGGGCCGGGGAGTGGTGCGAAGTCGGCCCGCCGCGCCTTCTCGACACAATCCTGCAGGGTCTCGCCCTGGAACGGCGGATGACCCCGAAGAGCAAAGTAGAGGAGGGCGCCGGCACCGAAAACGTCGGTCCGTGCGTCCATGGGCAGGCCGAGGGCCTGTTCCGATGCCATGAACGTTGCGGTCCCGCCGCGGGTGATGCCGCGATCTGAGCGCAGCACCTCGCTCGTGCGTTCGAGCGCTTCGCCGTGGAGCCGCGCGAGGCCCCAGTCCATGAGAAAGGCCTCGCCGTAGTCGCCGATCATCACGTTTGCCGGCTTGAGATCACCGTGCGTCACGCCGCGGTCGTGAGCAAAGGCGAGAGCGTCACAGAGCTTGACCACCACTTCGATGAGTTCGGGCAGACGCTCGCGCGGCAGCGGTCGTCCGCGTCCCGCCCACTCGTCGAAGGTCCTGCCTTGCACCAGCTTCATCGTGAAGAACGGATGTCCGGCGTCGTCGAGGCCGATCTCGTGGACCGGAACAATGGCCGGATGGTCGAGCTGCGCCGTGATCTGCGCCTCGCGCAGGAAGAGACGCACCGCGGCACTCTGGTCGAGCAGCTCGGAGCCGATGACCTTCTTGGCGATCCGGCGTCGCAGGCCGAGATCGCGCACGATGTCGACCCGACCCATCCCGCCTTCCGCCAGGCTTCCGAGGAACTCGAGGTGCGCGCCGGGCTTCGGGACGACGTCGTCGATCAGGGAGTGGGATTCGCGATCGCTCAGCTCTCGGTACAGCGCTTCGGCGTCGAGCGAAGGCGCTTCGAGCCGCGTCGCCTCGTCTTCGTACGCGCGCGTCCGCTCTTCCTCACCGAGCTTGCTCGAGTTTGGCGACCGTTTCCTGCTGCCGGGCATGAGAACAGTCTAAGGGAGGGCCGTCAGAGCTGAGATCGGAGCCACTCTGACTCGGCGACGCGCTGCTCCAGCGAGCGCACGCGCGAGCGATACGTCTTGCTCGCGGAAGCGGGGTTCCACCGTCGCGGCGACGGCAGACTGGCCGCGAGCTCGACGGCCTGCTGCCGGCTGAGCGAGCTCGCCGACGAACCCCAGTAGTGACGCGCTGCGTTTTCGACGCCGTAGATACCGTCGCCGAACTCGACGACATTGAGGTAGATCTCGAGGATCCGATGCTTGCTCAACTGCGCTTCGATCTGGCGGGTGAGGAGCACCTCCTTGACCTTGCGCAGCGGGTTGCGCGACGGCGAGAGGTAGAGGTTCTTCGCCAGCTGCTGCGTCAGCGTCGAGGCGCCGCGCAGCCGCTTGCCGTCGTTGAGCGTCTCTTCCACGGCGACTCTCATTTCGCCCCAGTCGAAGCCCGAGTGTGAAAAGAAGTTCATGTCCTCGGAAGCGACGACCGCATGCTGCAGCTCGACGGCGATCGCGGAGCGGGGCACCCAGCGAAGCTCGGGGCGAGGCCTGCCCTCGGCGGCCAGCCGCTTTGCCGCCCGCTCGAGGAAGGCGGTGCTGTGCGGGTCCGTCTGGGCGAGCTCGGAGACGGGAGGCCAGGTGAGGGCCTGGGCAGCAAGTGCCACCAGCAGCGTCGCCCCCAGCAGAAAGGCGAACCGCCGGAATCTGTGGGGCGGACTGCGGCGTCTTCGTCGCCGCTTGCGCTTCGTCTTCGGCATTCGGTGAACTCTCGAGGGAACCATACCGCTGCTCGGCAGGACGCGCGCCCTCGGTTGTCGCTCATCGGGCGAGATTTCGTTGGCGCGGGGTCGTGGCGGGACTAGAGTGTCGCCATGAACGAGAGCGTCGACCGTCGCAGCGCCAAGCGGCACTACAAAGAGAGCCACCGTCCGATGGGCGTCTTCCAGGTGCGCAACACCGTCAACGGCAAGGTCTTCATCGACTCCAGCCCGAACCTGCCGGCGATCTTCAACCGCATTCGCATGCAGCTCAAGACCGGCTCCTACCTCAAGCATCCCGAGCTGCAGAAGGACTGGAACGAGCACGGAGCTGATGCTTTCGAGTTCGAGGTGCTCGAAGAGCTCGAGCCATCCGACGCTCCAGGCTGGGACTCTGCGGACGACCTCGCCGCTCTGCTCGAGATCATCTGCGAGCAGCGTCAGCCGTACGGCGACGCCGGCTACAACCGCTGACCGACTTCGACTCCAGGAGACTTCCATGCACTCAATTCCGAAGACCCCATCGACCCTGATGAGACGATCCATCCGAAAGCCTCGACGGACGAACGTCCGCTGGCCCGGCCTCTTGCTCGCTGCGCTCCTCGGCGCCCCGGTCGCGATGCTGGCTCAGTCGGCCGAAGAGCAGGAGCAGATGGCACGCATGCTGGCCAATCGGCACGCCAAGCGCATCTGCTCCGGCGTCTTTCTTTCGGGCCGCGAGGCGGGCGCCGTGGTGACTCAGGATCACGACACGCCGACGTCTCTGGTCGATGTGCAGGTCAACCGGGTCGCGGGTACGGTCGCGGTCTCTTCGATGGGCGGTGAGGGGATGGCCGTCTACCGGCCGGGTCTCGGCTGCACGATCGCGGTCGACCTGTCGCCGGACCAGCTTGCTGCACAGGCCAACGGCGTACCGCTGCCCAAGCCGCTCGATTCCGAAGTGCCGTTCCCGCTCGGTAGCAAGGTCGAGATCGCGACGCCGGCGGGCGTCGATCGGGCGAAGCTCGATGCGGCTCTCGACAAGGCCTTCTCCGAACCGAACCCTGACCTGCGCCGCGGCAGTCGCGGAGCCATCGTTGTCTACGACGGCGAGGTCGTCGGCGAACGCTACGCCGAGGGCTTCGGACCGGACAAGCCGCTGATCATCTGGTCGATGAGCAAGAGTTTGACGAGCGCCTGGATCGGTCTGCTCGCGCGCGACGGCAAGCTCGACCCGATGGGCCCGGCTCCGGTGCCAGAGTGGGCGACCGAAGGCGACCCGCGCGGTGCCATCACCATCGACCAGCTGCTGCGCATGTCGAGCGGCTTGAAGTTCCAGGAGGTCTACGAGGCGGGC
>JBCCLJ010000281.1:0-7687 GCA_039026915.1 Acidobacteriota bacterium
CCGTCCCGCAGATGCGTTTGCGAACGCTTCCAGTGCTGTTCGTAAACTCCTCATTTTGCTAAAGTTACAAGATTGTTGAGCGCGGGTTTACACCGCGCGGAGACCGGCCTTCGCTAGCGCCGTCAGCCCCCCGTCACGACCTCGGTCTGGACTCTGCAGACGATCGCAGCCATTGCCACGTCTCAGCGCGGGCTGCGCTCGCAAAGAGGTGCAAGAGCTCCACTCGCGGGGCTGCTGCGCCGGCCCCATGAACCGGTCTCGATCGTGCCATCGCCCAAGCACAACTCCACTCCTTCCTTCGGCCGCGCCGGAGGTCGTCTCGGCCAGAGGCGTACGCACCTTCTGCAGGCCGCGGTCCTGGCGGTGACGCTTTGGATTCTCGGCGCGATCGGTTTCCTCGACGGCTTGAGGGGTCCACTGGAAGACGGCGGCACGCGCCTCCGCACCCAGATCCTGAGCGACGACACGACGGTACTGCTCGTGCCGGAGCTGCGGACTTCGACGGCCTCGGAGGAGCAGGCGATCGCCGCCGTCGAGCAGCTCGCACAACTCGGAGCGACGGGCCTCGGACTCTCCTCCTGGCCGGCCGACTGGAGCGACGCGACGGCAGGCCGGATCCTGGATCTCTTCCCTCAGGCCGTGTTCGGACGCCGACCCGTGAGCGACGGCGTCCATCCGGACAACCTCTCCGCACCTTCGGTCCCCTCTACGGTCGCAGCACACTCTGCTTGGAGCCTGCCGCCCGCCGCTCGTGCCGACGCGCGCTCGAGACGGCAGCTCTCTCGCCTCGTCGTCGACGACCAGGAGCTCAGGACGCTCGCCGCAGAGGTCACGAAGACCACCGGCTCCGAGAGCTACGGCATCGTCTACCGCGGTGCTCCCGGTACGCTGCCGCTGATGTCGCTGGAACGCGTGGCGCAAGGCGAGCTCACGCAGAGCCTGGTCAAGTCGCGCGTCGCCCTCATCGACCCGTCGCCACCGTCCCTGGGCTACCGGACTCCTGCCGGTCGCGAGCCGATGAGTCTGCTCGAGATTCAGGGGCATGCCGTCGACACACTGCGCCGCGGTGCTCGCCTCGAGCCCCTTCCCGGATGGATCGAGCTCTTCCTGCTGCTGGTACTCAGTCTGTGCCTGACGGCTTTGACTCAGAGGATCCGCGTACGCTGGCTGGTCGGCACTGCTCTCTTCACGGCCGGCCTCGGCCTCACGGCCGCCCTGCTTCTGCAGATCTTCACCGGCTACCTGGCGCCGGGGGTCGAAACCGCGCTGCTCGGCGCAGCGCTCTGCTTCACGGCGGCGCGCCAACGCCTCGGCGAGACGCAGGAGTCGGCGCGGGCGCTGCTCAAGGACTCGATGGGCCGATTGCAGAACCGCGTCTGGCCTTCGAGCTTCTATCTCTCCGAGGATCCCTGGCCGCATCTCGCCGACCTGGTCGACCAGACCTTCGATCTGCGTCGGCTCATCTTTCTCGAGATCGTGCCGGGCGACCACCGGGTCCGCGAGATCCACGCCGTCGGCTGCGCGCTCGGAGACATTCACGAGCGGCGCCGCGACATCCTGAGGACGCCCTACAGCACCGCGATCCGGCAGAGCGCACCGCTGCGTCTCGAGCGAACTTACCTGCGCGACCCGGCCGACGGCGAGGTCCAGTACCTCGTGCCGCTCTCGTTCGGTGGCGACGTGCTCGGCTTCTGGGCCTTCGGAGCCTTCCAGGAAACGACGCAGGCGCGTGACTTCGACCTGCTGCTTCACAACTTCGCCGACCAGCTCGGCGAGGTCCTTCACCATCGCTCGCGCACACAGCACACGGTCGGCTCCCTGACTCCGCTGCGCGGCCGCGCGCTCTGGGAGCGTCAGGACGAGACCTTCCGCGCTCTGCACTGGCTCTCGGTTCTGCTGGAACGACGACTCACACGCCTCGAGGGTCTGCTGCAGGGCCTCGGTTCCGCGGTCGCCGTCTACGACCTCTTCGGCCGCGCCATCGACGTCACTCAGCGAATGGGCGAGCTGCTCCACCCCCTCGGCCTCAATGCCAAGGAGCTCAGCTCACTGCAGCTGATCTCGAAGCTGACGCACCTCGACGCCGGCGCTTCGCGCGATCGCCTCCGACGCGTGCTGCTGGCCGGTGAGACGATCTCCCTCGAGGTCGAAGCTGCGGGTGAAGATCTCGATCTCGCGCTCACCCTGACGCCGGTGCGTCCCCAGGCGACCGGTCCGCTCGACGAAGCGACGACCTTCGGCATCATCGGCGTGGCGTTGGAGCTGCGCGACAACACGATGCAGTCGGCGCTCTCCCGCGTGCAGGGCGACCTCTCGGAGCGGCTCGGCGTGCGGCTGCGCAACGACCTGGCGGCCGTCGACTTCGCCCTTCAGCTGCTCGATGACAAGGCCCTCGGCGCCATGTACGCGGACGAGATGATCGCCGTCGCCGCGCTCAAGACCGGGCACATGCAGAAGGTGATCGACGAGTGCGAGGACTTTCTTTCGCTCGACCCGCAGCGCCTCGGCGAAAGCCACTACCCGATCGACCCGCAACCGCACCTTCAGAGGGCTCTCGATCGGCATCGTCCGCAGGCGGAGGAACGACGCATCGAGCTCGCGCCAGCCGTTCCCAGAGTCACCAGCCACGTTCTCGCCTCGCCGCTGGCTTTCGAGAAGGGCGTGCAGTCGATGCTCGGCTACCTCCTCGAGGACGCCCGCGACGGCTCCCGCATCGACCTCCAGGTCGAGGAGGGCGACACCCAGACGCACCTCCGTCTCGCCGGCGAGGGCTACGGCACGCCGCAGCGCACGCTCGACTCGATCCTCGAAGGCGACACCTCGCCCGAGCGGTCCAGCCACCGCGATCTGGCGCGACTCTCGACCGTCGCCCGAAGCTGGGGTGGCTCTCTCGAAGGCGAGAGCCAGATCGGCGAGGGTACGCGACTGACACTCAGCCTCGAACGGCTTCACTACCTTTGACGATGACCGAGCCGACGACACTGCGAGCTCTGCTCGTCGATGAGGACCCCACCTGGAGGCTGCTGCTCAGCATCTCCCTGCGCGACGCGGGTTTCGAGGTGCGCACCGCAGCCGACAACGATACGGCTGATGGGCTCCTCCGCCTGCTGACCGTCGACGCCGTGATTGTCGATCTGCATCCTCCAACGGACGCCGGACTCGAGCTCATCGGGCGCATCGAACGCTCGACGTCGGCTCCACCGGTCGTCGCTCTCCTTCCCAAACGCTCCGCGGAGCTCGAGCGGAAGTGCCTCGGCAGCGGTGCACAGCTCTGTCTCTTCAAGCCGATGAAGGCGCGCGAGTTCACCGAGTCCGTCCGCACCGCCTGCCGAGCCTCGCGGGAGGCTCCGTCGTGAGCGACTGGCTACCGCTGCAGCTCTTCCCCCAAGGGGGCCTGGGATCCCCCGTCATCACGACGGTATGGATCGGCGTTCTGGTGCTGGCCTTCTTCAACCTGCGGCTCGGCTGGGTCTTCATCGGGCTCGTCGTGCCGGGCTATCTGGTGCCGCTCCTGCTGGCCAAGCCGTGGTCCGCCGTCGTCATCGTGGTCGACGCCGTCTTGACGTACTGGGTCGTCCACTGGCTCTCGGAGCGCTTCAGCGGCGCGCGCTACTGGTCTTCGCTCTTCGGCCGCGACCGCTTCTTCGCCTTCGTGCTGGTAAGCGTCGTCGCGCGCGTTTCGATGGATGGATATGCGCTGCCGATCCTCGCGAGCCGACTCGAGGAGAGCTTCGGCCTGCCCTTCGACTTTCGCAACGATCTGCACAGCTTCGGCCTGATCATCGTTGCACTGCTGGCGAATCAGTTCTGGAAGCCGGGACTCCTGACGGGTCTGGCACAGCTCGTCGTCACGACGGGGATCACCTTCGCCATCGTTCGCTACGGCCTGATGGAGTGGACCAACTTCTCCGTCGGCGGGCTCGAGTACGCCTACGAGGACATGGCGTCGTCGATCCTCGCGAGTCCGAAGGCCTACATCGTGCTCATCACGACGGCCTTCATCGCCTCGCATCTCAACCTGCGCTACGGCTGGGAGTACAGCGGCATCCTC
The DNA here is from genome assembly GCA_039026915.1 of Acidobacteriota bacterium. Taxonomy (GTDB): domain Bacteria; phylum Acidobacteriota; class Thermoanaerobaculia; order Multivoradales; family Multivoraceae; genus JBCCLJ01. The sequence continues at coordinate 4,052 of JBCCLJ010000281.1, forward strand.
ATTCCCGCGCTGCTCGCCCTGCAGTGGTACCAGCCGACGAAGCTCCTGTCGTCGCTCGTCGAGGCCTGGATCGTGCTGGCGTTCGGTGCGCTGCTGCTGAAAACGCCGTTCTTCGAACGACGCACGATCGAGCGAGCGAGCAAGGTGACCCTCTTCTTCACCGTGTCCTACTTCTACAAGTTCGCCCTCGGTTTTCTCTTCGTCGGCGCGAGCTGGAAGGTGTCCGACGCCTACGGTTTCGGCTATCTCCTGCCGTCGCTGCTCGCGGTGAAGATGCACGAGAAGAGCATCGGACTGCGCATGACGCGCTTTACCGTACAGACGACGGTGGTCTCGGCTTCGGTCGCGCTGCTCGTCGGTTTCCTGTTGACGCTGGTGGCTCTGCCGCTGGACGGTAGCGCGCCGAATGCCATCGCTGACCAGAATCTCGTCACCCGAAGCGACTCTCTCGACGACCTCTTCGAAGAGCTGCGTGTCGACGGCTACCGAGGGCGCCTCGCCGGCGCTTATCAGGCACCGCGAGCCAACGAACTGCGGCTGCTCGAGCGCGTGGCGCGCAGTCTCGACCGCTACTCCGCAACGGAGGCGCGGAGCGACCTCGAGACCCTTCTGTGGGAAGCCGCGCAGCTCGAGCTCGTCGTCGAGCGCGTCGACGACTTCGTGGTGCTGCGCGAACGGGAGGCGCGGCGCGGCTGGGGCTTCGCCGCCGTGCGCATCGGTCCTCCGTCCGGCCTGATCCTCGAGGTTCCCCGCTCTTCCGAAGAGTGGGCCGCGCTGCCGGTCGCAGCGCGGCTGCTCGAAGATCTCGACGGCCGCGCCCTGCTCGCCAACGGCGCCGCCGTCGAGACGTCGAGCGACGGTAGCGCTGATGCTCTGCGCCGTGGCGACACGCCCTTCGGCATCTTTCATCGTGCGTTCGAACGGGGCGACGTACTCCAGGTGCGTTCACCGGACCTGCGCTCGGCGGAGAGTGGCGAAGCCAATCGTCTGCTCGTCAAGTCGCGACTGCCTCCGAGCCTCGATCCGAACGTTCTCGAAGGCGAGCTCGGGCCGCTGCCGATCGACTTCTCGCGGCCCTCCGTCGCGAACCAATCCCGTCAGACGACGCGCTCGGGCTTCGCAGAGCTCCACCTGAGCTCGGCCGGCGCACGCGCCCTGATCCGCCGACGCGCCCGAGCCGCACCCGTTCCCGACGTGTACGAACAGTCGCTCGAGGGCTATCTGCAGAACTGGCTCCGCTCGGAGAAGGGACGGATCGCCGAGCGCGACAGCGAAGCCTACGTGCCTCCTGACGTCGAGGAGCTACTCTTCTTCGACGAAGAGATCCTGACGCCGCTGCTCCGCGTCGTCCGACCTGCCTACGGCTCGGGTCGCCTCAGCGACGAAGGCAACGCCTATCTCACTCAAGCCCGCCGATCGGCGGCGCTACTCGGCTACGAGGTCGTCTGGTACCGCCATCGCTCGTCGGGCACCGACTACCTCGTGCTCCTGGAGACGGGGACGCCGCGCCACTGGGGCACCTTCGTCCTGCGTCTCGGTCAGACCCGGCCGTTCCTTCTCGAGGTGCCCCGACCGCTCTTCGAACGACGCACTTTCGAGGTTGGGCTCTCTCTCTTCGATCGACTCGAAGCGGAAGCGCTGCTCATCGCAGGCAGTCACCCCTACGCCAACCGTTCGGGCAGCGCGGACCTCGTTCTGCCTGCGCAGAAGACGTCCGTCTTCTCGCTCGTCAACCAGGTGCTGCTGCGCGAGTCTGGGGCAGCGCACCGCTTGGCGGTTGCGCTGCGCGCTTTTGCTCAGCGGGACGAGGACTCCGCCGACGCCATGCTGGCGCTCTCCGGAGGCGTGCGCGACCTCGCCGAAGCCGGCGCCACCGTAGTGCAGCTGCACGAGCTCCTCGCCGGCGACGGCCGCTCGATCGAAGTCGTCGACGGCTCGGCGCGCACCGCCGGCTACGAAGTCGCGAATCTTCCACAGGCTCGCTATCTCGATCAGACACGCAACAAGCAGTACGCCGTGCTCTGGCTCTCGGCCGACGTCCGCGAGGGCTACCGCCAGGCCGCCGAAGACACGCTGCTCACTTCGCTTCTCGATCGCTCGGGCATCGAGCGGCAACCCGCGGACGTTGGTCGACGCCTCGATCGTGTCGCTCGAACCCCGCTGCCCGAAGAGACCCGGAAGGTTTTGACGCAGCAGATCGCGCACGTCCTCGACAGTGCCGACGTCGTCGCCTTCGAAGAGCTGCGCACCGATCCGCGGTGGCGCAACGTCGAACGACTGCTCGACATCGAGAGCGGCCAGGAGTTTCTTCTCTTCGGCCCTGCAGACGCCGTCAGCTTCGCCGTGAACCTGCAGGGCGTGGATGCCAACGAGCCCACCCTGGTCGACGACGCCACCTCCCTCGAACGCGCCCTCGCGGCGCGCCGGGCCGTGCTCTTCTTCGGCATCCCGGGAGAGGTTCGATGAACGGCTTCGCCCCGCGTCCAGCGTCGCGCCTGCGCTGGCGCTGGTTGCTCGCCGTGGTTGCGGTCGTCGGCGCGAGCGTCATGGCGCAAGCGGCCGATCTCTGGTGGTCGGACGGTGGCTTCGCGGAAGTCGAAGGCGAAGGACGTCGCAGCCAGGCCTACCTGCTCGACGACGGCGCTCTGCGCTTCGAGATACCGACGCGCGCGCAGGAGATTCGGCTGCTGACGACGGCCCTCGTCGATCGCTCCCGCTTGGGCAGCACCCCAGAGTGGCGCTACGGCGTCGATCTCGACTTTCCAGGGCGACAGCGCCAGCAGTTCTTCCGCAGCCGCGCAACGCTCTTCGAACGCTCGGGCGTGCGAAGCTACGCCCTGTCGCTGCTCGGCACCGCAGCCAACAGCGGCTGGGTACCGCTCGACTCCCGTACGGCGCGCTTCAAGTTGCCTCCGGCCGACGAGCCGTTCACCCTCACGATTCGCACGGCTCCCAGTGCCGCTCCGACGGCCGGGAGCACGCCGACAGCGGACGCCGGCCCAGCCCCCGAGCTTCTCGCCCTGCGCGTCTATTTCAAGGAGCGGCTGCCGGAGCATCGCCGCAGCACGGTCTGGCCCCGCCTCTCCGAGCGTGAGCGGCGTCAGCGCGCCGTCGGCAACGTCTACCCTCCCGAGCTGCTCACGGAAGAAGAGCGGACCGAGCTCATGAGTCACCGCTGGAGCGCGCTGGCGCCGGTCGGCGTCCAGGGCGACGACTACGAGAGGCTCGTGCTCTTTCAGCACGCAGATCCAGGACAGCCGATCGCGGAGTCCGGCACGCTTCAGACGAGTGGGCTACGTCTTCCCGCCGGACTGAGTTACCGACTACCGGCCTTTCGCGGGCGCGTGGTCGCCCGCTCGCTGAACGGAGGGACGTCGACGGGCCCACTCCTCGTGGCCAGCGATCTGCAACTCGAAGAGAGCGTCGGAGGCCGAGAGACCTACCGCCTCGCGAGTGAGACGTCGGCTCAGCTTCGACCGAAGGTCGACGTGGCGCTGACCGCGCAGCCCGAGGACGGCGAAGTCGACCTGCGCTCCGAAGCTCTCCGCCTCTATGGCTGCACCGAAGCCCTCGAGTATCGACTGACGCACGGCCAGGCGCCGACACCCCTGCGCCTCGACGTGCGAACGATCGCCG
>JBCCLJ010000282.1:0-7657 GCA_039026915.1 Acidobacteriota bacterium
AACTCGCTGAAGCGGTCACGCCCCTCCTCGGTCAGGATCTTGATGCGCCGTTCCACCCGCAACAGCGACGACATCCGCTGCCTGGACTGGTCCATCAGCTGGAACTCGCCCTTGCGATAGATCTCGATCGCGGGCGCCCGAGGCTCGCCCGGAAACCCGCTCAAGGCTCGCTGCTCTGCGGTCACCTCCGGGAACTCCTGAGCCGCCGCCGACGCCGACACCATCACCATCACGAGTAGAGCGCATTTCGATTTCAACGCACTGATCATGGTCCTCCCCCTTCTCTCACTCACTCCGACTCGGGGAGCGCGGAGAGAGTCTCCTGCCCTGAAGAGTCAGACGGACCGAACCCGTGAATCCTACCGTTCCACCAAGAGATCAGGTCGAGCCACGCAGGCGGCGGAGCAGGGCGCGTAGAGCCACGTAGCTGCGCGTCGGCAAACGGTCGAGATGCCGATAGAGGCGAGGATCCCGAAGGTAGTAGGTGTCGAGCCGAGGCACTCGGTGCCGCCACAGCCTGTCGCGCGGCCGAAGCGCCAGGTACTCCAGGGTCGTGCTGAACGAAGCCTCGTAGCGATCCCGACTCACCTGGAGCGCAGCCTCGCTGATGCCGCCGTAGGGGTAGGCCATCAAGGTCGGAACCACACCGAGGCGGCGACCGATCTCCTCGTCCGCTTCTTCACACTCCTGCTCGATCGCGGCGCGGTCGAGTCGGCGGAGGTCCGGATGCGTGACGGTGTGAGATTCGATCGTCATACCGCTCGACAGGCAGGTCTCGACCTCGTCCCAGCTCATCATTTCGAAGACAGGAGCCCCCGCCGGCTGCGACGGCCATTCGTTCGTCGCGCCGACGAAGCCCGTCGTCAGGAACAGGTGCGACGGCAAACGGTTGGCTGTCAACACCGGCAGCGCCTCGCGGACGACGGAGCGCAGCCCGTCGTCGAAGGTGAGGGTCACTCCCCGCTCGCTTCTCAGCAGCTCTTCGAAAGAGACGATCGGTACCTCCGCAGCCAGGAGGCCTTCGACGAGGTCCGCGAAGGCAGGCGACGGAAACGAGATGATCGAGTCCGACGCGTCGAGGCTGTGGAAGGTGAGGATCGCTCTCAGCGCGAGGACTCCTCGGTCCGGTAGTGCTCGACGAGACGAGCGATTCCGTCGCGCACCGACGTCAGCTCGCGCCCGAGGAGCTCGCGCATTTTCGTGGCGTCGGGTCGGCGACGGCTCATGTCGCCCTCAGGCAGTGCTGGACGGTGCTCGATCGGCGACGAGGAGCCCGTGACCTCGAGCACGATCTCCGCCAGCTGCTTGATGCTGATCTCGTCGTCCGAGCCGATGTTGATCGTCTCCGCACCGGGCGAGCTCTCGTGAGCGGCCAGGCAGGCGTCGATGTTGTCGTCGACGTAGCAGAAGGTTCGCGTCTGGCTGCCGTCGCCGTACAGAGTGATCGGTTCTCCGCGCAACGCCTGACGGACGAACCGCGGCACGACGAAGTCCTCACTCTGATGGGGACCGTAGGTGTTGAAGAAGCGGAAGATGACGTAGTCGAGCCCGAACTCCTGATGGTAGGAGCGCAAGTACGTCTCCCCCAGGTTCTTGATCACCGCGTAGGGCAACCGGGAGTTGAGGGGCGTCGTCTGCTCGTTCTGGGGGAACTCGAAGGGCTCGCCATAGACCTCGGACGAGGAGGAATAGTAGACGCGCCGCACGCCGGTGTTCTTCGACAGCTGAAGCACGCTCTCGATGCCCGTCGCGTCCTTCAAGACCCACAGAGGGTTGTCCAGGGTGCGCTGCACGCCGACCACCGCGGCGTAGTGAAAGACGTACTCGAAACGGTAGGTGAAGAAGAGAGGGGCGATGTCTTCCCGGTCGTTGACGTCGCACTTGACGAAGCGGACGTTCTCCCGGTGCAGCGGCACCTTCGCCAAGCTGCCGGTGAGCAGGTTGTCCGCGACGACGATCTGGTTGCTCGAATCCTCGGCGAGCGCGCTCACCAGCGCACTCGCAATGTTCCCGGCGCCGCCGGTCACCAAGATGTTGGCCACGAGTTCCTCTCCCGAACGCTGCGGTGCCAGAGCACCGGACCCCTTGTGCCCGTCACGCGACGGGAGCCTTCTTCTCTCCGCGGGGGCCGAACGAGCCGCAACCGCGCGTCGGTCAATGTATTGAAAAACCGGGACTTTGTGAAGAAACCTCAGATCCGACGAGCGGCGAGGAGAGGGCGATGACCGCCGGTGGCAGCAAGGCAGGCAGCAAAGGCCACAGCACCTACGCCGATCGCCAAGAACAGCGGCATCTCGATCCACGCAAGCAGCGCCGCCATGAACGCGCCGGCCAACACCGGGGACAAGAGCGCCTGAGGGCCGGGTACCGGAAGACCTCTCTGAGCGGCCAGCCAGCAGACGAGGGCCATGCGCACCGACTCGGTCATCACGGTCGCCGCCGCCGCCCCGAGCATGCCGAAACCCGGGATCAGAGCGAGATTCAGAACGACGTTGAGCAGAGTCGACCATCCGGTGAGCCTCAGCACGCGGTGCTCTTCTTCCGCAGCGACGAGCCCCGCCGTCGCGACGTCTCTGGCAAAGCCCAGCGGCGCCGACCAGAGCAGAATCTGCAGCGGCAGGACCGACTTGGCGAAGGCGCTCCCGAAGACGAGTCCGACGATGCCTGAGGCCACGAAGCCGCCGCCGATCGCGATCGGCAGGCCCACCGTGAAGGCCTGCAGGTGCGCGTTGCGGTAGAGCGAGCGCTGCTCTTCGGGTGTGGACCTGAGACGGGTGAGCGTCGGTAGCAAACTCGTGGAGAACGAGATGCCCAGGTTGGTGAGAAAGCCGACCAACGAGTACGCCGCCGCGTAGTAGCCGACGGTCTCGGCGCCCCGGAAGATCCGCAGAGCGAGCAGGTCAGCGTTGAAGATCATCAGACCGAGCAGGCCGCTCAGCACGAGGCTCCAGGCGCGCGGCACGAGCGGCCTGATCCGCTGCCAGTGCCACCCCGCCCCGACACGCACACCGTCCCGCCGCAGCCAGAAGTAGAGAATCGCAGCCGCCAGCAAATCGCCCGCGACCTTCGCCAGCGGGACGCGCAGAAGGTCGTCGGCGCTGCGCACGAAGAGCAGCACCAGAGCGACCATCGTGACCTCACCCAGCAGGCGAGCAACGCTCACCGGGACTGCGCGCTCGCGCCCGAGGTGGATCCAGCGCGTGCTCAAGCCGATGGCCAACAGCGAGACGCCGTAGATCGCCAGAACGGGACCCTCGGGAGCCGGTAGAACCCCGAGCCCAAAGATCGCCAACAGCCCGGCGACCAGCGCCGAGACGGCGGTGCGTCCGAGGAAGACGCTCGAGGAGAGAGAGCGCAAGCGGTGAGGGTCGGCGGCAATCTCACGCACGCCAAGCCCGGCGTCGATGCCGAAGTCCGCGATCCGAGAGCAGTAGAGGATGATGGCCAGAGCCACTTCGACGACGCCGTACGGGGCCGGGCCGAGAACGCGCGCGACATAGACCGTCGCGGCGAACGCCACGAGCCGCGCGAGTGCCTCGCCGGCGCCGAGGGCCGCAAAGTTGCGAGCAACCAGCCGCTCCGCGGAGCCCTCGCCCTGGTCCGGTGTCGTCATGCCGACGTGAGCCGCTCGGCGACGTCCTCCCGCCCCCGCGCGACGGCCGCTTTGCGGACGACTTCGAGGTACTGAGGCAGGACGGCGTCCTCGGACCACAACCTGTCGAACGCCTCCGTCCCCCGGTGGCCGAGCTCGGCGCGGAGCTCGGGATCGAGGCGGATCTTCTCCAGTTCGGCCAGGAACTGCTCGCCGTCGTCGAAAGTCGCGCCAGCTCCAGAGCGCGCCAGCGTTTCCGGCAGCGGACCGATGTTGCGAGCCAGGACAGGAGTCCCCTGGCGGAACGCTTCGATGACGATGATCCCAAAAGTCTCGAAGCAGACCGACGGAACCACGAGGGCCAGGGCGTGCTCGTAGTAGCGATCCAGCTCCTCTGGCGCAAGGCGTCCCAGAAAGCGAACGTTGCTCTGCCCGCGCGCCAGCCGCTCGAGCTCCGGCCGATACTCGCCGTCGCCGAGAATCAGCAGGTCGGCGTGGGGGTAATCACGAAAGGCAGGAATGATGTCGTCGAGACCTTTGATCTTCTCCAGTCGACCGACGAAGAGGCAGTAAGGGCGCTCGTGCGGGTTCGTCGTCGGCGAGCTTGCCGCGTCCTCGCGGTTCGGAAGGAAGTAGTTGACCACCTCCATGTCCCGGGGGAAGCCGAACTCACGGTGCTTCGCCTGGCTGAACTCGCTCATGGCGATGCAGGCGTCGACGTTCGTCAGCTTGCGTTCCAGCAGTCCGGTCGATCGCCAGAGCTGAGGAGGACGCTTGTAGCTGAGCTGGCAGCGAACGCACTGACGCCCGTCGCACAGCTCGCGCCCGTGACGCCAGAGCACGTGCGTCGGGCAGACGAGCCAGTGCTCGTGTGCCATCTGCACCTTGACCGCATCGCCAAGGTCGTAGACGCCGGGACCACCGACCAGCGACACGTTGTGGTAGTTGATGACGTCGAACTCGCGCTCGGCAAAGAATCTCTTGAGCGCGCCGCGATTGAAGAGCGGGCGGCCGAACTGATGGGTCATCAGCACCGAAAGCGCCCCGACGCCCGAGCGGATCCGCACGACCTCGACGCCGTCGTCCTCCGCAGGCAGAGGCGGGTCGGGCGTCGGGCTCAGGGAGTTGTAGCCGTCGATGTCCTGCAGCACCGTCACCTGGTGACCCCGGCGCACGAGAGCACGCGAGAAACGCTGGATACCGATGCCGTCCCCGCCGAAGTTGTACGGCGGGTAGTACGTCGTCACCATGCAGAACCGCAGGCCTGCCACAGCTACCCCTCAGACTCCTGGCCGCCTCACGTAGGAACGGCCCCCGCCGACGACAATCAAACCTCGACTCCGGCCTCGCCGGAGCCTCCCCGAGAACCTTCGGGGTTCCTGGCATGCCGCCGACTGGACGGCAAGAGCCGAATTATGACCGCAACTGGAGCGGCAGGGTGCACGGAAGAGTTGTCCCCAAGCGGCCGGCGGGCCGCAGCCACACAGGCCGCTAGTCGTCGGAGCTGGGGTCCGGCGGCTCCGCTGAATCCTCCGGACCGTCGTCGACCGGGCGAGGAGCTGCCGAAGACTGACGCCAAAAGCGCTCCGCTCGAGCGACAGCGAGGCCGAGAATCGTGCCCTCGGGGTAGCCGTCCTCCCACTCTCCGGCGGTGAGCCCGGTGAAGATCTCGAGCGCCTGGTGAATCGTCTCGACCGGCCAGACGCTGAACTCGCCCCGCTGGCAGGCCTCCACGACGTCAGGGCGAAGTTGAAGATCGCCCGCATTGGTCGCCGGGATGATCACGCCCTGCTGGCCGTCGAGGCCGAAGTGATCACACGAGTCGAAGAAGCCCTCGATCTTCTCGTTGACGCCGCCGATCGCCTGAATGCGGCCGTGCTGATCGATCGCCCCGGTCATGGCGATCGACTGCGACAGCGGCACGCCGGTGAGCGCACTGAGCAAGCAGCAGGTCTCGGCGCCCGAGGCGGAGTCGCCGTCGATGCCGCCGTAGCTCTGCTCGAAGGCGAGCGAGGCGCTGAACGCCAGCGGGTGGTCGAGCTTGAGGAGGTGCCGCAGCAGCCCGCCGAGGATGTGGAACCCCTTCGTGTGAATCGACCCGGAGAGCGATGCGCTGCCCTCGATGTCGATGAGCCCGGCACGACCTGCGCTGATCGTCGCCGTGATGCGCGCCGGAAAGCCGTAGGTGATCGGCCCGGCTCCGATGACGGCCAGTCCGTTCACCTGACCGACGACGTCGCCTGTCGTTTCGATGCGGATCGTGCCCTTGCGGATCAGCTCCTGGAAGCGCCTCGACGGCAGGCTCGCGCGCTCCTTGGTCCGCCGTACGGCCGCCCTCACGCGGTCCCCGCTGACCGCCGAAGAACCGTCGCGGCGAGCGAGGAAGGAGGCTTCGCGCGCCAGATCGGCGAGGCGGCCGAAGCGTGCCGTCAGCTTGCCTTCTCGCGAGGCGATGCGCGCGCCGTGCTCGACGAGGGCACCGACGGCGCAACGTTGGAAGTCGAGCAGCTCCTCGTTGCGAGCGATCTGAGCGATGACCGAGGCGTAGTCGCGTACCGAGCCTTCGGTCCGCTCGATCTCCTGGTCGAAGTCCGAGAGAACCTTGAAGAGCTCGGCGAAGTCCGGATCGTAGGAGTCGAGGAGGTAGTAGCTCCGCGCGTCGCCGATCAGGATGACGCGGACGCGCACCGGAATGGGCTCAGGGTTGACCAGTGCTCGAGGACTGAAGAAGGCCATCTCGGGCGGCACGATCTCGAGCATGCCCGAGCGCAGCGTGCGAACGAGCGCCTTCCAGGCGCCAGACTCCGCGAGCAGATCTGTCGCATCGAGAATCAGATAGCCGCCGTCGGCCGCGAGCAGTGCTCCACCGCGGATGCCGCCGAAGTCGACGGAGGCCGGCCCGCTCTCGTTCCAGGTGACGTCGACCGTGCCGAGCAGGTTGGACAGGTTGGGAGCCATCTCCTCGACCACCGGCGCAGCGTTGCTCGACTCGTTCTCGAGGACGACGTTGACGCCGTAGCGGTCGCCGGCGTCGGGCAGTCGGTCCGGCGTCGTCAGGCGCGTCTCGACGACGTCGGCGACCACCTCGTCGAGGTGAGCACCAACCGTCTCGTCGAACTGCTGGCGATGCGGTGCGAGCCACGAGCTGACCAGCTGCTGCGCAGCCTTCTCCACCATCTCGCGCATGCGACCCATCGTCTCCTGCTGCAGAAGCTGCATCTCGACGCCGACGTCCTGCAGGCGTCGCTGGTACTCGACGATCTTCTCTTCGTAGCGCTCGAGGTAGGCACGCGAGACCTGTCCCTGCTCGACCATCTGCTCGAGCTGCTCCGGCGGCAGCGGCTTGCCCCCGACCACGGGGAAGATCAGCGTGCGAGCCATCGGCCCCTGCTGCACCGTGGTCAGCTTGAAGCCGGCGGCGTCCAGCTCGTCCTCGAGCGGCTTGCGCAGCTGATCCAGCTGTTGCTGCAGCTCTTCCTCGACCTGGCGGCGCTCGGCGACGAAATCGTCGGAGTCGAGCTGCTTGGGGAAGTCGGTCTCGAGGTACTCGCAGAAGTCACGCATGAGGCGTGCGAAGCGCCGCGAGCCACCGGCGTCGAACGTCAGCCGGCGGGGACGATCCGGGCGCTTGAAGTTGTGCACGAAGGCGTGATCGACCAAGTCGTGGCGTTCGAACTCGTCGCGCTCGAGGGTCTCCAGGAGCTTGCGCACCATCGTGCGCCGACCGGTGCCGCGGGCACCGCGAACGAAGACGTTCTGCCCCCTGGCCGCCGAGAGGATGCCGAACTCGAGGGCATCCCGAGCGTGGTCCTGCCCCACCAGCTCAGCCGAGGGAGCCCCTTCCAGGTCCGCGGCGACGTCGATCTCGGCGGTGGTCTCGAAGTCCAGGCACCCCTGATCGCAGGACCAGCGAAGCTTCTCGGGGGGAAGGCGCAGTTCGTCTCTCAAGCTCATGGGGGCTCCTCTTTCAAGCCGGGGATGTGATCGCAGGTACGGCGGGGGACGCCAGAAGGATGCAGGGGGGCGCGGCCGCGTTCTCTCTTCGCAACTCAAGACCCGAAAAGG
>JBCCLJ010000283.1:0-7594 GCA_039026915.1 Acidobacteriota bacterium
CCGACGAGCGCACGTCCTCGTCGGAGGACACAACCGAAGGAGACAATCGATGAGACTCCTCGCCTTGATCACCGCCTCGCTCCTGCTTCTCGGCGCGCTGCCCGCAGCGGCCTCCAGCAACAACGTCGATCCTGCGTCGCTGACGTTCCACAAGGACGTCCAGTCCATTCTTCAGCGCAACTGCCAGAGCTGCCACCGCGCGGAGGGCGTGGTGCTCGGCGGCATGATCGCGCCGATGTCCCTCACCACCTACGAGGAGATCCGCCCGTGGGCCCGCTCGATCGCCAAGCAGGTTCAGAGCCGCTCGATGCCTCCGTGGTTCGCGGACGAGAAGTTCCACGGTGTCTTCTCCACAGAGCGCACGCTGACGGACGAGGAGATCGAGACCGTCGTTGCCTGGGCGCGCAACGGCGCCCCCAAGGGCGACCCGGCCGATGCTCCACCGCCGCTCGACACCAGCGGCATCGTCGACGGCTGGACCATCGGCAAGCCCGACCTCGTGCTCAGCCTCGCCGAGCCGTTCTTCGTCGACGATGACGTGCGCGACCTGAACATCACGCTGCCGGCCGAGTTCATCACCGAGGAGATGATGCCCGAGCCGCGTTACATCGAGGCCATCGAGTTTCGCGCGGGTAGCAACATCGTCCATCACATCGTCGGCTCGAAGAACGCCCAGGAAGCGGAAACGCCCGGCGCCACGGGCCTGCTCGCGGGCCTGGCTCCCGGTACCGAGCCCTTCGCTCTACCGGAAGGCTACGGCCGTCTGCTGACGCCGAACACGCAGATCTACCTCAACATGCACTACAACAAGGAGCCCGGCGAGGACACCGGCCGCTGGGACCGCTCGCAGGTCGCGATCAAGTTCAAGCCGAAGACCGAGACCATCGAGCACATCGCTCAGTGGGAAGGCATCGGCAACCAGGACTTCGAGATTCCTCCGAACACCGAGGACTGGAAGGTCGGCGCTTCGAAGATCTTCCGGCACGACGCGACGATCTTCGGGTTCATTCCGCACATGCACCTGCGAGGTCGCTATGCGAAGTACGAGGCCTTCTATCCGGACGGCACTCGCGAAGTCCTCCTCGAGGTGCCTTGGTACGACTGGAACTGGCAGACGAACTACCTCTACAACGACCCCAAGAGGATCCCTGCCGGCACGCGCGTCGAAGTGACCATGTGGTACGACAACACCAAGGAGCGCGAAGAGATCATCAAGGGTCAGGGAACCGACATCACGGCCGATCGGGCAGTGAGCTGGGGCGGGCCCACCTACGAAGAGATGATGATCGGCTTCATCGACTACGCGTACGAAGTTCCGCTCAACCACGAAGCCAACAACCCGGACTTCGGGACCGGCGGCGGAGGCGGTCAGTAGTCGTTCGTCGACGCACCGATCTCCAAACGCCCCGCTTCGGCGGGGCGTTTCTCGTTGAGGCCACGGGAACGGCTAACGGTGGCCCCGTGAGTCGCTACCCGTTCGCCGTCGGAGCGAGCACGACGCGAAGGGCCACGGGGCCTTCGACGACCTCGCCGTCGCTATCCCCATCGAGTTCCCCCCGGTACTGCGTGGACAGCACCAGCGCTCCAGCACTCGAATAGACCCGCCAGCGGGGATTGTCGTCTTCGTCGAGCCCCTCGGGGCGTTGAGCCTCGGGAAAAGCGAGCGACCAGTCCGGCTTCGAGAGCGGCCGCTTCGCAGGGCGACCGGCGATCGAGTAGGCACGGACTTCGTTGCCCGCCCGCACGAGCACGTCCGCGATGTCGTCGCCCGTCCAGTCGGTGCTCATCGACATCCAGGCCTCGGACTCCTTGATGACGTAACGCCGCGCGCGCTCAGAGAAGCCGGAGCCCTCTGCCGCAAACAGGTCGAGGACCAGCTTGCCGCCGCCCATTCCTTCAGGCTGCAGCAGCGCCAGATCTCGCCGACCGTCACCGTCGTAGTCGGCGAGCTTCACCTGGAGCCCCTGCCACATGCGGCTGGCCGTCAACCTCTCGAAGAAGGGTCGCGCACCGGTGCGCGTGCGATCCCGTTCGAGATCGAAGAGGCGGAGCTTCTTGCGCTCGAGGATGCCCTGCCTGTCGGCGCGCAGCGTCACGGCACCGAGGACGAGGCGGCCGTCGTGCTCGAAGAAGAAGGAACGCTCGAGACGCTCCACTCCCGGAAGCATGCCCCAGTACACAGGGACCGCTTCGGCCCCCTCTGTCTCCGAGGCCTCTGTCTCCGAGTCCTCCGGCCCCACAGCCCGCAGCGGTCCCGGCTGCGAGGTTTCGTCGACGAACTGGGTGCGGAGTCGAAGGTTGCCGAGCACCTGAGGCCCGACGGCAAAGGCCGGACCGCGCCCCGGGCGCACGACGGCCGAGAGAGGCGGACTCGAGAGTTCGAGCGCACTGCGGCGCGGATCGGCCTCGACCGGCGTCGTGGCGCGCGACAGCTCGCGCGGCTCACCGCCCTCGAAGACAGGGCCGAGATCGAAGAGAACGACTTCACCGATGTCGGCGACGGCCGCCCAGGGCGAGCGGTCGTGCACGACGAGCTCGACGCCCGGATCGGTGCTCAGAACCGCGGGAGGCAACTGCGCATGGTCTCCGCCGACGACGTGCAGCGCGCCGTCGGCAAGGACCGCGAGACGCTGGTCGTCCGCATCGATGAGCAGCTCCAGCTTCGGGCGCTGATCGGTCTCGAGCGTGCCCAGGATCTGTTGTTCGCCCGCGCCGAGGCGCACGCGCCGCAGCTCCCAGGTGTCTTCCTCGGACTCGTCAGCCGACGTCGTTTCACTCAGCAAGTAGAGATCGTCGAAGCCCGGCCCGGAAACGCGCTGCACGTCGCGAACCCGGCCCGGCAGCTCCAGCTCGAGCGTCGACGTGGGGTCACCGTTCGCCGCAGCGGGGAGAGCAGCGAAGGCTAGAGCGATCGTCAGCAGCAGGCCTCTCATGGCGTAGCTCCCCGGCTCGAGTAGAGATCGAGACGGACCGGCGTCGTACTGCCGTCGCGCTCGCGCGGCTGGGGCTGCAGCACGACGAGGTCCGCGAGACCGTCCAGATCGAAGTCGTCGACGCGAACGAGCGCCAGGTTCTTCGGCTCTTCGTCCAGCTTCACCACGAGGTCCGGCTTCTCCGGATACGAGCAGCCTTGGTCACCGCGGTGGATGCTGACGGTGCGGCCGCGACCGATCTGCACGAAGTCGCGCACGCCGTCGCCGTCGAAGTCGCCGGCGAACTGCGACAGCTGGCCCAGGCGGAGGTCGCGAAAGTCGACTTTGAACTTGCCCGAGAGGTCGAGGCCGCGAACGAGCTCGAAAGTGCCGTCCTCCTGCTGGCAGCGCACGTGAAAGTCGAGGCCGATCGACAGACTCTTGGAAGCGAGCACGCGCACTACCTGAAAGAGGGAGAAGTCGAGCGTCAGCGAGACGAGGTCCTGCCGGCCGTCGCCGTTGAGGTCCTCGAAGCCGCCCGGCAGTGGGAACTCTTCGTCCGAGCTGTCGAAGGAGTAGCCGAGCGAGTCGAAGGTCGCTCGCTCCGGTCCGGGAGCGAGCTGGCCCCCCTCGACCTGCCGTATCCGCACCTTGAAGTCCGGGTTCTTGGCCTGCCGCATCTCTTTGCGCATGCCCGCGTCGGGGTCGAACCGCTGTTGCTCTTCGACGTACTCCGCGACGCCGTCGCCATCGAGGTCGCCAAAGTACGCGAGCACGGGATCGGTCAGCTCGAGTCCGCTCTCCGGCTCCAGCGTCCCGACGCGCTCGAACGACTCGGGCTCACCAAAGGACTCCCGCCACGGGCCGCCCAGCGGCTCGAACGGCTCGCTGAAGGTGCCCGCGCCGAGGTTCGTCGCCACCCAGAAGCGATTCCAGCGCTGCTCGGGGTGCGGAAAGACGAGGTCGGGGAGCGCGTCGCCGTCGACGTCCCGGACCTCCGGTAGCGGATACATGCGGCGGTAGCGGCGCCGCGTCAGCTGCTGCCGCGGCGGCAGCCCGACGCGCCGAGGCTGCCGCACCAGTCGACCGCCGCGCCAGAGCAGGACGTCGAAGCCGTCACGCGAGGGAAAGAGCAGGTCGTCCTCGCCGTCGCCGTCCAGATCGTGCACGAGGCGCAGGCGCGGCAGCAGCAGCCCCGAGCCGGCAAAGACGGGCCTCAGCGAAGCGATGAGCTCGAACGAGACTTCGGGCTCCTCCGATCCCAGGACGAGACGCGCCGGGCCGGAGTCGGTGAGCGCCAGGACCGGCACGCCCGGCGGCCCGGGCTCGAGTGAGAGCACCTCCAGGGGCAGCTCGAAGTCCTTGCCGTAGCGTTCGTAGCCGCCGTCTTCCTGACCGAGCAGCACGACGAGGCGGCGCTCGTCGGCGAGCGACGGCACGATCGTCATCATCTCGACGAGGCCGTCAACGTCGTCCATCTCGACGGTCTCGCTGATGCTGATCTGGTCCCACTTGGTGAAGGCGAGGGCCACGACGAGATCGCCGATGCCGTCGCCGTCGAGGTCGGCCGGGACGAGGCTCACCGGAGCCCCCGCCAGGGGAATCTGAAGGAGCTGAAGGTCGAGCCGCTCTCTGCGAGCCGCCGACACGGGCAACGCCAGCAGACATCCCAGGACACAGCCTAGAAGACGGTAGGGAACGGCGGAGGGGATTCGTCGTCGAAGAGTCACGCTTCAGACAACGTTTCAGAGGCTCCGAGGTTTCCCGACGGCCGAAGAACTTGGCCGAAAGTTCTCCAGTGAACCGAAACGTGCGCTGTCTCGTAGACCGGGCAGCGCAGCCCGCAAGCAGCGGCTGGCCCACCCTGAAAGGCCCTCTGGAGAACGAACCCCTTGAGCTATCACTCCACCGTGCAAGACGTTTACCGCGATGCCGCGGCCGCACCGGCCGAGAACCTGTGCTGCGTGCCTCAAGGCCCCCGCTTCCTGCCCGGGCTCGAGATCCCCGACATCATGCACGAGATGAACTACGGCTGCGGAACGACGATTCATCTGCAAGACATGCTGCCGAACCAACGCATGCTCTACGTCGGCGTCGGCGGCGGCCTCGAAGCCCTCCAGCTGGCCTACTTCAGCCGGTCGCCGGGAGGTGTCATCGCCGTCGACCCCGTGCGCGAGATGCGCGACGTCGCCGTCAGCAACCTGGAGCTCGCAGCCAAGACGAACGCCTGGTTTCACCCGAGCCACGTCGAGGTCGTCGACGGGGACGCTCTGGCACTGCCGGTACAGGACGCGAGCGTCGGCTTTGCCGCGCAGAACTGCCTCTTCAACATCTTCACGACCGGCGGCGATCTGGAGCGTGCTCTCGCGGAGATGCACCGCGTTCTCGTTCCGGGCGGCCGTCTCGTCATGTCCGACCCGGTGACCCCGGTCTCCCTTCCTCAGCGACTTCAGAACGACGAGGTCCTGCGCGCCCAGTGCATCTCGGGCTGCCTTCAGCTCGATGAGTATCTCGCCAAGATTACCGACGCAGGCTTCGGCGCCGTCGAGGTGCGCTCCCGCCGCCCCTACCGACTCATCGACGCGCGCACCTACGATCTCGAGGACGACATCCTGCTCGAGACGATCGAGGTCGCGGCGTTCAAGACCGACGTGCCCGCAGACGGCCCCTGTGTCTTCACCGGGCGCACCGCCACCTACAGCGGCCCTGAGCCCTCCTTCGACGACGGCAGAGGGCACGTGCTGCCGCGCGGACTGCCGAGTGAAGTCTGCGACAAGACGGCTCGAGCACTCCTCGATCTCGGCCGCAGCGACTTGGTCATCACCGAGTCCAGCTGGCACTATCAAGGCGGCGGGTGCTGCTAGTTTCCGCTCGATTCGACTCCCCCAAGGACTCAGCAGATGACCGTTGCACTCCCCGTTCTCGCTCCTCGTTCGTTCGCCGAGCAGGTGCCCGACCTGCGCGCCGCACAGCAACTCGCAACGCTGCAGATCAACATCGGGCTCGTCTGCAACCTGGCCTGCCGCCACTGCCACGTCGAGTCGTCGCCAAAGCGTGACGGCATCGGAGAGAACATGTCGGGCGAGACCGCGCGCAAGGTGCTCGACTGGCTGGCGGCCAACCCCAGCGTCGAGAAGATCGACGTCACCGGCGGCAGCCCTGAGATGAACCCGCACTATCGCGACCTCGTGCTCGGCGCCCGATCGCTCGGCCTCGGAGTCATGCATCGCTCGAATCCGACCGTGCTCGGCCACGAGACACGCAACGGCCAGCGCTTCGAGTGGGTTCCCGCCTTCCTCGCCGAGAACAGGGTCGAGGTCGTCGCCTCGCTCCCCTGTTACCAGGAAGCGAACGTCGAGCATCAGCGCGGCCGAGGCAGCTACTCGGCATCCGTCGAAGGCCTGCTGCGGCTCAACGACGTCGGCTACGGCTCGGACCCTGAGCTCCCACTCTACCTGGTCTACAACCCAGGGGGCCCGTTCCTGCCGCCGCCACAGGACGACCTGGGCGTCGACTACCACCGCGAGCTGAAAGAGCGCTTCGGCATCGTCTTCAACGAGCTGTGGACGCTGACCAACATGCCGATCAAGCGCTGGCGCGCCGACCTCGAGCGTCAGGGACAGCTCGACGGCTACATGGATCTACTGGCTGGCGCTTTCAATCCGAGCACGGTCGACGGACTCATGTGCCGTCACCAGATCCACATCGACAGCCAGGGCCGCCTGCACGACTGCGACTTCAACTACGCACTGGACCTGCGCATGGAAGATCGGGAAGGCGCTTTCCTCTGGGAGACCACCGCCGAAGAGCTCGCCGAGCGACGCATCGTCGTCGGCGATCACTGCTACGGCTGTACGGCGGGAGCCGGGTCGAGCTGCGGCGGGTCGCTGGCCTGACGCGCGGAGCACCTGCGCCTACGGCTTGAAAAAGCCGATCAGCCTCCCCGACGCCAGCACGGCGATCCACAGCACCAACGACACGACACCGACGACCGCTGCGAGCCGCGGCAGCGGTCGATGTGCCGGCGTCGACTCCACTCGGCTCCGCAGAAACAGCGTGTAGACGAGCACGTTCAAGCCGGCGAGCAAGAGGCAGACGCACTTCGTCCAAAACGCCGGATTGTTCAGGTACATGCCTGGAATACCGGTGAAGAAGAGCGCGCCGGTCACAGCGCTCAGGCAGAAGCCACCGATGCCCCAGGGGACGAGTCGAGCCACGACCTGGGGCGGGACCTCCCGCACGAGTCCGAGCAGGCGCAGGTCGAACAGCACGACCGTGCCGAAGAGAACACTCAGCCCGACGAAGTGCAAGCACTCGAGTACAGGCCAGGCCCAGGGCGACCAATTGACGAACTGCGAAACCGCCGTGCTTTCCAGCCAGACTCGAAGTCCGTCGAGGGGTGGCTCGTCGTAGTGCATCTGTCAGTGGCTCGCGAGCAGCCGAGTGTAGGTATAAGCGAGAAAGCGACCCGCGAAAATGGCGAGAATCCAAGCGGCGCTCGAGAGGCAGGCGAGTCGCACCGCAACGGGCGCCGGCTCCTCGCCGCCCAGATGCCTGCGCAAGCGGACGAAAGCAGCGAGGCCGATTCCCACGATCAGCAGCTTGCCGTAGAAGAGCGGGTTCGTGAGCGCTTTCGTCGGGTAAGCGAGCATGAGCCCGAGGCCCGTCGCGAGGTTCAGCGC
>JBCCLJ010000284.1:0-7487 GCA_039026915.1 Acidobacteriota bacterium
ACGATCCAGCTCGAGACCCGTTGGAGGGCGACGGGCGCAAAGGTCTCTTCGATCTGCCCGTATTCGACCGGGCTGCCGGTGCGGGCCGTCTGGAAGAGGTGGTTGAGGCTCTCGAACGTCTCGACGGTGACGTCCTCGTTGCCGGCCTCCTGCAGCGCCTTCTCGATCGCCGGCAGGTTCTGCTCGGCGTCGACCTGCAGGTCGAGCGAGCCGTTGATCGCCAGCACGGGGACGGTCGTTTTGGCGAGAGCGCTGCGTGGATCGAAATTGAGGAAGAACTGGAACCACGGGCTCAGGAACTGCCGTGCTCCAGCCTCGATCGCCTGCTGCAGCTGCTCCTCGGACTGCCTCTGCGCCTCGGGCGAAAGCATGTTCTGCTGGCGCATCACATCGGCGATGCCGGCCTTCTTCGTCTCTGCGTCGACGTCCGAGGCCGCGATCGCGATCGCTTCTTTCTGAAGCTCGTTCAGCTTCTCGACCATCGTCTTCGGAGCACCGTTCGCTTCGAGAATCAGACGCTGCTGGAGGGCCAGGATCTCCGAACCGGGAACGCCGGTCCCAGCCAGGAGAACGCAGAAGGCGACCTGCTCGGAGCGCGCGGCGACCATCGGCGCGATCATGCCGCCCTCGCTGTGGCCGACGAGGCCGACCTTCTTCAGATCGACCTTGGGCTGCTGCTGGAGGAAGAGCAGGCTGGCGAGAGCGTCCGTGGCGTAGTCCTCGCTCGTGGCGATGCGCGGATCGCCGGTGCTGCCGCCAACGCCGCGGTCGTCGGCGCGCAGGACGACGATGCCGTTGCGCGTCAGATGGTCTGCGAGGACGAGGAAGGGCTTGTGTCCGAGCAGTGACTCGTCGCGGTCCTGTGCGCCGGAGCCGGTGATGAGGACGGCGGCGGGAAAGGGACCCTCGCCCGGCGGCGTGGTGATCGTTGCGGCCAGTGTGACGTCACCGTTCTCGTAGGTCACTTCACGCACGTCGTAGGGCAGAGGTCCCTCGGGCTCCTGAGGGCGCTTCGCGCGCTCGACGGCGTCGCGTCCGAGGCGGAAGTCCAGAGTCGCCGGACCCTGCTTGAATTTGCCGACGATCTCGCTGCCTTCCAGCTTGCCTTCGAAGGTCGGGCTCCCCGGGACGCCGGCGATCGTGAACGTGGCGCTGTCTCCCTCGACGATGACGTTCTCGAGAGGCAGTTCCTTCGCACCCTGTGCGGGAATGTCGATCGTCCCCTCCCAACCGTCGTCGGAAGAGGTCAGATCGACCATCACCAGCAGCGGCTGCCCGGGCGTCTGAATCTCCCCTTCCCAGTGTCCGCTCAGGTCCTGAGCGATCGACGGGGCGGCGATCAGGAGAGAGGTGACGAGCAGAAGAACGAGACGATTGAGTCGAGCCATGGCTTTCCTTCCGTTAGTTTTGACCTTGCTCTCCCTACGGGCGACCGGCAACGGCTATTCCATGGAGATTGGCGGCTCGCTCGGCGCGGAGCTAGCGGTGCGGTGCGGTGCAGACTTCGATCGTGTGCCCGGTCGGGTCTTCGAGGTAGATCTGATGAGCGCCGTCGGGCCGCGTCTGGCGTTGAAGAACGACGGCGCCGCGCCCTTCGAGGGTGCCCTGGGCCTCGTCGATGTCATCGACGAGGAGGGCGAAGTGGTTCGCACCGCTCCGTACCTGAGCTTCTTCGGCGGAGCCGACGATGAGGTGCAGCTCCTGGTCGGTGCCGAGACGAAACCAGGCACCGGGGAAGTCGAACGCGGGGCGCTCGATCTCGGCGAGACCGAGGACATCACGGTAGTAGGAGACGCTGACGTCGAGATCCTCGACGAGCAGTGCAACGTGGTCGAGTCGTCGGTGGTTCATGGGGCCTTGGCTCCGGCGTCGACGCCCAGGAGCCTGGCCAGAGTGCTGAGCAGAGCGCCGCGCGTATAGGGCTTGGCGAGGAAGGAGACGGAGTCCTCGGCGAGGAGCTGCTCGACGACGGTGCCTTCGCTGTGGCCCGAGCAGATCAGCACGGGGAGAGAGGGGCGATCACGCCTCACGGCGTCGAACGTATCGCTGCCCGACATTCCGGGCATGCGCAGGTCCAGAACCAGACCGTCGATGGGCTTTTGCTGACCCCAAACGATCTCGACCGCGTCGGTGCCGCAGTCGGCTTCGAGGACTTCGTAGCCCGCGGTCGTGAGGCAGCGCTCGGCGACTCGGCGCGCCTCGTGGTCGTCGTCGACGAGGAGAATCTGACGATTCTCGGCGTCGACGGTGGCCGCCGCCCCGTCATCGCTCTCCGTGACCAGGTTCGAGTCTTTGGGAAGGACGAGAGACATCGTCGTGCCCAGGCCGCGTGCGGAGGTCATCTCGAGCCCCCCTTGGTGCTGCGCGGCGAAGCTCAACACGCTCGACAGCCCCAGTCCCTTGCCTTCGGGCTTCGTCGTGAAGAACGGATCGAACATCCTCGCCTGGACTTCCTCGTCGATCCCGGAGCCGTCGTCGGCGACGTCGACCCGGAGATAGTGACCGGCCTTGCGGTGCTGAGCGGGGAGGAGAGCGCCTGCCTCTTCGGCGTTGAGCTCGGTCTCCTCGATCGCCACCTTCACGCTGCCCGTCCCTTCGATCGACTGGGCGGCATTGAGGATCAGGTTGAGCAGCACCTGCTGGAGCTGCGCTCGATCGGCGAGCACCTCCGGCGCATCGTCCTTGCGGACGACCTCGAGGTCGATGTGGCTCGAGACCGAGGTCCGCACGAGCTGGGCCAGCGTTTCCACTTCGTCGTTCAGGTCGACCAGGGTCGGGTCCGTCGTGGCGCGGCCTGCGTAGGAGAGCAGCTGTTTCACGAGAAGAGATGCGCGTTCGGAGGCTTGACGGATCTCCGCTGCCATCTGGCGTTCCTCTTCGGGAAGCTCCGAGCTCTCCAGAAGGTCGGCGTTCGTGAGGATGGGAACCAGGAGGTTGTTGAAGTCGTGCGCGATGCCACCGGCGAGTCGGCCCAGGCTCTCGGACTTCTCCGAGGCGACGAGTTTGGCCTGGAGGCGCTGCCTCTCGAAGGATTCGTTCTCGAGTCGCTCCAGGCTCTCTTCGGCGCGACGTCGACCCTCTTCCGCCACGAGACGCAGCTGACGAGCGCGCCAGAGGTAGGCGTCCCTCGCGAGAGAAACGGTCACGGCGATGGCCAGGGTCGACAGAGCCGCGAGGATCGGCGTGGCCCGCTCGGGACTGGCGAAGTGCCGCGCCGCGACGGTGGCGAAGTGGAGATGCAGGACGCCGCCCGCGATCAGCGCCCAGCGCCTCGAGATGACGAGCATGCCGATCGTGAAGACGAGGAACCAGTGGGGCACCACCTCCTCAGGATCGGGAACGTTCTCGAGCAGGATCATCTGCAACAGCACGATGACGGCCGTCAGGACGCCTTGGGCGTGCAGCGGCCAGGTGTCTCCGGGCCTGTAGCTTCGGCGTCGCGAGTACTCGGCGAGCGCCAGGGAAGCGACGAGTCCGGCGAAGTGAGAGGCCTTCACCACGGGGTTGTAGGCGAAGCCGAAGGTGAGGTGGGCCGCGATCATGGCTCCCAGCAGCAGCGCGTTCACCCAGCAGACGGCCGGCATGTACTGGGCGACGGCGCGGCGCACGGCCTCGATCCTTTCGGACGGGGAGATCCACCAGGGAAAGCCCGGGCGCTCGAGCGGCAGGGTCAAGGGCGCTCCTCGACGTTGAGGTAGACGCGATTCACGGCTCCCGAGTTGGCGGTGACGATGTCCGGGAAACCGTCGCCGTTCACGTCGCCGACCGCGATTGCATAGGTGTCGTGAGCCTCGGTCTCGAACGGGATGGAGAGGAAGCCTCTACGCCCTCCGCGGTTGATGTGCAGCGCGTTGGCTTGATCTGCGTTCCCAGACACCAGATCGAGCTGGCCGTCGCCGTTGAAGTCGGCGGCCTCGAGATCGAAAGTCGTGCTGTCGACCGCGCCGAACGACGCCGAGGCCTGGAAGCGCCCGGTGCCGTCGCCGAAGTAGACGACATTCTGCTGGCCGATGTTGCCGATGGCGACGTCGAGGTGCCCGTCGTCGTCGAAGTCTTCGACGATCAGGTCGCGGCTCTCGTCGCTGCCCGTGCCGAGGACCTCGCCCGGTCTGAAGTTGCCGTTGCCATCGCCAAGGTAGAGGCGATTCGCCTGGCCGTCGCGATTCGCCGCGACCAGGTCGACATGGCCGTCGCCGTCGATGTCGCGTGCGGCGACCGCCAGGGTCGAGTCGGTCTGCTCGCCAAAGCGCCAGCGTCGCGGAAAGCCGCCCTCGCCATCACCCAGCTCGATGCTGTTGGGATCGCCGCGGTTGGTGAACAGGACGTCGGAGTGGCCGTCGCCGTCGACGTCGGCAATCGCGAGGCTGCGCGTCGAGGAGTCGGCCTCACCGACTTCGGCGCCTTCGGAGAAGAGTCCGTTGCCGTCGTTCAGGAAGACTCGATTCGGCACGCTGTCGTTGCCGATGACGACGTCCAGGTCGCCGTCGCCGTCGATGTCGACGAGCGGTACGGCGTAGGTCGTATCGAGAACCTGACCGAGCGGGCGGGCCGTACCGAAGAAGCCTCGACCGTTGTTGTAGAAGACGACGTTCTGCTCGGCCCAGTGTCGTCCGTTGCCGACGACGGCATCGAGATCGCCGTCCCCGTCGACATCGCCCAGAGAGACGCTGGAGGAAAGCGCCTCTTCGAGGCCCAGCACCAGGGCTCCATGGCTGCGCAGTGAGCGTCCGTCGCTGGATTGGGCGAGGGCCGTCGTGGTCGACAGGAGCAGTGCGGCAGCGCCGACGCGGAAGAGGGTCACGCCACCGGTCCGTTGAGACCGAAGCGTGCCGAGAGCTCAGTGCGCAGAATGCGCTCGGGGTCGACGCGCCGGCGATGAGCTTCCAGTGCGCCCAGAGTTTCTTCGCCGAACATGCGCTGCACGTCGCTGGGTCTCAGGACCTGATCTTTCGCCGGGTAGAACTTGCCGCCGGCATCGATCACCAGATCGTTGAATTCGTGGCACATCGTCCAGAGCGTCTCTTTGTTCGACTTCGTCACGGGATAGTCGAGAGCCATACTGAAGCCGTCGAGGCCGTGACTCAAGAGGAACTCGTCCGGGCGATACTTCTTGAGCACGCCCAGGTAGCTCATCACACCGCGTCGCTTGGAGACCTCGAAGATCTCGCGGAAGACAGCGACGGCGTTCTCCGCCGGGACGAACGGCTGGTACTGGATGAAGCCGCCGGGCTGATAGGCGCCACGAAAGCCGGGCATCTGATCGAGCAGAAAGTGGAAGGCCGCGTGCGGCTGGTAGAAGGTCTTGCCGCTCAGGATCTTCGCCGCGGCGTACTTGACCGTGTTCGTCAGCCAGACGCCGGCGTTGTGCTTGTAGAGGATGCCGAGCACCACGGGCACGAGTCCGGCCGGCACGCCGAGCATCGATCCGGGGAGCTTCTGCGCGTCGACGAGCAGCGTGGCCTTGCCCTCCGGGTCGTCGCCGTCCTTGGTGTAGTCCGCCCAGTGCATCTGGCTGCGGCCTTTGGAGCCCTTGCCGATGCAGTCGGTCCAGCCGACGAAGTAGTCGTGGTTCTCGGCGTCGCGAAACGAATCGATGGCGTCGTGCAGCGTCGGCTCGGTCCACTCTTTGACCCAGAGACGTCCACCGTGCACTTTCTTGAGCTGCAGCTTGATGCGCGTGAAACAGCCGAGCATGCCGAAGCCGCCGACCGCAGCGTGAAAGAGATCCGCCTCCTCCTCGCGCGACAGTGTGAGCAGCTCGCCCGAGGGAGTCGCGAGATCCACCTCGAGGATCCAGTCGCCGAGGCCGCCCATCTTGTAGTGGTTCTTGCCGTGTACGTTCATCGCCGCGGCGGCGCCGAGCGTTGGCCAGCTCGTGCCGGTGGTGACAGGCGGCCACCAGCCGTCGGGCAGCGTGTGCTGCCAGAGATCGTTGATCGTGAGCCCGGGCTCGCACTCGATGATTCCGGCTTGCGGGTCCCAGCTGAGCACCCGCTTCATGGCGCGCATGTCGAGCAGCAGGTTGCCGTTGTTCATCGCGGCGTCGCCGTAGGAGCGGCCCCACCCCCGCATGGAGACTGGAACGCGCTCTTCGGAGGCACGGCGGAAGAGGGCGACGACCTCTTCGGCCGAGCGCGGCTCGGCGTAGCAGGCAACGCCGCGGTCGACGGCGCCGAAGCCGTCGAAGACGCGGCGCGGCAGGGTGCGCAGGCCGGGAGCCGCGGCGGCGGTCGCGGGTGGGGGCGGAGGCGTCGCCGTCGTCATCGCGCGCTCAGACGTTGGTCTTGCGGAAGATGAAGGAGGGAACGAGGCGGATGATCGTCATGATCGGCCACCAGATGAGCGGCACGTAGCCCGATCCCGTACCCTTGCGCGCCAGCTTGAGCACGCCGTCGGCGGCTTTGTCCGCGTCGATCATGAAGGGCATGTCGCCGAGGCCGTCGGTCATCGGCGTCCGCACGGGGCCCGGCTTCACCGTGACGACGTGCACGCTGTAGCGATGGATGCGGTTGCGCAGCGCTTCCAGATACGTCGTCAGGCCGCCTTTGCTTGCGGTGTAGACCGGCGAGCCTCGGCGTCCGCGGTCGCCGGCGACGCTCGAGATGCCGACGATCGTGCCCTTGCGCCGCGACTCCATGTGGGCCGCTGCGAGATTGAGCCAGTTCACCGCGCCGACGAGGTTCACCTCGAGCTGCGCGCGATCCTTCGCGAAGTTGTACTCGTGCTCTTCGATCTCCGGCATGACACCGGCGCAGTAGACGATCAGGTCGATTTCCCCGAGATCGGCTTGGATCTGATCGAACACGGAGGGCGCGTCGTCGTAGGCGACGACGTCGTGGACGTAGGTGCGGATCTTGTCGGAGCCAGAAGCGAGCTCATCGAGCTGTTCCTGGCGCCGGGCGATCGCTGCGACCTGCGTCCCCTGGGCGGCGAGCTTTTGGGCAAGAACGGCGCCGATACCGCTCGAGGCACCGACGACGATGGCATTCGTCCACATCAGCAATCAAGAATATCTCCTGATTCTTCAGGAAGATAGGCGAGAGCCGTTGGCATGCCTGGAGCTGTGCTGAGCGACTCGTTCTCAGTCGCTGGGGGCGGACTAGATCACCTCTCAGATGTCCGCCAGGTCAAGGTACGCCAGGCTCTTCGACGGCTTCGGTCAGATCCGCGGTTCGGTCGCACGCGTCGATAGACTTCATCGGAGCAAGCACAACGAGAGAGCCGCACCAGCACGCTGGCAGGAATCGGCCTCGGGAGCGCTGAGAGTGCAGGAACCCCAACGAGAACGGCAGAGCGGCGGCCCACTAGGCAAGTTCTTCGTCTTCCTTCGCGTTACCTTTTTCGCGTCGTTGCTCTGCGCGATCGTTCTCCGAGCACTCGGTCTGGGGGTGCTGCCTGTAGCGTTGCCTGGTCTTGTGATCGGTGGTCTGGCGATTGGTGGGCACTTCGTTTCGATCAATGACGACTTCGAAGATGGTTGGTCGAAC
>JBCCLJ010000285.1:0-7471 GCA_039026915.1 Acidobacteriota bacterium
ACCTCACACCGATCGGAGGCCAAGGCTGCGCAGCGGCCCCCGAGGAGAGCGGCCCGGAAGCCCTGCGACCAGAGCCGCTGCGTTTGAGGTTAGCTCGCAAGCACTCCAGGACAGCGACTGCCGTAGACTCCGGTCACCCCTGCTCTCAGAACCTGACCGGAGGCCCCAAGATGACGCTGTGCCTCACAGCCCTGTGCACCGCCTTTCTCGCCATAGCAACGGCAGATCCGCCTCGCCCAGCCGTCGACAGGGTGTTCGACGCCTACGGCGAGGAGTCCCCCGGCTGCTCTCTGGGCATCGTCGAAGACGGCGAGCTGACGTACTCCCGCGGCTACGGCATGGCGAATCTCGAGCACGGCGTTGCGCTGGAAACGGACAGCATCTTTCGCATCGCCTCCACGTCAAAGCAGTTCGCCGCCTTCGCCGTTCTGCTTCTGGAGGCGGATGGCTTGCTGTCACTCGAAGACGACGTGCGGCGCTTCATCCCCGAGCTCCACGCGACCGAGGAGACCGTGCGGATCCGTCATCTGATTCATCACACGAGCGGGATGCGCGACTACCTGACTCTGATGCGACTCGCCGGCCTGCGCAACGAGGACTACTACGACAACGACGAGCTCCTCGCCATGCTCGCTCGGCAGCGAGACCTCAACTTCCCACCTGGCACCGAGCACCTCTACAGCAACACCGGTTACTTCCTGCTCGCCGTGCTCGTCGAGCGGGCCAGCGGTTCCAGCCTGCGCGAGTTTGCCGAGAAGCGGATCTTCGGGCCGCTCGGCATGACGAGTTCACACTTTCACGACGACCCCAACCGCATTGTTCCAAGGCGCGCTGCGGGCTACGCACCCACCGCGTCGGGCTGGGAGATCAGCCAGACGACGCTGCCGATGGTCGGGGACGGCGGTCTCTTCACGACGGTGCGAGACCTCGCGAAGTGGAACGCCAACTTCGACCGCAACGAACTGGGTGACGAGGCGCTTCTCGAGCGCCAACTGGAGACGGGGCAGCTCGCAGACGGCTCCGACTCGGGCTACGCGGCGGGGCTCAGCATCGGCGACTATCGAGGCCTGCCTACCGTGAGTCACGGCGGGGCCTTCGTGGGCTACCGCGCCGAGTTCCTTCGCTTCCCCGAGCACGGCACGACGATCTCGATCCTGTGCAACGCGTCGAGTGCGCAGCCATCACAGCTGGCGCGGCGGGTCGCAGACGTCGTGCTGGACGGACAGCTACAGGAAGAGGCGGGAGATAGTGCCTCGATCGAGGCTCCCAAAACATCCGACCCCGCGGCGAGCGGCACCTACCTGGGGCCCGACGGGCGACTCATCCGGGTAGCCGTCGACGACGGCGCGTGGAAGCTCGACTTCGTTGGGCTCGGCACCTTCGACCTGGCGCGCTCGGAGAACGGAGCCGCTTTCCAGCTCGAAGGAGCACCGTTCGCTACAGCCCTCTCCTTCTCCGGCTCGCAGCTGCGCTTTACCAGCGCTGACGCGGGCGTCGACTTCAACTTCGAGCGCATCGAGATCCAAGGGTTGTCTCCAGAAGCTCGTGCCCGCTACGCCGGCAGCTACTTCTGCGAGGAGCTGCAGACGCGCTACCTGCTCGAAGAGCGCGATGGCGAGCTCTACCTGCGCCACGAGAAGCCCGCCGTCGATCTCTTTCCCGATCCGCTCTTCCAACTGGAAGAGGGCACTCTGCGCTCCGGCTCGACCCAGATCGACATGGAAGGCGACGCCAGAGTCGACGGCTTCCGTCTGCGCCAGGGGCGCGTCAAGAACCTCTTCTTTCGCCGAGAAGCGGCGCAGTGAGGCCACTCGGAGTCTTCCTCGTACTCGCCGGCCTCTGCGCTAGCTGCACGAGTCCGCGACCGCCCGTCGACCTGGTTCTCGAGAACGTGCGTGTGGTCGACGGCACCGGGGCACGCGCCTTTCTGGGGCACGTCGTCGTCGATGCTGGCGTCATCGTCGCTGTCGATGACGGGCGGGAAACGCGCAGAGACGCGCGCGAGCGCATCGACGGCGAGGGCCTGGTCCTCGCACCGGGCTTCGTCGACACGCACAGCCACCATGATCGCGGCCTGCAGCGGCAGCCAGAAGCGCTCGCCGCCGTCGGCCAAGGCGTCACGACGATCGTCGTCGGCCAGGACGGCGGTTCCGAGCGGCCACTCAGCGCGCTCTTCTCGCGACTCGAATCCTCCCCGGTCGCCGTGAACGTCGCGTCGTACTCGGGGCACAATTCGCTGCGCTTCGAGGTTCTTGGCGAGAACTACACTCGCGAGGCCACGGCCGACGAGATCGACTCCATGGCAGAGCTCCTCCAGGCAGATCTCGACGCCGGCGCACTCGGCCTCGCCACCGGTCTGGAGTACGACCCGGGGATCTACTCTTCGACCTCCGAAGTGATGAGGCTCGCGGAGGTCGCAGCAGCCGCGGGCGGACGCTACATCAGCCACATGCGCTCCGAGGATCGCGATCTCGAGAACGCTCTGGACGAGCTCCTGGAGATCGGGCGAACGACCGGCATTCCGGTACAGATCTCTCACTTCAAGCTCGCGAGAAAGGGACTCTGGGGCTCGGCAGGCGAGTTTCTCGCCAAGCTGGATCAGGCTCGCGCCGAGGGTGTCAAGGTCACCGCGGACGTCTACCCTTACGAGTACTGGCAGTCGACGATGACGGTGCTCTTTCCAGAGCGTGTCTACGACCGTAAGGCAGCGACCTACGCCCTCGAAGAGCTCGCCCCTCCCGAGGGCATTCGCCTGACCGCGTTCGCCCCCGAGCCGAATCTCGTCGGCAGGACGCTGTCGGAGATTGCGAAAGAGCGGAACCAGGATGCGGTGACCACTTACCTCGAGCTGATCGAAACGGCTCAGTCGTACAGCGGCGACCAGCTGCCCATCGAGTCGATTCTGGGTACGTCGATGAGCACGGAAGACATCGAGGCGCTCCTGCGCTGGCCTCATACGAACCTGTGCACCGACGGCGGCTTGCGGGACCGCCACCCGCGCGGAATCGCCTCCTATCCGCGCGTCTTCGGGCGCTACGTTCGAGAGCGCGGCGTACTGTCGCTCGAGGAGGCGGTTCACAAGTCCACCCTGCTCGCCGCTCGGCACGTGGGCATCGAAGGCCGCGGCCAGCTCGTCGCAGGCGACGCCGCGGATCTCGTGCTCTTCGATCCAGACCTGATCCTCGACCTCGCGACGCCTCTCGATCCTTGGCAGCTCTCCGCCGGAATCGTCGGCGTTTGGGTCAACGGCACGCGCGTGTTCGACGAGGGCGAGAGTACCGGCGCACGGCCGGGCCAGGTCCTGCGCAGACAGAACTCCAAGGAGACGCTCCGATGACCCACCGCTTCACTTCACTGGACCTCACCGACGGCGTGGCCAACATCACCTACGACCGCACGAAGAGAGCCAACTCGCTGAGCTCCGAGTCGGTCCGGGAGCTGCGCAAGACTCTGGAGCAGACGGCGGAGATGGAAGAGGTCCGGCTCGTCGTCCTGCGCACCGCCGGCAACGGAGCCTTCTGCGCCGGCGCCGATATCGAGGAGATGCGCACGCTCGACGCACCCGGCGGAGAACGCTTCATCCGCGGGCTGCACACCGCTTTCCATGCCGTCAGGCGGCACCCGGCGCCGGTGATCTGCGCGGTCCATGGCGCCTGCTTGGGCGCCGGCCTCGAGCTCATGGTCGCCTGCGACTTCGCGCTGGTCAGCGACCGCGCTACCTTCGGGATGCCGGAGCCCTTCGTCGGCCTGCCTTCCGTCATCGAAGCAGCGCTGCTGCCTCACATCATTGGGCTGATGCGCACCCGGGACCTGCTCTTCACCGGCGAGCGCATCGACGCGGCACGAGCTCTCGAGATCGGCCTCGTCACCAGCGTTTCGAGCGACAGCGAGCTCGACGACGCAGTACAGGCCAAGTCTTCGCAGCTCCTTCGCCACAGCCCGGTCGCTCTGCGGCTGCAGAAGCAGCTGATGAACCGCTGGCTCAATCTCCCTCTCGACGAAGGAATCGAGGCGGGAGTCAAGGCGCTGGCCCTCGCCTTCGCGACCGGCGAACCGGCGCGCGCGATCGACTCCTACTGGAACGCCGACTAGCTCGCTAGGGAAGCTCTCTCGCGACCAGCTCACCGGTCTGCCGGACCTCGATCTCAGCACGCGGCAAGCAGCACAGCTGCTCGTGCACGTCCGCGCCGAGCAGGAGCACCGGGAGCGTGCGACCGTAGATCTCCCGCGCAACGGCGGCGCCGAGCGAGAGAATGCCGTCCTCCTCACGCAGCAGCAGTGCGGCTGGAGCGGTGCCGGCGCGCACCGATTCGAGCAGGATGCTGCTGGCACTGCTCGATCCGCGACCGTGCGGCATACACCAGACCTTCCCCGCCCCTTCGACGCCGCTCAGCGGGTGCCGGCGATCGATGATCTCGCCGCTTTGTGGCTCGTAGCCGCCCCACAGGCTCAACGGCTCGTCGAAGACCAGCAGCGGCCCGCAAGCGGTGCCGGAGACGAGAACCCGTCGAGAGGCGAACCTCACGGCTTCGCCCAGTGCGCCGGCAGGCGTCGGGTCTCGCCGTGCGCTGCCGAGGCGACACACTCCTCCAAGCTGCCGTACACGACACCCATGCCGAGATTACCGGGGGTGTAGTGCGCGAACTTGCCGGAGTTCGTCATCAGCACTCCCTCGCGCTGGCGGAGCATGGGCGCCACCACGACGCAGGTGTCGACGATGACCTTGACTCCAACGTCTCGGAGCCGCTCGAGCCAACCCTTTTCTTCGAGTGCAGCCAGCGCCAGCCGATGGGTGCAGACTACGAACTCGACTCGGTCGCTCGGTGGATTCTCTTCGACGAGCGGCATGAGCCGCTCGAACTCCGCCAGCGAAAAGTGCGGGCTACCGAGAGCGACGACGTCGATCGGCCCGTCCTTCGCCGTCGAAAGGCGCCGGCGCGCGGCCTCGAAGGTCTCGAGATCACACGACAGCGTGATCTCTGGAGCTCGGCCACCGAGAGCGGCCGGCAACGTGGGCGCCTCGGGAGTGACGCCGACGGCGTGAAAGAGCGCGGTAGCTCCCGCCGAGGCGGCCGCCGCTCCGAGGGCCTTCAGACGGTCTTCGTCGGTTTCGGCAGGGAGACCGACGAGTACGGGCACCCGATTGCCGGAGATCGAGCCGAGCCAGTAGCCGAGGACCGGGTAGGCGACGTCGTCGCGAAGGAGAGCTTCCGGGAGCTCCCGCAGGTCGGCGACCAGCGTCGCCAGACGCGGTTCGTCGAGATGGAGCCCCACCGCCGGTGCTCGCCCCGTGACCGCCGCGCAGATGTCGATGAAGTCTCCGTAGCGATTCGTGCGCGCACCGAGAACAGAGTTGCAGAAGACGATGGCGTTGCTCTCGGCCCAGGCCACTTGCGCGCCTCGTGGTGGGCGGGCCCCCGACTGGTAGGGCGCACAGCTGAAGATCGATTGGCAGCCCATCTCGGTGTAACACTCCATGAGCCTCCGCGACCGCCCCGCCTGAGCCTCGGTGCCCTGATACAGCTCGGGATGCACGAGATCGATCGCACCGACGTTGAGCGTGGTCGGCACCCGTACCTGCGCGCCCCCGTCAACCAATCGCTCCGCGAAGTCGAGACCGGACTCTCCGTGGTAGAGACAGCCATCGATATGGGCACCCTCGATGTCGAGGAGTTCGCTGGCACCGTAGACCTCCGCCATGGTCGTCAGGATGCGCATCGCCATCGCCGCACCCTGCCCGAGCTCTCCACCGAGAAAAGCGCGGTCCCGCTCGCTCAGCCTCAGCGGCCCTTCGATCACCTCAGGGCCCCAGGCGGCGCACGGCCCACCCCTCTGCATCGGATACGTACTCGAAACGATCGTGCAGCCGGCTCGTGCGTCCCTGCCAGAACTCCCAGCGCTCCGGCCGGACCCGGAAACCGCCCCAGAAGTCCGGACGGGCGATCTCACGATCGTCCGGGAACCGATCTTCGATCGCTCGCACTCGTGCTTCGAGGGCCTCTCGGTTGTCGACCGACTCGCTTTGGGGCGACGCCCAGGCGCCGATCCTGCTGCCGCGAGGACGCGAAGCGAAGTATGCGTCGGACTCCTCGCTGGACACGCGGGCGACCGTGCCCTCGACGCGGACCTGTCGTTCGAGCGACTTCCAGAAGAAGCAGAGCGCGGCGCGACCGCTCTCCTCCAGAGCCCGAGCCTTGCTGGAGGTGTAGTTCGTGTAGAAGACGAGGCCGCTCTCCGAGTGCCCCTTGAGAAGCACGATGCGAGCGCTGGGAAGGCCGCGTGCGTCGACGGTGGCGACCGTCATCGCCGTTGGCTCCGGCTCGTCGCTGTCGAGCGCTCCCTGCAGCCACATCAGGAACTGCTCGTAGGGGTCGGCCCTCAGATCCGAGCGCGAGAAGGCACCGCGCCCGTAGTCCTGCCTCAGGTGATCGACTCTGGTCATCCGCCGCTTCCTTTCGAACTCCATTCTAGTCGCAGCTTCCGCCCCGCCGAGAGGCTCTGTCGAAGCCGCTAAGGTGTTTTCTTTTCAATGCTTTCCCAGCTATCATCCGGTTTTTGACCAAGTAGGTTCGCATCGAGGGACAAGATGCCAGAAGCGACCGGCGACATGCTGATCTGGACCTTGGGAGTGCAGCTGGCGATCGTCACCATTGCGACGATCAGCTACCTGCTCCTGGGCCGATCCACGGCAACGCGAGAATTGCAGCTGTGGATGTTCGCGTGGCTGGCTAACCTGGTCGCCACCGGCGCCGGCTTCTTCTTCGCTCTTTCGGCGACCGAGACGCAGCAGTTCTCCATCGCGCAGAGGCCGCTGCTGATGACGTTCGCTGCAGGGCGCTGTCTCTTCGCACTGCTGATCGCTCGAGGCCTGCTGCGCTACTCGAAGCCTGTCCTGCAGAGCGCTCAGCGCCTCGGTGGCATCATGCTGGGTGCCGCCGCGTGGGGTCTCGCCTCCGCTACGCTGATTCCCAGCGCCGAGGCGTTCGTGCCGATCCAGCTGCTCGTCGTAGGCACTGTCTTCTGCGTCGGCGCCCTGCTCTCCTGGCGCTCGAAAACCGCTCAGGTCTCTCTTGCACTGACGCTGCTCGTCGGTTCGATCGGCCTCGTCTACCTCGCCTTCGTCGCTCTCGGCGTCCCCGCCCTTCTGGGGCGTCAGGCCTTCACCGGAGTCATGGAGCTGACGACTCTCCTGAGCTGCGCCAGCGAGCTGAGCCTCGCCTTCGCCACGCTCGTGGCCCTGGAGTCGAGCCGCTCGAGCCGTCTCGATCAGCTGAGCCAACGCCTTCAGGGCTCCTACGAGAAGCTGCGTCAACAGACCGACGTCGATCCCCTCACCGGACTGAAGAACCGCAGAGCCCTCCGGCAGGTGCTCCTCGAGCTTCCCGAGGCCTCGCTGATCTACGTCGACGTCGATCGGTTCAAGAGCATCAACGAGAAGTTCGGCCACGAGGTCGGCGACGAGTGCCTCACT
>JBCCLJ010000286.1:0-7422 GCA_039026915.1 Acidobacteriota bacterium
CGAACGACGCTCAGCAGGGCTTCGAGCTGTGGGCTTTGGATCGGCCCTTGCAGATCGACAGCGGCGCGATCTTCCAGACAGGGTTCGAATCCGGGGATCTCGGTCAGTGGAACTCGCTGCGCGGCGGCTCTGTGGCGAGATCGAAGGAGTAGACGCCCCCGCTGTTCTGCCGATGTTCAGCGCGACAGCGCCGCTGCGATGCGCTCGGCTTCTCTGCGACCGGAGAGCAGCGCTCCGTGAACCGTCGAGGCATGCTCAAGGCTCGTCGCTTCACCGGCGAAGAAGAGTCGCTCGCCGACGGGTCGGGCCAGTGCGTCCCGGAGCTCGGTCGCTGCTCCGCGGGGCACGTAGGAGTAGGAGCCGTTCGCCCAAGGATCTTGCTGCCATCGGGTGAGCAGGGTCCCGATAGGAGCAGGGAGCGAGCGACCGAGGATTTGCTCCAACGCCTGCCGGCCTTCATGCACGGTCTCTTCGTCGGAACGCTGTTCCAACACACGG
The DNA here is from genome assembly GCA_039026915.1 of Acidobacteriota bacterium. Lineage (GTDB taxonomy): Bacteria > Acidobacteriota > Thermoanaerobaculia > Multivoradales > Multivoraceae > JBCCLJ01. The sequence goes on from JBCCLJ010000286.1 coordinate 499, forward strand.
GCATACGCTGCCGCGTTGAAGCCGCAGATGACCGGTTCGCCGAGGGCTTCCGTCAGCTGGATCCAGTAGGACCAGGCGCCTTTGGTCGAGCCTGCGAAGGCGAGGTTGCTCGCTGCGCCGAGGTCGGTGCCTCTGGGGAAGCGCAGGTAGAGCTTGTTGAGCAGTCCCATCCGCAGCTCGTCGACGGCGGCCTGCTTCCACGAAGGGAGAGCGGGGGAGAAGGCGATCGCTCCACTCTGCAGGACGCCCAGCGGGACCGTGACGAGGACGGCGTCCGCGCGGAGCTCCTTCGACTCGACGCCGTCGGTCGCTTCGATGCGAGCTTCGCTGGAGTCGACGGTAACCGATTCGGCTCGCCATCCGAGGTGCACCGTCAGCCCGTGCGCCAGCGACTCTGGGAGCGCACCGTACCCGCCCGGGAAGATCACATCCGGGCCACCGAAGCCCTCGTCTTCCCAGACCGCCGCCGCTGAGAGCTTTCCCGCGTCGCCGGCAGCATCTTGTTCGACGGCGATGTTCACGAGAAAGTCGAACTGTGCGTCCGTGAGCGCCCCAAGATCTCCCGCAGCTCGAGCCGCATCGAAGACGTCTTGCACGCTCGCTCCCGGATGGTCGGACAGCGTGCGGCGAAACCATCGGTACTGGAGCGTCTCGAGTCGTTGGTAGGCCTCGCTGAGGACTTCAGGGTGACCCCCAGTGCGGTCGACGAAGCCCTCGTCATCGTAGTCCCACCGCGTCGTTCGGACTCCCTGCTCGCGAGCCCACGCCGTCACCGGGTTCCTCCGAGTTCCGTGGATCCAGCTGGCTCCGAGGTCGAGCGGAAGCCCGAGAGAATGATCGGTCCAGACGCGTCCGCCGAGGCGCTCGCGCGCTTCGAGAACCTCGACGGTGAAGCCCGCGTCCGTCAGATCGCGTGCGGCCTGGAGCCCCGCGACGCCGGCGCCGACGACGAGCACCTGTGTTGATCTACTCGGCGGCTGGAGTCGGGTGGACGCGGCGAGGGCTGGCACGGCTTGAAGGAGGCGACGGCGGGTGAGGTGTGGCACGGGAGGAGTGTAGCGAGAGGCGATGGTTGTCTTGTCGGCGCGAACCTTCCCTTCCTCTTTCGGCTGCCGTCGCACGACCCGTAGACGGACGAACTTTGGGCGGCAATCTCCTCAGAGTCCGTCTGCCCTCTGCCGGCACAAGTACCGAGCCGCGATCTTCCTCAGCTCGCCAAGGCCGCTCCGCCGACCCGCGCACTCTCGCGCGCCAGCTGAATCGCCTCGCGCACCGCCTCCAAGTCATCGACCTGATTCGCCAGCAAGAGCAGGAGCGCGTTCTGAGCGCGCTCCGCTTCCTCGGAGGACAGCCCCTCGGTGAGGCGGACGAGAGCCTCGAAGAGCTCGTCGGGATCATCGATTCTCGGTTCAAGATCGAGAGGCATGTGGGTCTCTCCTGAGGTGAGTTGCCAGAGGCTAGTTGGCGGCGAAGCTGGCGCGGCAGCGCAGGATCGCGCTGACGACCTGGCTCGGGTCGAGGCGTCGCCAGCGTCCGGCGACGTGCTGGTCGGGGCGGATGAGGTAACAGGCGGAGCCGCCGCCAGCGTAGGCCTCGGCGACCGTGCCGAAGCCGTCGACGAGTCGCAGTACATCCTCTTGGTCGAGAAGGGCTCCGCTCGGCTCCTCTCCGGGCATCGCCGGTTCGACGATCGCGATCGACGTATCCGGCTCCATCTGCAGAACGACATCGAGGGCGTCGCGCTCCTCGTCTCCGAGCGCTCCGATCCACAGGCAGGTGAACTTGCCGCCGAGATGGTCCAGGAGAAAGGAGCCGTTGCCCCTCTGACTGACGGGAGCGTCGGGACAGGCGGCGCCCGGGCGCGTCGCCGGAGGTAGCCCGACCGCGTCCTCGGAGCTCAGGAAGGAACCGTCGGCGATGTGCGGCGTCGAGAGCCGTCCGCTGTTGATCATCTTCTGCGCGAAGGGCGCCTTGGGAGCCAGACGCAGCACCGCGTCGCGCAGCGCCGTCGAAGAGTCCGACTTCGGAGTGATGAACTCGGTCGAGCGGGTGGAGTGCCGGATGTTCTCGTCGGCAGCCGGCAGGCGCTCTTCGTCGTACGAATCGAGGAGCGTGTCGTCTGCGCCTTGCAGGACGACGTGTGCGAGCTTCCAAGCCAGATTGTCGACGTCCTGAATACCGCTGTTGGCACCGCGCGCGCCAAAGGGTGAGACCTGATGCGCCGCGTCGCCGGCGAAGAGGATGCGGCCGTGACGGAAGCGCTCGAGACGGCGACACTGAAAGGTGTAGACGCTGACCCACTCGAGCTCGAACGGGACCCCGGGCAGCATCGCTTCGATGCGCTGCCGCACTCTCGACTCGTCGCGCTCCTGCTCGGCGTCGGCTTCCGGTCCGAGCTGAAGATCGACGCGCCAGACGCCGTCCGGCTGCATGTGCAGCAGCGCCGAACTGCCGGGGTTGAACGGCGGGTCGAACCAGAAGCGGCGCTCCGGCGGCAGGTCGACGTCCATCGTGATGTCGGCGATGAGGAATTTGTCGTCGAAGGTCTCGCCGACAAAGTCGAGACCGAGCTCCGAGCGTACGGTGCTGCGGGCGCCGTCGGCGGCAAGGAGGTAGTCGCAGGTGACGCCGTAGGTGCCGTCGGAGGTCTCGACCGTGAGGGTGACGGTGCGAGGGTCCTCCTCGACCCGAGTGACGCGATGACCGAAGCGCAGGTCGGCGTCGGTTTCGTGCATTAGCTCGTCCACCAAGATCTCTTCGACGGCGTACTGCTGCAGGTTGATGAAGGCCGGCATCCGCTGGTTCTCGTCGGGCTGCAGGTCGAAGCTGTAGACGGGCTCTTCGCCGCAGTAGACCCGTCCCGTCTTCCACGTCACGCCGCGCTCCACCATGCGCTCGCCGACGCCGAGGCGGTGCCAGATGTCGAGTGTGCGCTGCGCGAAGCAGATGGCGCGCGAGCCGTCGCAGGGCGACGTGTTGGCGGCGAGCAGCACGGGATCGAGTCCCTGCTGTGCCAGGTCGAGGGCCAGGGTGAGACCGACCGGACCGGCGCCGATGATCACGACGCGGTGATGCGTGCTCTCACGATTCTGGTCCGCAGAGCGTCGAACGGGATACTCGGTCTTCTGCTGCATCTTCGATTCGTCGGAGAGTCGATTCAGGAGGCTTCGAGTGCACGCCACATGGCGAGGTCGCGCTTCGCGGTCCAGATCTGTGGGTGGGAGATACCCTGAGCTTCGTCGTATGCGCGCGAAACGTTGAAGGGCAGGCAGTGGTCGAAGATCTCCCAGTGCCCGAAGTCCTTCTGCAGGTACCGCGCGGTTCGGTCATAGGTTTCTTTCAGCGTCTCGCTCCGTTTTCGACCTCGCTTGGCGCTCGACAGCAGGGCCCGAATGTAGGCCTCCGTCCCCGAGATCGCCTTCTCTACGGCGGCCGGTGTCGTCGCCGCGGGACCGCGTCCGGGTACGAGTTTCTTCGGCCCGAGCGCGCGGAGCCGCTGGAGTGTGCGCGGCCAGGCGCCGAGGTGCGCGTCGCCGGAGTACGGCGTGGCGCCGTTCTCGACGAGATCGCCGGCAAAGAGGGTCTTCTGCTTCGGCAGCCAGGCGACGGTGTCGCCCGCGGTATGGCCGGCGCCGAGATGGAGAAGCTGCACTTCGAGCTTTCCAAGGTGCACCGTGAGGCTCTTCTCGAAGGTGATCGTCGGCCAGGTCAGCCCGGGAATCGAATCGAGGCCGCGGAAGAGTCGGGGGAAGCGCTGCGCCTCGGATTTCCAGTCCTGTTTGCCGCGCTCGACGATCAGATCTCGGGTCGCGGTGCTGGCCAGGATCTCGGCGCCTTCGAACGCCGACGCTCCGAGGACGCGCACGGCGTGGTAGTGCGTGAGCAGCACGTAGCGAATCGGCTGGTCCGTGATCGTGCGGACGCGCTCGACGACGTCCTGAGCCGACACCGGTGTGGCGCGCGCGTCGATCACCATCACTCCGTCGTCGCCGAGAATGATCCCGGAGGTCGGATCGCCCTTTTCGAGGTACGCGTAGGCGCCCCAGGAGCGGCTGCTGCCCGAGAGTTTCTGCAGACGGATCGGCTTGGATTCCGTGAGATCGGCGGACGCAAAGGCACGCGGCATGAGCGACTCTCCAGAGATTCGGTTCGAAGGCGGTCCGATCGTAGCGGAAGCCCGCCGAGCGGCGACACGCGGTGGATCGTGGCCTTGAACTAGACTGCGCACACATGTCCTCCCCCATCGATCATCTGGTCTGGGCCGGCCCCGATCTCTTCGCCGCAGTCGCCGACTTCGAGAAGCTGACGGGCATCGCTCCTGTCCCCGGCGGCCAGCATCTCGGCCTCGGGACCCGAAACTTCCTGGTGCGCCTGGGCGAGACGAGCTATCTCGAGATCCTGGGGCCCGATCCGCAACAGGATGCGCCCAGCCGGCCTCGACCCTTCGGCCTGGATCACCTCACCGAGAACCGGCTCGTCGCTTGGGCGATCGGTGTTCGCGGGATCGAAGAACGAGTCGCTGCCGCACGAGAGGCCGGCTGGGATCCTGGGCGCATCGTCAGCATGTCGAGGCGCAAGCCGGAGGGTGTCCTGCTCGAGTGGCAGCTGACGATGCGCCGTCACGAAACGACGGCCGAGCCTGTGCCTTTCCTGATCGATTGGGGAGAGACGACGACGCCCGCGGAGACGGCGGCGCCGGGAGCGGAGCTCGTCGAGCTCGTCGCCATGGCTCCCGACGAAGGCGCGCTGGAGCGTCACCTGCGGGTGCTCGGTGCGCCGGCGAAGGTCGGTCACGCCATGGAACCGCGCCTGAGGGCACATCTGCAGACGCCTTCCGGTGACGTCACCCTCAGCTGACGGATCGGCTGCACACGTTTCCCGCACGCTGTCACTCCACGACACCACGACCCGAAGACTTGGGAGCTCACCATGCTGGACCGTCCGACGAGTAGCGAACTGCTCGGCACCCTCGCGGAACTGCTTGACGACGAGGTCTTGCCCGCCGTCGACGGACTGTTGAAGCACAAGGTGCGCGTCGCTGCCAACCTCTGTCGCATTCTGGAGCGCGAGGCGCAGACGGGCCGAAAGCTCGAGGAGCGCGAGATCGAGCTTCTCGCAGAGGTCACGGGAGCCGAGGGCAGTGCCGAGGAGCTCTCCACGCTCCTGTGCGGACGTCTCTCTGCCGGCGACGAAGAGCTCGAGCGACGCGCCTTTCCGGCGCTGCTCGAGATCGTTCGCGGGAAGCTGTCCGTCAACAAGCCGGGTCACGACGGGTACGACTTCGCTGCCGAGCGCGGGAGGGAGTCGTGAGCCTGGCCGAGGAGACGCGCAGCGGCCTCGAGAGGTACCTTCGCGAGATCTGGAACGAAGACGTGGCTCTCGGCGAGGTTACCTTCGCCTCGGCGGGTGCGCGCCGGCGCAACGCGCTCTGCTGCGCGCGCCGCGCGAGCGGAGAAGAGGTGGAGCTCTGCGCGACGATCATTCCCGTCGCGGCGATGCAGGTGCTGCCGATCGAGATCGAAGCGAGCCATCTGCAGCTTGCCGAGAGAGCCGGTCTGCCGGTGCCGCACGTCTACGGAGTCAGCACCGACGAGAGCTTTCTCGGGGGGCCTTTCTTCGTATCGAGTCAGGTTCACGGAGAGACGATTCCACGGCGCATTTTGCGCCTGGCGCGCGACACGCCGGGCCTTGGCGACGCGGTCGGCGAGCAGATGGGGGAGGCGCTGGCGCGTCTACACGCGGTGCGGGCCGAGGAAGCACACGCCGAGATCTCCCGTCCCGACGGCCACGACCCCATCGCCGGCGCGCTGGAGCGCGTCGGCAAGCAGGTAGCCGCGATGCTGCATCCGTCGCCGACTTTGGCTCTCGTGCATTCCTGGCTGTCCCGCAATCGTCCCGCCGCGCCGGAGAGGCTCTGCGTCGTTCACGGTGACTTCCGCAACGGCAACGTGTCGATCGATGCGAGCGGACTCACCGGCGTGCTCGACTGGGAGATCTGCCACCTTGGCGACCCGGTCGAAGACCTCGCCTGGGTCTGCCAGCGCATGTGGCGCTTCCGCAACGACGAGCTGGAGGTCGGAGGCCTCTCGGGGCGCGACGCCCTGCGCCGCGGTTACGAGCGTGCCGGCGGAACGTGGAACGAGGAGACCTTCTTCTGGTGGAAGGTCTTCGGTGGACTGCGCTGGGCCGTCGGGCTGCACGACCAGGCGCGGGCCCATCTCGATGGCTCGGTGCCGTCGGTGATCATGGCCGCGTCGGGACGACGCGTGTGCGAGCTGGAGTACGACCTGCTGCGCTTGTTGGAAGACCAGCTGGCGGGGTGAGGGAGGCGCCGGGCTGCTGGGCGGACGGACTCTGGTCCGATTGCCGCGTCGGCAGCCCTGCTCGCTCGTCGTAGTGACGCTGAGCGGGCGATGCGGAGGATTCCGAGGGCCTGCTGAAGCGCGACGTCCGACCTTCCCGCGTCATTGCGAGGAGCAGCAGGCCGATCTCGCGAAGCAGGGATCAGCCGGCTCGACGCGGCAGTCGGACCAAAGTCCGTATCTCGGGCCCAATGTGGAACCCGCGGGCCAAGTCCGTCCGCTCGGGCACGTGGACTGTCAGCCTCTCGCCCGCGCGCCCCTCAAACCTCAGCCAAAGAGCGCCTCACACCCCGTTCCAGCAATCAACCCATCGAAGCGCTCGCGGTCCTGCTCGTCGAGGTTGGCGTGCGCCGAACGCAGCCAGCGCAAGCACTTTGCCTGGTAGGGAAAGGTGCGCTGCTTCCACTCGCGGCCGTCGATCTCGCAGCGAACCTCTTCGCTCTGCGCCTCGAGCGCCGCATTGTTTCCGAGCAGGAACGGCACGTAGACGCGGCCGATCTCCTCGAGAATCGCGCGCAGCGTCGGCGACAGCTCCGTCGCCGGTGCCCACTCGCCCGGCTCG
>JBCCLJ010000287.1:0-7386 GCA_039026915.1 Acidobacteriota bacterium
GCCGCGGGTGATGAGCAACGCCGACGGAAACCGAGGCTTACACCGGGAGGTGTCATGACGAGTGCCGTGAGAGCGGAACCCCCTGTCGCCGCGGAGCGCGAGTACGAATTCTCCGCACGCCAAGAGTTGATCCTGACGGAGCTGGCGCGGAGCGTCGGCAGGAACTCGCTGACCTCGTTCCTGATTGCGAGCCTCTGCTTCGGGCTGGGAGCCGTGGTCGTCAGCAGCAACGGCGCCGGTGCCCTGCTCGCCTCCTTCCCGTTGGCCCTCTACTTCTCTCTTGCCGGCTTCTGGAGCTGGAAGGTGCAGGACCAGCTGAAGCTCATCACAGACAGTGAGGGCCGCGACATCGAGCACCTCATGCAGGCTCTTCAGCAGCTGCATCGCTTCTACGCACTCAAGTTCTGGGCCGCTGCCGCGGCCGCGATCCTCCTCTTCGCTCTGCTGCTTGCACCGCGAGCAGCCGGCGGCTGAAACACCGTCCAGCAACGTCGTAGCCGTCGCGCCCTTGCCCGTCCATGCGCGCATTCCTCCCTGAACGACCCCGAGCGACCATCACTCCCCCGCTGCGAGCGGGAGGTTGGAGGCACCACGGTGAACGATCCAGGCACCGAGAAGACGAACGCCCCCGAGAAGGCTCTGGTCGTGCTGCTGCGCCATCCCGTCGTAGCGACCTTGCTCCTGCTCGGCCCGCTCCTCTTCCTGGCGTGGTTCGCGCAGGACTTCCGCATCGACGCCAGCAGCAATTCGATCGTCCTCGAGAACGACGACGACCTGCGCTTCTACGACGCGACGCGGGAGAGCTTCGGAGCGGACGACAGTGTCTTCGTCGCCGTGACTCCCGAGGGCGATCTCTTCGATCCGGAGACCCTTTCCGGCCTCGCCTCTCTCGACCGCGAGCTCACCTCGATCGAAGGCGTGCGCAGCGTCACCAGCGTGCTCGACGTTCCGCTCTTCGAAAGCCCGAATCGCGGACTCGCCTCCCTGGCCGACGGCTTCCTCACTCTGACCGACGACCGCACCAAGCGCGACCTGGCGCGCACCGAGCTGCTCGAGAGCCCGCTCTTCTCCGACGCGCTCCTCAGCCAGGACGGCAAGACGACGGCCCTGCAGGTCGTCTTCGAGGAGAGGTCGGGGGCCGCTGAGCTCGAGACCGAGCGCTACCGTCTCTGGGATCTCCGCGAAGAAGGCACGCTGAGCCGCGACGACCGACGGCGCCTCGAAGAGGTCGACGCCGAGCTCCGAGCCATGGATGCGGAGTGGTCGCGCAAGCGGCAGGAGCAGATCGCGACGCTGCGCACGGTGATCGGCGAGCACGCCTCGCTGGGTGAGATCCGCGTCGGCGGCGTGCCGATGATCATGGTCGACATCGTCGACTACATCGAGTCGGACATGCTCACCTTCGGCATCGCCGTGCCGGCGATCGCACTTCTCGTGCTCCTCGCCCTCTTCCGCTCGGTCAAGTGGATGATGTTGCCAACAGTCGTCTGCGTTGCAACGGTCACCGCGGTCCTCGGTGTGCTCGGCCTCTTCGACCGCCCCGCGACGATCGTCACCTCCAACTTCGTCTCGCTGCTTCTCGTTCTGACGATGGCGATGCTGATCCACATCATCGTGCGCTTTCGGGAGCTCCAGTCGCAGACGCCGAGCGCCAGCAACTTCGACCTGATGGCTCAGAGCGCGAGCGACATGGCGCGTCCGTGCCTCTACACGGCTCTGACGACCGTCGTCGGCTTCGGCTCGCTCTACGTCAGCCAGATCCGGCCGGTCATGGACTTCGCCCTCATCATGGCCCTGGGCATCGCCGTTGCCTACGCGCTCAGCTTCCTTCTCCTACCGGCCCTGAACATGCTGGCCGGACGCGGTCCCTCACCGGCGCCTCACCTCGGCGTCATCGACCGGCCCTCCGTTTTCACGAGTTTCGGAGTGTGGTCCGCCGGCCATCCCGGCGTGGTCTCCGTCTCGACCGTCGCACTGCTCGCGGTCTTCGCCCTCGGCGCCTCGCGACTGAACGTCGAGAACCGTTTCATCGATTACTTCAAGACCGACACCGAAATCCATCAGGGCATGGTCTTTCTCGACGACAGGCTCGGCGGCACGACGCCCCTCGAGATCGTCCTGGAGTCGCCGGAAGAGGGCTTCTGGATCGAGCGCGCCAACATCGACCGGCTCGCCGCGCTGCACGACTGGCTCGACGACCAGCCCGAAGTCGGCAAGGTGCAGTCGATCGCCAGTCTGGTCGATGTCTTGGAGAGCGCAATCGCCAGCGACCCCAGCCCCCTGGTGAGAGGGCTTCAGGTCGGAGCTCCCATGCTGAGAATGCTGCTCGGGCGCGTGCCCGAAGAACTCTCACGCGAGGCGCTACGACCTTACGTCAGCGAAGACCTCGCGACCGCGCGCATTCTGGCTCGCGTCCGCGAGTCCGACACGGGTCTCTCGCGCAAGGAGCTGCTCGGACGGATCGAAGCACGTCTGACAGAGACGCCGATCGAAGGCGTCGAGGCGCGCGCCACGGGCATGTTCGTGCTCTACAACAACATGCTGCAGAGTCTCTTCTCCTCTCAGATCCAGACGATCGGCGCGGTCTTCGGCGTCGTCTGGCTGATGTTCCTGATCCTCTTTCGCTCGGCGCAGGTCGCGACCGTTGCCATCGTGCCCAACGTCCTCCCCGTGATCGTCGTCCTCGGGGCGCTCGGCTGGCTCGGCATCCCGCTCGACATGATGACCATCATGACGGCCGCCGTGACGCTCGGCATCGCCGTCGACGACACGATCCACTTCCTGCACCGCTTTCGGCGAGAGGTCGCGGGCGGGCACGACTACGACGTTGCTCTGGTCCGCAGCCTGAACAGCATCGGCCGGGCCATGGTCTTCACCTCCATCACCATCGTCGTCGGCTTCTCGACGCTCACGCTCTCGCGGTTCATGCCCACGATCTACTTCGGCATCTTCACGGCGCTGGCGATGATCGTCGCGCTCACCGCCGCCATCGCTCTGCTGCCCGTGCTGCTTCTGTGGCTCCGACCCTTCGGCGAGCCTGCACTCGGGAAAGCGAAAGAGCCGACGCCAGGTGCCGCGGCCGTGCAGAGAGCGAGCTAGACCGCGGAGAGCGCGACGACCGGACCCTCGAACACGTCGATCTGTGCCTGGAGGATCACCGTGCCTTGGCTCAGAGCCTCTGGAGAACAGCTCGGTGTCGCTCGACCAGATCGGGAAAGGCGTCGGGATGGGAACAGGCCGCGAGGATCTCGAGCGATTCGACGAGGCGCGGCCCGGGGCGGTTGAAGAAGGCATCACCGTCGGTCAGGTAGACGCGGGCGGCGGTGCCTGCGGCGTCGAGGATCTGCCGTTGGAGCACGTCACCCTCACGCAGGGTGCGCGCGACGTCAAAGCCGCAGGGTTTGATCAGCACCACGTCGGGGGCGAGCTCGCCGAGGTGCTGCGGCGTGATCGTGGGTGCCGGCTCACCCGCCGCCGCGCCGACCGCCACTCCTCCGGCCCGCTCGATCAGCTCGGGCATCCAGGTGCCGCCCAGCATCAGCGGATCGAGCCACTCGATCGACGCGACCCGAGGCCGGGTATCGAGCGCGGCGGCGCGGGCCGTGACGGCGTCCAGGCGGGCCTCCAATTCGGCGCGAACGCGCCGCCCCTGCTCGGGGCGCCTCAGCGCGGCGGCCACTCGCTCGACGTCGTCCAGGACGTGGCCCAGTCGCGTCGGAGACAGACTCACGATGTCGACTCGCTCACGGTGCGCGAGCCGTGCGACGGCGGCACGGACATCGTCGAGAGACACCGCGCAGACCTCGCAGAGATCCTGCGTGAGGATGACGTCCGGGGACGCGCCCGCCAGCGCAGCCTCGTCGACCGCGTAGAGACTCAGAGCGTCCTGAATCACCCCGCGCACGGCGGCGTCGATGCCGAGACTCGATCCTTCGTCCATCAGGCGGGACCGTGTCAGAACGGGTCGATCGCCGATGGCCTCGGGGTAGTTGCACTCGTGGGAGCGCCCCACCAGCTGGTCCGCAGCGCCCAGAGCGCAGACGATCTCGGTCGCGGAAGGAAGTAGCGACACGACACGCGGAGGCGCGGGCTCGCTCATCGACGGCCCGCCACTCGACAGGACCTTCCTCGAGTGGGCCCAAGAGCTCTTCGCACGGCTCGAGTCTCTCTCTAGGTCTCGCCGGCTCGCGGCGTGCAGAAGATCAACCGGTTCCCGTTCGGGTCGCTGATCGCCATGTCCGACCAGCCCCAGGGCTGGTCCTGCACGCCGGGCCGCGCGTGACGGTACTTCTTGGCCAGCAACGCTGCCGAGTAAGCGTGGACGTCCGGGACCTCGATGCGCAGCGCGGCGCCAGGGCTCGCGTCACCGAAGTGCTCCGACAGATGAATCTCACAGTTCCCCAGCTTGACGCTCAGATAGAGCGGCAGTTCGGGTTCGAAACGGTGCTCGAAGACGACCTCGAACCCGAGAAAATCGAGATAAAAGGCTCGGGTCGCGGCCTCGTCGAAGGAGCGCAGGATCGGGATCGGCGCGCAGGCCCTGTCAGTTGCATCATCCATCGAACGGCAGCTCCTCTCTTGCTCCGTGGAAGACGCAAACCTACAGCAAGATCACACGACACTCGACGGAGCTTCGCCGTCGCGCCCCACTCCGGCGGAGGATCAGGGACAGCAGCGGGCACGGCGGCTTCCGGCGTTCCATTGCCCGAACGGCGATCGAGCGCGAAGGAGCGCGCCTAAAGGTAGCCGAGGCTCTTCAGGTACTCGATCGTCTCGGCGTCCATCTCGACGTCTTCCACCGGACCGCCTTCTCCCTCGATCTCGTAGGAAGCGAGCCGCCGCACGGGATGACGCAGCCAGAAGCCGTCGCTCATCAGCTGCGTCGGCACGTCGGCCACCAGGTCGCGCGCCACCGGCAGGCCCAACAGTGACATCACGAGCGGCGCGACTTCATAGACGCTCGACCGGCTCCTTTCGGCGGCACGCTTGACGTCGGGGCCGGCAATGACGAGAAAGCCGTCCGGGGCGTAGTAGTGCTGCGCCTCCGCTGACTCCCAGCCGTGGTCCGAGACGACGATCACCACCGTGTCGTCGTCGGCCTGCTCGAGCACGTCACCGAGCAGTCGATCGGAGTACTCGTAGTAGCGATTGACGACTGGAGCCAGGCGCCTCGAGTCGTCATCGGCGAACTCACCGCCGCTCTGCCCTTCTTCGTGGGGGGTCCAGGCCAGGTGATGCGCGATGTCCATGGCGCGAAAGTAGACCGCGGCAAAGCGCCAGTCGGGGGTCGATTCGAAGACGGGACCCAGGAGGTTCCGCGTCGTCTCGTTGCGGGCGAGCTCGGTCCGAATGGACGTGAAGACATCGGGGCGCGATGCGACGAACTCTTCGATCGCGTCGTTCGAAAGGTCGTCAGCATCCAGAAAAGAGCCGAGGAGCTCCGGCGAGATGTCCTCCGGGCCGAGCACCAGCCCCTCGATCGACTCCTCGAGCTCCGGCGGCGCTACGGTGCCTTCGACTGGACCGAGGCTCTTCGTCACGAAGTGTCGATCCGAGATCATCGCGCCGTGGTCGCTGCTTGCCGGGTGCGAGACGTACCAATCCATGACGATCGTCGGCATGCCGAGAGAGTCGAGCACGTCCCAGACGCGAGCCGACTGCACATGACCCGTCTGTGCGTAACGCGGCAGGTCCTTCTTCGCGAGCGACTGCACGATCCAGGACGCCGGCTTCGACAGAGCAGCCAGCGAGCGCAACTGCACCGGCGAGTCGGGGAGCCCCAGAGGCATCGGGCTTCGCGAGTGATCGAGGATGCGGTGGTCGGTCGGTCGGGTGCCTGCGGCGATCGTCGTCCAGATGACCGGGGAGTACGTCGGCTCCAGGCTCTCGAAGTCCGCCGCGCTGCCCTGCTCGATCAGAGACTCCAGGTTCGGCAGCTTGCCGGCCCGCAGCAGCGGGTCCATCACCTTCCAGTCACCGCCGTCGAGACCGATCAGCAGCACCTTCTTGCCCGTCGACTCGATGCCTCCCGCCTCGAGCACGCGAGACTCGCGTGTGGAGGTGAGCGTCGCTCCCTTCTCGAGCCCCCGCCAGCGTACGAGGAAGAAGCCCAGGGCGACGACCAGGAGCAGCAACCCGCCCAGACCGAACCAACGCACGACCCGTTCGCTCGCACTGCGCACGACCGCGGCACCGACAAGAACCATCGCGCCGCCGAGCATCAGAATTCCCAGGGTCACGAGCGTACCCTCGAGATCTCGCGGGCTCGTGTTGACCCGCATGCGGTAGTGCGAGGCTGCGAGCATCGACAGAACTCCGACGGCCGGCGCCGTCACTGCGATGCCGCGAAGCCGCGGGATTTGCCGCTCGAGGAGCCGTGCAATCCCCCAGAGGGTGAGCGTCAGAAGCCAGTACAGGCAGAAGAGTCCGCCCACCAGAAGCACGTGGCCCCGTCCAACTGGAAGCAGGAGGTTCTCGAGGACCAGGTAGACGAACTCGAGGGCCGCCGCGGCCAGTGCCCAGGCGGTGGCGGGAAACAGGCCCTCGAAGGATCGAGGCTCGCTGCACGGCAGGGCACTCTCCGAGTCGACGGCAGAGGTCGCTTCGGCTACAGACACAGGAGCTGCCGTGCGCAGCGACGGCGCAGAAAAGATCTCATCGGCGGGGGGCCAAGGGAGTTCGATGTGAGGACACTCGTTGCGAGTGCGGGCGAAAAGCAGAGGGCCGAGGTCTTACGACGTATAGCCCAAGTTCAATTCTACCGCCGCCGAGGGAGTTAGGCGAGTCCGGTGCTCACCGTCGGGCACGTGTGTGGGGGAACTCGATGCGATCGCGGGTTCTCCAGCTCACTGCGCCCGAGCCGCACGCCGTCCGACCGTTCGGAACCGTCGACCCTGCGAACGAACGATCCGACGTCGCGAGCCGCTTCCCCTCGGAACCATCGGATGTCCGCTGGGGGTGGAAAGAGGCCGGTAACCTGGGGCATGGACTTGGACCCGATGGCCGCGTCGGCAGGCGCCTCCGGAAGGCTGCGCCCGCGCTCCTCGCAAGGACGCCAAAAGGAAGCCCTACCGGGCAAGTCGGCGAGCCAACCACGACCAGATCAAGGTGTTGGTTTCGGCTGGCATCCTCAGGCAGCACCTCGGCGCGAGCAGAGCCATCAGAGCGAGCCTGCCGCGCGCAGGCCCGCTCCGCGGGCCGGAGCATCAAGAGGGGTGAGGGCGCGTGATTCCATCACGCAAAGCCCCGCGCAAGCGGCGCGAGCAACGCGAGCCTGCCGCGCGCAGGCCCGCTCTGCGGGCCGGAGCAACAACATCGGTGAGGGCGCGTGATTCCATCACGCAAAGCCCTCACATCAGCCAGCGGTACCCGAGCTTCAGGAAGAGC
>JBCCLJ010000288.1:0-7358 GCA_039026915.1 Acidobacteriota bacterium
CGGGAGGAGCGAGCGGCCGACGATCGGAGCCTTGCCTTCGGGAGTCGTCGTCGCCGCACCGCACAGCTCGAGCACGGTCGGCGCGATGTCGGTCGCGAAGGCGAAGGACTGCGTCACGCCGCTGGCGGCGACTCCCGGCCCGCTGACGATGAGAGGTACGCGAACGCCTCCTTCACCGCTGTGGAACTTGTAGTAAGCCAACGGACCTGCGATCGCCCGAGCGAAGTCCGGGCCGATGAATGCGTAGCTGCCCTTCTCTCCGAGAGTCTCCAGATCCCGTCGATAACCGGCGCGGTCGAGCCATGCGGCAAAGCCGAAGGTGCCGAACGGATCGGCCGCCTCCGGCCCGTTGTCCGAAAGAACGAAGACCACGGTGTCGTCGGAGCCGTCGCGGTCGAGATGGCGCAAGAGCCGACCCAGATGATGGTCCATCGCCTCGAGCATTCCCGCCTGCACGGCCATGCTCTTTGCCGCGAGCGCGCGCTCCTCCTCGGCCAGGTCGTCCCAGGCGGACTGCAGTGGGCGTTGGGAGGCCGATGAACCCGGGCTCACCAGGCCACGCTCTCGAGCGCCTTGCACTCGCCGGGCTCTCAGGGCCTCCCAACCCTCGTCGTAGGTTCCGTCGTAGCGCGCCGTGAACTCGCGCGGCGCCTGCACGGGCATGTGCACGGCCTGGAACGAAAGCACGCCGAAGAAAGGACGGTCGGCGTCTCCATCCTCGAGAAACTCGATCATCGTGTCGACGAGAAACTCCGACGAGTAGAAGTCATCGGGGAGGTCGGTCGGCTCGCCGTCGGCGTACCAGGGCGGTTCGTCGTAGATCGGTAGATAGGACCTCTTCTCGAAGTTGTCGGCTCCGGTTGCGTCGAGGGCGAAGGTGCGGTCGAAGCCTCGGCTGGAGGGCAGCGTCTCCCGGGTATGACCGAGATCCCACTTGCCGGAAAAGTAGGTACGGTATCCCTCCGCGCGCAGGCGCGTGCCCAGCGTGAGGACGTCGTCTCGAAGTCGCCCCTGATACGCCGGCGAGCGCTTGTGACGACGAGGCGTCGCGACCGAGAGGTTGCCGAGGCCCGCAGTGTGCGAGTCGACACCGGTCAACAGCATCGCACGCGAGGGCGAGCACATGGGTGATGTGTGAAAGTTGGCGAAGAGCACGCCCCGGGCCGCCAGCGCGTCGATGTGAGGGGTGCGGATCTCGCTGCCGTAGGCGCCCAGGTCGGTGAAGCCGACGTCGTCGGCGATGACGAGCAGCACGTTCGGTCTGGGCACCGCATCCTGGGCTGCGAGAGCCGAAGGCAGAAACAGCGCGACGCCAGCGAGAGCGCGACGCACGGTCGAGCTCAAGGCTCGCCCCTTTCGACGCGCTCCAACTTCAGGACGAGGAGCGGGCCGTAGCGCCAGATCAGAAAGTCGCCGCTGCGCTCGCGCTCGACCGTGAAGGAGACACCCTCCGGCCGAAGCACGTGGACACCGTCTTCGAAGCTTGCAGCAACGCGGATCGGCCGTTCATCCGAGCCCGGTGCAGCAACGTCGTTGACTCCATTTTCGAGCGTGCCGTCGCAACGCATGTCATGAGTGACTCCGCCTGCGCTGATCACGACGCGATTGCCGCACTGCTCGATGCGCTGCACGGAATTCAGGAGCAACCCGGTCGGTCGACCCTGCAGCACCTCGGCGACCTTCCAAACGCCGCGCATGTCGATCGCTCCGTGCACCAACGGCTCGGTGCAGCGCTCGAGGACCGGATCCGGCATGGTCTTCCAGTAGCCGGGAGGCGTCTTGGCCACCGGGATGTCGTCCGCCAGGACGTCTTCCGCTGCGAGCGGGGGGACTGCGAGAAGCAGGATCGCGAGCGCGAAGAGCAGCGCTGCTCTGAGGTCCTTCGACGGGGAGCTTTCGACGGTGGTTGCGGTCAGCACGACTAATGTCTATCATTATTCCAACGAATCCGTCACCTGTCTCGGAGCTTTCGCATGAGGTCGCGCTCTGCCCTTCTCTCGATCGCGTTGACCGCGGTCTACGTCCTCTTCTTCCTCTGGTACACGCCGCTCGGCGGCCCCCTGAGCCCCGAGGAGATCGACCTGTACCTCGAGCGCATCGCCGCCGACGGACTCAGCGAGGCTGACCAGCAAAGCCTGCGCGAGTTTCTCGAGACCGACACTGGCGGCGACTTCGCGATGGTCAACGTCATTGAGCTCCGTGAGCCGCCGACGCGGGTCGAGGGCGTCGGACCGCAGGATACGGCCTCCGACGTGCTGAACAAGTACATGGCGTACATGTGGCCCGCCTTGCTGCGCCGTGCCTGCCACCCGGTTCTGGCAGGGGGAGCCGCCGCTGGGGCAGCGGACCTCTGGGGGCTCGACGAGAGAGCGCGCGCTTGGTCGCAGGGAGCTGCCATGCGCTACCGGAGCCGTCGCGACATGATGGAGATCGCGACGAATCCGGCGTTCCAACCCTCCCACGCCTTCAAACAGGCGGCGATGCTCAAGACGATCGCCTTTCCCATCGATCCCTGGTTCCACTTCGGCGATCCGAGACTGCTGGGTGCCCTCTTCCTCGCCATCGGGTTGCTGTCGATTCGCCTGGTCGCCAGCTGGCCAAGAAGCCGAGCGAGCACATGACGGTCGAAGCGGAGACGCGTCGCCGCGGCGACACCAAGCAGCGGCTCCTTCGAGCGGCCGAAAAGCTCATTGCCGAGCACGGCATCACCGGCACCTCGACGCGCGCCATCCTGAAGGAAGCCGAGCAGCGCAACGAGTCTGCGCTGCAGTATCACTTCGGCGGACGCAAGGGACTCCTCGAGGCCCTCTATGTCGAGCGAGGTGGACAGGTTGCCGCCGAGCGTGAGGTTCTGCTCGGCGAGCTGATCGAGAGCGGCCGTACGCTCGATCTTCGCAGCGTCTGTGAGGTGGCGTTTCTACCGCCGGTCCGACTCGCTCGCAGGGATCCGAACTTCGTGAGGTTCCTGAGGGTCGTCGGTCAGTTGGCCTTCCTCCCCGACGACGAGCTCCGGCAAACGCACGAAACCTACGAGCTCGGCAATGCCGGCAAGGTGTTTCAGCGGGTCGTCGATCAGCTGGAACTGCCGGAAGGGCTGCTCGAACGACGCCTCGAACTGCTGCATAGGACAGCGGCGATCGCGCTGTCTCAGAGAGCGCGTTCCGGCGGCTCCTTCGAAGGCCCGGAAGCGGACCTCTACTTCGAAACCGTGCTCGACGCGATGACCGGCATCGTCGAAGGGCCGATCTCCCCCGCTACGACGGCTGCACTCGCCGCCGTGGCAGCACAACAAACCTCGAGGAGCTCTCGATGAACCCGCGTCTTCGTGCCGTTCTGGTCCTTCTTTCGATCGCGCTCGGGCTCGGCGTGATCGCCTGGGTAAACCGCCTCGAACTCCTCCTTTTCGCGGTCGAGGTCGGTCAACAGCGAGCGCTCGATCTCGGCCCGCCGCAGGCCATCGAATGGAGCACGGGGAGCGATCCGCGCGCGCCCGAAGAGAGGCCGCCGAACATCGTCGTCATTCTTGCGGACGATCTCGGCTGGAACGACCTGAGCTGGCTCGGTGGCGGCGTCGCCGGCGGTACCGTGCCGACGCCGAACATCGATTCGATCGCGCGCGACGGCGTGCACTTCGCCAACGGCTATTCGGCCAACGGCACCTGTGCACCGTCGCGCGCGGCGCTGATGACCGGGCGCTACGGAACGCGCTTCGGGTTCGAGTTCACTCCGACCCCTTCGAGCTTCTCGACTCTGGTCCCTCGACTCGGCAACCAGAACGCTCGGCTGCATCCGGCCTACGTCTCGGACGAAGAGCCCGAACTGACCTACCGAGAGATGGGTGTGCCACCTTCCGAGATCACGCTCGCGGAGCTGCTGCAGGAAGCGGGCTACCAGACGGCCCACATCGGCAAGTGGCATCTGGGGCTGGACAACGGCATGGCTGCCCACGACCAGGGCTTCGACGAGAGCCTCCTCATGGCGAGCGGGCTCTACCTCCCCAAGAACGACCCCGACGTCGTCAACTCGAAGCAGGACTTCGATCCGATCGATCAGTTCCTGTGGCGCGCCATGAACTACGCGGCGTCGTTCAACGGCGGCCAGAACTTCGAGCCGGAGGGCTACCTCACCGACTACTACACGGACGAAGCGGTCAAGGTCATCGAAGCGAACAAGGACCGCCCCTTCTTTCTCTACCTCGCCCACTGGGCCGTACATACGCCGCTGCAAGCTCTCAAGGACGACTACGAAGCTCTGTCGCACATTGAAGACCATCGCATGAGGGTCTACGCAGCGATGGTGCTGTCGCTCGATCGCAGCGTCGGACGCGTGCTCGAGGCGCTTCGCGAGAACGGTCTCGAAGAGAACACGCTCATCTTCTTCACTTCCGACAACGGCGCGCCCGCTTACATCGGCCTTCCGGAGGTGAACCAACCGTTCCGAGGCTGGAAGATCAGCTTCTTCGAAGGCGGCATCCACGTGCCCTATCTCTTCAAGTGGCCGGCGCGCGTGGCGGCGGGCCAGACGATCGAAGCGCCCGCCCACGGCTTCGACATCTTCTCGACGGCAGCGGCCGCTGCAGGCGTCGCGCTGCCCGACGATCGGCCCATCGACGGCGTCGACTTCGTTCCCTGGCTTCGAGCTCCCGATAGCGATTCGGAGCCCGAGACCGCACCACCGCGCGACCTCTTCTGGCGCTCCGGCGGCTATCAAGTCGTGCTCTCGGACGGCTACAAGCTACAGCTCAGTGACCCACCTGGGACCAAGTGGCTGTTCGACCTGAACACGGATCCGACGGAGCAGACCAACCTGGCCGACTCCCAGCCAGAGCGCGTCGCACAGCTCGAAGCTCTTCTCGCGCAGCACAACGCTCAGCAGATGGCACCGCTGTGGCCGTCCGGCGTGCAGACCCCGATCTTCATCGACAAGACGCTCGACCTGCCTGAAGTCGAAAGCGACGAGTTCATCTACTGGTGGAACTGACGGCGCCGTCACCCAGCACGAAAAATCATCATGGTCATTGAGAGAGATCACCACGGCTTCGACGCACCGGCGCCGCTCGGGCATCCAGGCCGAGCGGGCCTACCGGACGGCCACCCCGCCGGACCGGCACTCGGCGAGAAGCTCCCGGATTTCACGCTGCCGGACGCGCACGGCCAGCGCATCGACTTCCACGCCGATCGCGGCCAGCGAAAGTCGGTCGTCGTGTTCTACCGCTCCGCCGTCTGGTGACCGCCCTGCTGGACGCAGGAAGCAGCCCGTGCTGCGTGAGTTGCGCGACGCGATCAGCAAGTTCGACGAGCACGACGTTCGCGTCTACGCGATCTCCTACGACGACCAGGAGGCGCTCGCCGAGTTCAGCGAGAAGCAGAGCCTTCCGTTTCCGCTGCTGTCCGACATCGATTCGGAAGTGATCCGGAAGTTCGGCATTCTCAACGAGCAGGTCACGAAGAACGACGGCCTGCTCTACGGCATTCCCTACCCGGGCGTCTACGTCATCGACGAGCAGGGCTTCGTCACCGCCAAGTTCTTTCACGACTCCTACAAGAAGCGTGACAGCGCCGAGCTCTACCTCGACGCGGCGCTCGGACGCCTCACCGTCGACGACAGCGCCCCCCAGGCCTCCGGTGGCGACGAGCAGATCCGTCTGACCGTCGCCGTGCACGGTGGCAAAGGCACGATTCGTCAGGGCGTCATCCGGCAACTCGTCGTCCGCTTCGAGCTGCCGGAGGGTCTGCACATCTACGGCCCGCCCGTGCCGGAAGGCATGGTGGCCACCGACGTCACGGTCGACGGCCCGGAGGGGCTCCGCACGATGGCCCCCGTTTTTCCGCCGACGGAGCCGTTGGACTTGCCGGGCGCAGCCACGCTGAACGTCTGGCACGGCACCGTCGATCTCATCTACCCGTTCTACGCGACGGGTGAGCTCGTCAGCGAGTGCCGACCCCTGGACACGCCCAGCGTCGAGATCGAGGCCACCGTGCGCTACCAGGCCTGCACCGACAGCGAGTGCCTCTTGCCGAAGACCGAGACGTTCACACTGTCTCTCGACCTCGACGTCATCGACATTCCAGACATCGAGCTTCACCGAGGGCACGGACAGCGCGTCGGCAACTACGACGGCACGCCAGCGCTCAAGCGGCTCCTCGCCCGAAAACTCCGCGAGAATCCCCAGCGCGCGCCTGTGTTCGTTGGGAAGAACGTCTGGCTCCAACTCAAGGCACTGGGGCGGAAACTCCTCGGGTAGTCGACCCTCGGCTCCTCCGCTCCGAGATCGGCGCCCGATCGCCTGTGGTACCTGGCGACGTCGCGCCAAGTCGCTGTCAACCTTTTGCTTCGCTGTTGCGTCGAAGAGGCAGGAGGGACAGCCATGCTTCGACGACCGACTCTGCAATGGACCGCAGCCGCTCTGCTCAGCCTCACGGCGCCAAGCTCCGCGAACGACAAGGCGCCACCGGCGGACCTGGACTCTCTCGTCACGTCCGGATTCGCGAAGCTCGAGACGGAGTGGCAGGTGCCGGGAGGCGTCGTCGCGGTCTTCCGCGAGGGGCAACTGACGTACGCAGCGGCTCACGGTGTTGCCCGCCGGACGACCGGAGAACCAGTGGACTTCGAGACGACGTCCTTCCGTCTCGCTTCACTCTCCAAGCCCGTCACCGCCATCGCCGCGCTGCGTCTCGTCGAGCGCGGCGAGCTCGACCTTCACGCACCGGTGCACGACGACTACCCTTCACTGCATCTCGACCCCAGGCTGACTCTGGCTCATCTGTTGACCCACACCGGCGGTTTCGAAGACAAGTTCCTGCGCCGTCTGCAACGTGATCCCGCGAACCTGCCCGACCTGCGTTCGTATCTCGAGCAGGACATGCCTCGCGCCAGCTATCCTCCCGGCACCGTGTCGATCTATTCGAACCACGGCATGGCCCTCGCCGGGCTCGTCGTCGCTGACGCCGTCGATCGCTCCTTTCCCGAGGCAGCCGAGGCGCTCGTCTTCGAACCTCTCGGAATGAGTCGAGCGACCTTCGACTGGAGTCACGCGACCCAGCTCGCGACGGGCTATCGCTTCGGCGCTCCGTCACCGACGCACGGCATCAAGACGCTTCCTTCGTCCATGCTCAGCGCGACCGGCGCAGACATGGTGCGCCTTCTCGAAGCTCTTCTGCGCCCCGAAAGGCACGACTTTCTCGATCCTTCGACCGTTGAGCTCATGTTCGCTCGCCACTTCGCACACCATCCCGACTTCACCGGCCGTGCCTTCGGTTGGTCCGAAGACTCCTCGGTGAGGCCGCGCCGTCTTCTCCATTCCGGCGGCACCGACGGCTTCAGCTCGGCTCTCGTCGTCGTGCCCGAGCGCGCCGCAG
>JBCCLJ010000289.1:0-7240 GCA_039026915.1 Acidobacteriota bacterium
CGGCAGACCCTCCGGATCCAGGACGCGAATCGTGACGGCCGTTGCCTCCTGTAGCCGAACGGAAGCGAGGCGCTGGCTGGAGAGGACGAGCGAGATCGAGGCGATCGGCTGCTCGACGAAGCCCGGGGCTTTGACCGTCACGCTCCACGGTCCAGCCTCGGGCACGACGAGCACGAAGTCACCGTTCTGCTGCGAGCGGACGGTCGTCACCGGCGGCGCCTCCTCGCCGCGCCAGAAGGAAAGGCGCCGCTGGTAGGTCGACTGCGGTTCGAAGAGCTGCACCCGGGCGCCCTCGACGGGCCGGTCCTGCAAGTCGACGACGCTTCCGGAGAGGACGATCTCCTGCTGGCCCTCGGCAAGGCCCGCGAAGCAGGCTGCCAACGCAAGGGCGAGGCAGGTCGAGCGGCGATTCATGCGCAATCCCCCAGGGGCGCCGCGCGGGGCGCGCAGCGCCATCGTTCGGTGGTCCTACCCGATACTACGGACTGAGCGCACGAATCGCTCCAAACCGCACGACAGTTGTCGCTTAAGGCCCCTCTTCAGGGTGTCCAGTCGGGTCAGGGTGTCCGGTCAGGAATGTGATCGGCACGGGACCCGCTTGAATCCGTCCGGACCGCCACCGGTACTCGGGGCCCGCACGCTTTCCCATCTCTTCGAACTCGTGCGGCTCGTAGCCACGCAGCTGCGAGACGACGCCGTCCCAGAGCACGATGAGAGGCACGAGCGGAATGAGATAAGTGAAGAGCAGTCGGCTCCAACGAAAGGGACGGATCTTGGGTGTCAGGATCCAGACCATGAGCGGGCTGAGCAGCATGCCGAGGACCGACGGAATCGATCGCTTCGTCATTTCGAAGACTCCGACGGGCATGCCCTGTCGCACGGCGTCGGCGAAGATGGCTTCGACCTGACGTGGGCGGAAGTGGTGGATGCCGTTGAACACGGTGCGCACTCCCTCGAGATTGGCTGGAACGGCTTGGGCGTCGATCGACCGCTTCTCGAAGCGAACCGCCGGATGCCGCCGCGCCGCATGCTCGAACGCCTCGACGTTGGGAAAGAAGTCGGTCAGTGTGACCTCGACCTTCAGACCCTGTTTCCCGAGTGCTTGGCAGACGCCGATCACCGGACCTCCCGCTCCGGAGCAGAGGTCGACGATGCGCGTCTCGCCGCTCGCCTCGAGAAGCGAAGCGAGCGGCTCCACGAGCGTCTCGTCGATCGGGTAGAGGTCTTGAATCGCCTGCAGATAGTCGGTGGCGTAGTCGCGCAGCATGCGCGGACACCACGACTGGTCTTCCAGCTCGAACAGATGCAGGCGAGGGAGCGTCAAGGCGTCGCGGCTCCGGGGCGATGGGCGGCGATCGAGAACATCAGAGGAAGGGTAGGGAAGCCGTCCGGCAGGCGCCAGCTGCCGCCGTCGGTTTTCTCCATCCAGGGAAAGAGGGGCCACGCGATCTCGGCGTACTCCTCGAGAGAATCGAGGATCAGTCCGGCGCCGAGAAGCGCACGCACGATCTCGGACAGAGAGTGCGCCCATTCGAAGGTGACCGAGGGCTCGACGGCGCTCGGGTCGGAGTAGACGCCTTCCTGTTCGAGTTGCAGCGGTTCGCTTCGCTCGAAATAGTCGTAGCGCACGTCGAGACGGCGCTCCTCGACCTCGTCGTCGAAGATCCAGACGAGCGGGTGAGACTCGAGCAGAACGAAGCGTCCACCCGGCGAGAGGTGGTCGTGAACGACGCGGGCCCATCCTTCGAGATCGTCGAGCCAGGAGAGCACGCCGATCGACGTGAAGACGACGTCGAAGGTCTCGTCGAGGACTCCCGGCAGTTCGTAGAGATCGGAGCAGAGGAAGCGAGCCTCGGTGACTGCGAGGCGCTGCGCGAGCTCTCGGGCTCGGTCGACCGCCTCGCTCGAGTAGTCGACACCGGTGACCCGCGCACCGCGACGCGCCTGCGTCAGCGTGTCCATGCCGAAGTGGCACTGCAGGTGCAGCAGAGTTTGACCCGCCACGTCGCCCAGGAGGTCCGCTTCCAGCGCGTCGAAGTGCTGTCGGCGGGGGTTCGCGCCCTGTCGCCATCCGTTGACGAAGCCGTCGACGTCGTAGAACTCGGAGGCGTAGTTGACGCCGGCCCAACGGTTCCAGACCTCGCGATTCCTCGCTCGGGACGCCGCTCTGGAGGCTTCGTTGTCCGCCCGGATCTGCATGCGTCGGATGATAGATTGAGCTCTCACCGAAAAACCACCGTTTCGTTCTCAGGCAGCGCTCCGTGGGGCGCACCGGGGATCTTGGAGCGCGGTCTCTGCAGCCGCGCGAGGGGAGGATGCGATGAAGTCACGTGCCGCCGTCGCCCATGAGGCCGGTAAACCACTCGAGATCGAGGAGGTCCAGGTCGAGGGCCCGAAGGCGGGCGAAGTGCTGCTGCGTGTCGTCGCGACGGGCGTCTGTCATACCGACGCCTACACCCTCTCCGGAGCCGATCCCGAAGGGCTCTTCCCGGCGATCCTGGGACACGAGGGCGGCGCCGTCGTCGAAGAGGTCGGGCCGGGCGTCACGAGCGTCGTTCCCGGCGATCACGTGATTCCGCTCTACACGGCAGAGTGTCGCGAGTGCAAGTTCTGCCTCTCCGGCAAGACGAACCTCTGCGGATCGGTCCGCGAGACACAGGGCAAGGGGCTGATGCCCGACGGCACTTCGCGCTTTTCGCACGGCGGATCGAGCTTGTTTCACTACATGGGCACGTCCACCTTCTCCGAGTACACCGTCGCGGCCGAAGTCTCGGTCGCCAAGATCAACAAGGAGGCGCCGCTCGACAAGGTCTGTCTCCTCGGTTGCGGCGTGACCACCGGCATTGGTGCCGTGCTCAAGACGGCCAAAGTCGAGCCCGGCTCGACCGTCGCCGTCTTCGGCCTCGGGGGCATCGGACTCAGCGTCATCCAGGGCGCCGTCATGGCCCAAGCGGAGCGCATCCTCGCCGTCGACATCAACCCGGACAAGTTCGAGATGGCGCAGCTGCTCGGAGCCACCGATCTGGTGAACCCGAAAGACTACGATGCGCCGATTCAGGAGGTGATCGTCGACATGACCGACGGCGGCGTCGACTATTCCTTCGAGTGCGTAGGCCACGTCGAGCTCATGCGCTCGGCGCTCGAGTGCTGCCACAAGGGTTGGGGCGAGAGCATCATCATCGGCGTCGCCGGCTCCGGTCAGGAGATCTCGACGCGCCCCTTCCAGCTCGTCACGGGTCGCGTCTGGCGCGGCACTGCCTTCGGGGGCGTCAAGGGACGGACCGAGCTGCCCGGCATGGTCGAGCAGTACATGGCCGGCGAGATCGAGATCGACAAGATGGTCACGCACACCATGGGTCTCGACCGCATCAACGAGGCCTTCGACCTGATGCACGAAGGCAAGAGCATCCGCTCCGTCGTTCACTTCTGAAGCCGCAGCGATGAGTGACTCGCTCGAGCGCATCGGCCGTGTGCGCATGCACGGCGGCTGGATCGACACCTACACCCACGCCTCCGAGGCGTGCGACTGCACGATGCGCTTCGGTGTCTTTCTGCCGCCCCAGGCGCAGGAGGGGCCGGTCCCGTCGCTCTACTGGCTCTCGGGGCTCACCTGCACGGAAGAGAACTTCCTGCAGAAATCGGGCGCCCAGCGCTGGGCGTCCGAGCTGGGGATCGCCCTCGTCGCGCCCGACACCTCGCCTCGCGGTCTGGACCTGCCGGGCGAGCACGACGACTGGGACTTCGGTAGCGGTGCGGGCTTCTACGTCGACGCGACGCGGCGGCCCTGGTCGCAGCACTACCGCATGCACGACTACGTCGTGCGCGAGCTGCCCGCGTTGATCGAAGGTCGTCTGCCGCTGCTGCCAAGGAGGTCGGTCTCCGGACACTCGATGGGAGGCCACGGCGCGATCGTCGCAGCGCTACGCAACCCTGGGCACTTCCAGTCCGTCTCTGCTTTTGCTCCGATCTGCGCGCCGACCCGCTGCCCCTGGGGCGAGAAGGCGTTCTCGAACTACCTCGGCGACGATCGCGAAAGCTGGAAGGCGTACGACTCGTGCGAGCTGCTGCGCGAGGCAGAGCGCGCGCCGGCCCTGCTCGTCGATCAGGGAACCGAGGACGGCTTTCTCGCGGAGCAGCTCAAACCAGAGCTTCTCGAGGAAGTGTGCCGCGAGCGCGGTCACGACCTCGAGCTGCGCCTGCGCGAGGGCTACGATCACAGCTACTTCTTCGTGGCGAGCTTCTTCGAGGAGCACCTGCGCTTTCACGCAGGGGCACTCGCGACCTGAGAACCGCGCTTCGGAAGTGCTTCGGAAGTACTTCGCGGGCGATTGCAGCGGCGAAGTGCCGTGCGGCTGCAGCGAGCGGCTCCCTGCAGTGCCACGTAGGCACCAGCGAAGAACGCAGGCGAGAGCGTAGGCTTGGTGCTGTTGTCGTCGCTTCCGACGCCCACGACGAGAAGGGCTCCGCCTGATGAAGAGACTTGTCCGCACCGCTCTGCTGTTCACCCTCCCGGCGATCCACCTCCTCGGCGCTCCCGCCAGCTCGCAGACGCGCGTCGTGCGCTCGGAGCCGGCGGCCGGCGAGACGATCGGAGCCGGTCAGCGTAGCGTTCGCGTCTGGTTCGACGCGCTCGAAGACCCGGGCGACGTCACGCTGACGCTCCAGGGGCCCGCGGGTGAGATTCCTCTGACGGGCGCTCACACGATGGGTGAGTCCGACGTCATGGCGACGCTCGGCGCGGCTTTGACGGAAGGCGAATACGCGCTCTCCTGGAAGAGCCCCTCCGCCGAGGGCACGACTCGCTTCCGCGTCGGCGCGGCGGCGGACGAGGCCGCGGTGCCCAGCTACGAGCCGCCGCTCGACATCGGCATCGTCCTCTACGACGGCGCCGAGCCCCTCGACGTCTTCGGTCCTTTGGAGATGTGGATGAACGCCGGGCCGGAGCTGATCCGCGTGCATCTGATCGCCGAGGAGAAGCGGGGCATCGTCATGACGACGACGGGCTATCCCGCAGAGATGGCGCCCCGCGTTCAGGCCCAGTACAGCTTCGCCGACGCACCCGAGCTCGACGTCCTCATGGTCCCCGGCGGCATCGGCACGCTGCGCGAGGTGAACAACGATGCCATGGTCGAGTTCGTCGCTGCACGCGCCGAAAACGCTGCGATGGTCACGTCCGTCTGCACCGGCTCGGCCATTCTCGCGAAGGCGGGCCTGCTCGACGGCGAGCGGGCGACGGGGAACAAGGCGTTCTTCAGCTACGTCGCCAGCCACGGCCCCGAGACCGAGTGGGTGAAGGAGGCGCGCTGGGTGGAGTCGGGCCGGGTGATGACGTCGTCGGGCGTCTCGGCTGGCATCGACATGAGTCTTGCTCTCATCGCTCGCTTCTTCGGTGACAGCGGCGCCAGCATGATCGCCGCGATGACGGAGTACGAGTGGCACAGGGAAGCCGACGAGGACCCCTTCGCCAGCAACCTCGACCTCGCGATGCCTGCCATCCAGACGATGCAGAAGAGCGCCGACGCTCAGCAGCCCTGACTCTCGGGCGGCGCTCCTTCGAGGGCTCGGGCCTCGGGTATCATTGGCGAGGGATCAGGACCCGACGCTGAGGAGTGATGCACATGGCCCGTAAGAAGCAGCAGCTGGTGACGATGAACGAAGAGAACTACGAGCTCGGCGACGAGGACCTGGAGATGGTCGTCGGCGGTCTGAGTCCGGAGGCGTCTCTCGCGCAAGCGCGCTATCTCCGCGATGCCGGCGGCGACTCGGGTGGAAGCAAGCCCAACTGGCTCACGCCGACGCCGGGACTCGGTAGTTCGTGAGTCTTTCGTGAGGCCTCCCTGGGGCCTCGCGCCGTAGAGTTCGCGAGCGAGTCCGCGTTCGTCGACGCAGGTACGTAGTGGCGAAGGAGCACACCGTGAAGAAGCATCTCAACGTGAAGTCCACGACCGAAAGCACTCGCGCGCGGGGGATCAGTCTCGATCCGACGCCGCCCGAGGTCTTCTTCGACCGTCGCCAGTTCGTGGGAGCTCTGGCGGCGTCGGGCTTCGGCATCGCGGCGGGACTCAGCGCCCCGGCGGGCGCTCAGCCGTCGCCGATCCAGGTGCCCTTCGAACGCCCCGACGTTTTTCCAGCGAAGCGCAACGAGGCCTACGCTGCGCCGCCGGCGGGAGTGCCGAAGGATCTCACGGTGCGCGAGATCGCCGCGTCTCACAACAACTTCTACGAGTTCCTTCCCGGCCGCGGCGGCCCGGTCGTCAACTACATCCAGGGCTTCGAAGTGCAGCCCTGGAAGATCGAGGTCAGCGGCGAGTGCAACAACCCGATGACGCTCGATCTCGACGATCTCTTCGCCTTCGAGCACGAAGAGCGCGTGTACCACTTCCGCTGCGTCGAGCGCTGGTCGATGAACGTTCCGTGGAGTGGCTTTCCGCTGAAGAAGCTGATCGAGAAGGCCGACCCCAAGAGCTCGGCCAAGTACGTGCGCTTCGAGACGCTGAACCGCCCGGAGCAGATGCCCGGCATTACTTCGAACGACGGCAAGCACTACCCTTGGCCCTACTTCGAGGCGCTGCGCATGGACGAATCGATGCACGACCTCGACTTCGCCGTGACCGGCGCCTACGGCGACCCGCTGCTCAAGCAGCACGGCGCACCGATCCGCATCGCCGTGCCGTGGAAGTACGGCTACAAGAACCCCAAGTCGATCGCCAAGATCGAGTTCGTCAAAGACGAGCCCAACACGTTCTGGCAGGTCCAGCCACACGAGTACGGCTTCCTCTCGAACGTGAACCCGAACATCCCGCACCCGCGCTGGTCGCAGGCGACATCGTTCTGGCTGGGCACCGAAGACTCGTTCGACACGCCGCTCTTCAACGGCTACGCCGAGCAGGTCGCCGGGCTGTATCCGGACGAGCCGATGAAGCTGCAGAAGCCGCTGAGGCCAGGTCAGCGGGCCCGCTGATGTGCTCGGCGTAATGGCTATCACGCCTGCGCTCATCCTGGTTGATGCTCCGGTCCCTGGCGGGACCTTCGCGCCGTAGCGAACGGAGTTCGCTCTGCCAGGGGGCTGAGGTCTCCGTTCGCGGAGGGCGAATGACGACCTCTCAGTCCGACGAGCAGACGTCATTCGCCTTGTCCATGCGGCTTCGCCGCGTCGCTTGCCCAGCGACCTCAGTCAGGCGAGAGCATCGGCTCTGGAAGCGCCCTCTACTCCTCCTTCGGCGCCAACAGCTGCATCCCC
>JBCCLJ010000290.1:0-7166 GCA_039026915.1 Acidobacteriota bacterium
CAAATCTCGACCTGCGGCGCGCAAACTGAGCGCTACGGGAGTTTTTCATCAATCCCCTAGGGGTCGAGCGGTCGGTAGCTGAGCTCCATCCGATCGAGAAGGGGCAGCAGGGCGCGCAGCCTCTCGACGAAACCGTCGTAGTCGCGCGCGCCGCGCGGCGACCAGGCCACCTCGGCAAGCGCCAGGGCCCGCGGATACGCCATGTACTCGACGTACTCCGGAGTGCTGATGTACTCGGTCCAGACGTTGCCCTGCGGACCGAGAACGTGACGAGCCTGGGCTTCTGTGAGCTCCTCCGGAACGGGCTCGAACGCGTAAGCGCGGGCGAGATCGATCGCGAAGCCGGCCCAGTTCATCGCCAGCGGCTCGGTCTCCGCATCGCCCTGGTAGAAGTCGAAGTAGGCGTGCTCGACCGGCGTCATGATCACGTCGTGCCCCTGGCGCGCGGCTTCGATTCCGCCCTTCGTACCGCGCCAGGACATGACCGTCGCGTTCGGTGCGAGCCCTCCTGGAGGGGCTTGATGACCACCTCCCGCGGTCTCGCGCTGGGAGTCTCGGCTCGTGGCAAGGCGTCTCTCCGAAGGCGATGCGGTGCCATCGTCGAGGAGAGAGAACGCAGTCCACGAGCCGAAACTCCCAGCGCCCCGGAGGGGTTTGGGCCGGCGCGGGCCCATCTCCTGCGTTCCTTTCGCTCAACGATGGCACCGCATCGCCTCCGCGAAAGCGCCTTGGATCTGGACCCGCGGCGGCCCAAACGAGACCACGGGAGGTGGTCATCAAGCCCCTTCGATCTCGTCCCAGCCGATGAGCCGACGGCCGTGCCGCTCGAGAATGCCTTCGACCCGCCGGATGAACCAGCTCTGCAGCTCCTCCTCATCGGCTAGACCCTCACGCTCCATCACAGCCTGAGCCAGCTCACTCTCCTCCCACTGGCGCTTCGGCACCTCATCGGCACCGATGTGGATGTACTGCGAAGGGAACAGCTCGACGACTTCGGCGAGAACCGTCTCGATGAACTCGAAGGTGGTCTCCGAAGGGCAGAAGACCGTGTCGTGAATGCCCCACGTCGTCGAGACCTCGAGCGCTTCGCCGGTGCAGCCCAGCTCGGGATACGCGGCGATCGCAGCGGTCGCGTGCCCCGGCATCTCGATCTCCGGAATCACCGTGACGAATCGGTCGGCGGCGTAGGCCACGACCTCGCGGATCTCGTCCTTCGTGTAGAAGCCACCGTGGCGCGTGCCGTCGCCGACGTACGGATCGAGGTTCTTCTCGACCGGCGACTCGGCGCGCCAGGCACCGACCTCGGTCAACCGCGGATAGGCGTCGATCTCCACGCGCCAGCCCTGGTCCTCCGTGAGGTGCCAGTGAAAGCGATTGAGTTTGAAGCGCGCCATGACGTCGATGTAGCGCTTGACGAAGTCGACGTCGAAGAAGTGCCGCCCCACGTCGAGATGCAGCCCACGATAGGAAAAGCGCGGCGCGTCCTCGACGGTCATGGCAGGGAGCACCCATCCGCCGGTGGCCACCGCCGCAGGCAGCAGCTGCGACAGCGTCTGGAACGCGTAGAAAGCTCCCGCGCCGTCTCCTGCCGCAAGGACGACCTGCTCTTCGTCGATCGAGAGACGATAGCTCTCGTCCGGCAGATCCGCCGCAGACTCGACGAGAAGGTCTCCCGCTTCCTCGACGATCGGGAGCGGCAGCCCCGTCCGCTCGCGGAGCGCTTCCACCTCGCGCTTCACGACCTCTGAATAGGCACCGGCCTGCACCGTCGTCGCCTCCGTCAGGCGCAGTTCTCCCGGCGACCTCCTCGCTTCCCGAGGCAGCGGAATCACGGTCGCGGGAGAGGTGAGCGTTTCGGTCGAATCTCGTCCGATGCCCTCGGGTGCGCCGCAGGCGGCCAGAGTCAGCAGAGCTAGACCGACGATCACTTTGTTCCGAGCCATGTCGAGAATCTCCGTTGCGTGCAGAGGGTGCTTCGAACTTGTCGGTGCACCCGGACCAAGCCGCGCAGGACACGACGGGCCCAGTCCGTATCGAACCTCAGACCTTTGGCCGACGGCGACGCCGGAGTCGCTGCTTTCCGAGACGCCAGGAGAGCTGCACTCCCGTCACGGAGAGGATCAGCCCGCCAATCATCGCAGCGCCGACGACCAGGTCCCAGAGGGGACGCAGATTGTGAAAGCCAAAGAGGTTCCAGGAGTGAAGCCCCTGGTAGAGGATGCGCACGAGTCGGCGACCGTCGACGACGCGGAGAACCAGCTCGGCCGTCGCTGGATCGACGTAGAGCACGGTCGACTCCGCGTCGTCGTAGCGGGCGCGATAGACGGGCAGCGGGCGAGCCGTCGGCGACGTCGCCTTCGAGGTGTAGTGCAGGTCGTAGTCGTCGAGGCGCTGCCAATCGGTGAGCGTCGCTGCGGGCAGCAGTCCCTCAGCAACCGGGCGCAGACTCGACGCCGGCAGGGCCTCGACCAGATGCAGCTCACGATCACTGAGGAGCTGCGTCTCGCCCTCATCCGACGTGGCGAGCCAGTAGGCGTCTCCGTCGAAGAAGCGCAGTCGCAGCTCCTTGACCGGCCTTCGCAGCACCGCGAGGACCTCGTCGGGACGACGCTGGAACGCGGGCCAACCGACGTCGCCCTGCCAGAGCCGCTTCTGCTCCGCCGTCGCGCCGGAAGAGGGCACGGGGACGGGCTCCATGCTGAACAGACCGCTCAGCGTCCAGGTGAAAGCGAAGAAGCCGAAGATCAGCCCGAAGAGGTGATGACGCCGCATCGTCGGCTCCCGATAGGGGATGTGTGGCGAGCGGCGGCGCAGGTGCCAAAGGCCGAGAGCGAGACCGGTCACCACGGCGACGGTGCAAAGGAGCGACGTGATGACGACGACTCGGTTCCAAAGAGCCGCGCGGCGACGCAGGAACGTCGGATAGAGCCAGTGAGCGACCGGGCCCGCCGTCGCCCACAGGCGCTCGCCGCGAGACACGCGCTGCACGACGGCGCCGGTCACGGACGAAGCGTAGAGCCACTCGCCGCGCTCGTCGGCAAACCGGTGCAGCGGCCGATGCGCCGCGAACTGGCTGCGCGGCAGGGTCCACTGGTCGACGTCTGCGGTCGACTGAAACGCCGCCTCGGGATTCCAGCGCCTGACAGCAGCCGTCGCGTCCTCGAGCGTCGGAGCGGGCAAAATCTCTCCCGTCACCGCATCGAGAGTCGGCAAGCTCCCGCCTTCGAGCTCCCAGACGGGATGAGCGCCCTTCGCCGTCGCGCGCGAGACGAGACGCAAGTTTGCCGGACTCGTGTCGAGACCCGAACGATCGATCGCCTGCCACGGAGTCAGCAGCGGAGCGCTCGCGTCGAGCGGCACGAGCCCTTCGAGGCGCTCCGCGGTCCGCTGCAGGTACGGCATCTCGACGTACATCATCACCAACCCCGAGCCGAACCACAGGGCGAAGAGCAGGCAGCCGGCAAAGCCGAGCCAGCGATGGATGACGATGAGCCAGATCTTCAAGAAACTCGAGCGACAGCGGCAGGAGCCGCCGCCTCATCCCCAGGCACTGGCTCGTTCGATGCTGACTGCCACTTGCGTTGGCAAGAGACTGGGAACCCACTGACCCAGTACCGACGAAAAACCTGTGAAACCTCGGCCTCCACAGCGGAGTGCTCCCTCAAGCGGGAGCTTCGTTGCAACGGGACTGCTCAGCAAAGCCAAGATCATCAACATCTCCGGGCGAGGCAGCGCCCGGGGACCGTCATATCACCCTTGCTCGCCGTCGCCTTCCTTTGGCCGAGCAGTCTATTTCGACCGGACTCCCTGTCTACCGAGCTCCCTTTCTACCGAGCTTCGTCGGTGCCGGAAGTCCGTGGGCTGGCCACTAGCAGCCCGTGGTAGAACTCCCGGACGGCTGAGTTTGCCCGCCTTGGTCCCACAAGGCGAATGGAGTCGATCTCGTCCCTGGTTTCGCCGCCATTCGCCCAAGCGGGCGAACGCTCCTCCCGCACCTAGCTTCGTCGATGAAGGCACCGCATCGACGTCCTCGGCTACGCACGAGAAGAGCGCTCAGCCCGCCGCACTCAGCCATACGCGAGTCTCACCACGGGCTGCTAGCGCCACCAGCGGTAGACAAAGCCGACCGAAGCCTCGACGGTGGTCTCGGAGCCGATGGTCTGGATCAGCGGGCTCTCCTTGGCCGCGTCCAGGTAGCGCTCCGCTTCCAGCGAAAGCAAGAGGCCCCAGCGCCCCCACCACCGGTCGAGCTCGACCCCGAGCGTCAAGGTCTTGAGCCCGGAGCCCGGCTGGTACTCCTGAAAGTCCGTGCGCGCTGCCTCGGCACTTGTGATGCCCAACTCGGTGCGCAGGTGCTGAGCGTCCGCGCCGGACAGATCGACTCCCAAGCGCAGGCGATAGCGGCCTTCGGCCAGGTCGCGTTCGTAGCCGCCGCCCAAGAACCAGACGGTTCCCTTGTCATTGCCGACATCAGTCTGCACCTGCGCCGCTGCGAGCCACGGCCCCCACCGGCGCCAGTAGGAGAGGGCCAGATCGAAACCGTCCTCGATCTCGTCCAGACCAGCGAGCCGTTCGTCTTCCTCAGCGTCGCGACCGTCCTCGAGACCACCGGACAGCACGAAAGCGCTGCTCGAAGAGAGGCGGAACTTCGCACCCAGCTCGCCGAGCCCCAGGTAGTACTGGTGACCGCGCGCTCCCCGCCAAGTGATCTGAAACTCCGGGAAGGGCTCGATCTCGCTGTCGTCGGAGCCCGGAAAGGTCGGCTCGTTCTCCACTTCGAGTCCGGCGTCGAGAAACCAACGCCCTTCGAGATCGGAGTAGCTCCACGGGCTCGACGCGCTGCGATTGCTCTGCGCCACGGCCGGAGTGCTCACAAGCGCCGCGAGAAAGAGCACCTTGTAGAGGTTCCGCAGTTGAATTGCTCCGCTCTGCCACATAACACCACCTCCGTTGCGTGCGGCGCGTCGGTGCGCCGAACGAGGGTGAGGCTAGAAACGGGCGCGTGGTCGCAGCGTCGGTGCAACGTGAGCCCGGCGTGAAGAGGAGCGTTCCGGCGCTAATTGCGCGACAGAAGTTCAGATTCTCGCCGCCGCAGTGTGCCAAGGTCATTCCTTGGAGATGTTCGAGAACCGCTTCACCGTCTTCGTCTCCAGCACCTTGCTCGACAACGTCGAAAGGCGTGAGCTCGGCGAGGACGCGATCAAGACCGCCGGCATGGTCCCTGTGGGCATGGAGCGCTTCGCAGCAAAGACCATCCACGTGGTCGACGACTGCGAGCAGCAGGCAGCCAAGGCGAACCTGCTCGTCGGCATCCTGGCCTACCGCTAGGCTGGGAGCCCGACGGCCACGACAGGTCGATCGTCGAGATCGAGTACGACGCGGCCCAAGAACGGCTGATGTTTTTGATCGACCCCAGGGTGGCGCTCGTCCTGGACGACATGGACTCCGGACCGGACCGGTACGGAAAGCAGGAGAGGCTTGACCAGTTCAAGAGGCGCGTCACGGCCGACCGGATGCCGGCGTACTTCACCGAGGAAACGCTGCAAGCGAAGGTGCTGGACTCGCTGCTCAAGTGGAAGGCCGCCAAGGAGGCCGAGCGGAGCGCTGGACCGAACGAGCCCAAACCAGCAGAACCAGAGAACGCCTTCGAGACACAACTCGTGACCTACGAAGACCGCCTTCGTAGCCGCTACGAGAGCCTCCCCGTCGCCGGTTTCAAGACGCAGGTCCGAGTGCCCGTAAGGCTCGACCAGCTTTACGTGCCGCTCAACGCACACGTCGACCTGCGCGCCACCAGCAAGGCAGATCTCGCAGAGTCTGCAGAAGCCGCCGAACGACTGCGCGGCGAATCCGTCTCGGTCCCCCTCACCGAGGCCTTCCCCCAAGCAGACGAGCGCGACCGCTGCGGGCTGGCGCTCCTCGGCGACCCGGGCTCTGGCAAAACGACGCAGCTCAAACGCATGCTGCTCTGGCTGCTCGACCGCCAGCCTGAGACGATCGGGCTGCCGGCCGAGATGCTCCCGGTCTTCTTGCCGCTTCGCTACCACCGTGACGTCGGCGCAGGGCTCGAAGCCTTCCTTCAAGACCAGCTCGAAGGTAAACGTGAAGAAGGCGGCCACGGCATGCCGGAAGGCTTCGCCCAGCGTCTACTCGTTCGCGGCAACCTCCTCCTTCTCTTCGATGGCCTCGACGAGGCGGCCAACCGCGACGAGCGCAAGCTGGTGAGCCGCCAGTCGCACAGCTTGCGGAGGAGCGTCCGAGCTGCAAAGTCATGGTCACCTGTCGCTATGCCGGCTATGACGACGAGGTTCGCCTACCGCTCGAGTTCCTCGAGCTCCATTTGCGACCGCTCGAGAAGGAGCAAGCGGAGCAGTTCATCCGCACCTGGTACCGCCTCGTGGAGCTCAACCTCGCCGCCGACCGCGAGGAGGCCGCGGCGCAAGCCGAGCGCTCGGCCAACGAGCTCATCGAGCGCCTGCGCGAACCGGACTTTCGCTCCGCCCGAGTCTTCTCGCTGACACACAATCCCCTGCTGCTCGCAAATCTCTGCCTCGTGGACCGCGGCGGCCGGCTGCCGCACCGCCGTTCGCTCCTCTGCGCAGAGTGCATCGACGTGCTGCTCGAGACCTGGCGCGGCGCGAAAGAAGGCCTATCGCTCGGAATGACGGCCGAAGAGGGCCGTAGAGCACTTCGGCCCGTAGCGTTCTGGCTACATAGCAAGGACAAACGCACCCAAGCGCCCGGCACAGAGATCGAGCCAGTGCTGGAAGAGGCACTCCGCTCCCTTCGCTGGAAGGGTGGCAGCGCCAGAGACTTTCTAGAGCGTGTACGAGACGAAAGCGGCCTACTCACTGGCTGGAGCGATCAACGCTACGGGTTCATGCACTTGGGCTTTCAGGAGTACCTCGCCGCACTCGACATCCGTGGCCGCCACTTAGAGGGCGAAGACAGCCTCGCCGAATTGGCGAGCCATCACGGCGAAAGCTGGTGGCAGGAAGTTGCACTTCTGTTGGTGGCGCTCGACGAGCCCTCGCTGTTCGAACCGTACCTGAGCGAAGTCGTCGAGCTGGACTCCTTCGCCGAGCATCCCGAGGCGCTCGACCTCCTCCTGGAAGACACTTATGAAGTCTCGGAGCGCCCGTTCCTTCAGGTGCTGGAAACGTGCC
>JBCCLJ010000291.1:0-7147 GCA_039026915.1 Acidobacteriota bacterium
AATCGCGCAGGTGTGTCGAGACGGAGTGGTCGACGTCGCGCGGTTTCGCGGCGCAGCTCGCAGGCGTCGGCGACGTAGAGTGAGTTCGAGGGTCGTCGCTGCACCGTTGCATCGGCAATCAGACCCTGGGCGGACGCGCGCTTCGCCTCAGCGTCCGACGATCAGCGCGACGAGCGCCCTTGCGCCCTCTTCCTGCGAAGGGCGGTCGTCGAGTGGCGATCGGAGACCGCCTTCTTCAGGGCAGCGGGTTGTCCTTGATGAACTGAACGAGGATCTTCGCGAGCTCGGGCCCGTGGGACTCCTGGATGAAGTGCGGTGCTCCCTCGAGGACGGTGTGCGGTTGGCCCCTGGCTCCCGGGACCTCGTCTTGGAACGGCTTCTCCCAGCCTGCGGTCACCGGGTCGCTGTCGCCGAAGGCGGTGAGGAAGGGCTTCTCCCAGGAGCGGAAGGTACTCCACGCGGCGCGGTTGGCTTCGCTCGCCGGGTCGTCGGGCGTCACCGGGACTCGCTGAGGCATGACGAGCGCTCCTGCCTTGTACGAGGGGTCCGGGAAAGGAGCCGCGTAGGCGGCAGCGACGCTCGGGTCTCCGGTGCTCGTGGCGAGAGCCCGGCCCGTCGGGATGTCGCCGCGCTCGATCATCCGCTGGTTCATCGCCTTCCAGTTCATGAAGGCCTCGGTCAGCGGCACGTCACCCGTGGGCAGTCCGGTGTTCGAGATCACGACGCGCGCGAAGCGCTCCTCGTTCTCGGCGACGACGCGCAGGCCGATGAGGCCGCCCCAGTCCTGGCCGAAGAAGGTCACGTTCTGAAGGTCGAGCGCTTCGACGAGACCGGCGATCGCGTCGACATGAAAAGCGTAGGTGTGCGTGTCCATCGACTTCGGCTTGTCGGAGCGGCCGAAGCCGATCAGATCCGGCGCGATCGTGCGATACCCGGCGTCGGTGAGCACCGGGATCATCTTGCGGTAGAGGTACGACCACGTGGGCTCGCCGTGCATCAGCAGGAGGATCTCACCGTCGCGCGGTCCCTCGTCGACGTAGTGGATGCGGTAGCCGTCGACCATTTCGTAGCGCGGCTCGAAGTCCCATCCCGGGAGGTCGGTGAAGCGTTCGTCCGGCGTGCGCAGCGCGTCGGCACGCAGCTCCTGTGCAGAGCTGGGACGG
The DNA here is from genome assembly GCA_039026915.1 of Acidobacteriota bacterium. Taxonomy (GTDB): domain Bacteria; phylum Acidobacteriota; class Thermoanaerobaculia; order Multivoradales; family Multivoraceae; genus JBCCLJ01. The sequence continues at coordinate 1,164 of JBCCLJ010000291.1, forward strand.
AGCGCGAGGGCGGTCAGGGCAAAGAAGAGCAGTCCTGAGATCAGAGGAGCTGAGGGTTGGGGGACGGAGAACAGGGTTGCAGAGCGCCTCGAGGCGCGAGCTGAGGGGGTCATCGTCGGATCTCCCGATGTTGGTGACTGGTACGTTTGACGTGGATTCAACGCAACTCGGCGAAGAGCGGCTCGCAGCCCGTTCCGGCGAGAGTGCCATCGACCGCCGCGCGGTCGTCTGCGGCCAGCGAAGCGTAGTGCTCGCGCAGCCACATCAAGCACTTGCCCTGGTAGGGAAAAGGCCTCTGTACCCAGGGCTTGCCGTCGATTGTCGTCTCTACCGACTCCACGCCTCTCTGCAGCGCCGCGGCGTTCGCTAGCAGGAAAGGTGCATAGACCCGGCCCACCTCCGCGAGCAGCGGACCCAGCACGTCTCGAGCCTGCTCGCGGGGCAGCCAGTCGTCGCTCGACACGGCGAGGCCCGAGAGGTCGTCGATCACGTCGCACCAGGCGAAGACGCGCGGCGCGCGCTCGAGCGTCACGGCCATGGGCGTCGGGTCGAACTTGGCCAGCTGGCTGAGCTGGCCGTAGGCGGCGAAGTCCGAGGAGCCGGGACGGCCGCCCATGAGGAAGGGCTGCCGTTCGAGCAGGCCGCGAAAGGCGTCGAGGAAGCGGTGGTAGCTGGCTTCGATCACCGGCGCCGTCGTTTCGTTCGATCCGACGACCCAAAGGCGCGAGATCTGGCGCTCTTTGAACTCTTCGCCGCGCTCGCGCATTTCGTCCTCCGACGCAGAGATGTCGCGCCAGCGCGGCAGGATGTCTCCCGACTTGTCGATGTCGGCCGGGTAGGCCCAGCGGTAGTGGAACATCGCCTTGGTGAGCCACTCGTCGGCGTAGTCCTCGAGGAGCGCGTCGAGGAAAGCGAGCACGGGGTCCGGGGGCACCGCGGCCCGCCCGCTGAACGCATCCTCGAAACGCCGGAGGAGCGGCGTCGAGTCGACGACCGCCTCGAGTTCGCCGTCGGCGCCGGGAAGGTAGAAGATCGGGATGAGGCCCACCTTGGGCGTCGGCAGACCGGAGTCCGGCTGCGGACGCCGGATCATCATCTCGTGGGGGATCCGCCGGTAGCGCAGCAGCGCCAGCATCTTGCGGGTGTAGGGAGAGCCCGGGGCGCCTGAGAAGCGCAGGGGGGTCGGGAGACTCAAGGTTAGACCTCGTCTCTTTGCACCACCGCGTAGTTGACCTGGCCCTCGAGTCCGGCCTCTCGATGGTGGTGAATCGCCTGGTACTCCGGCGACTGCGACATCTTGAGGAGTGCCGTGCGGTCGGGATACTCGACGAGTCCGATCTGATCCCAGTCGGCGTTGCCGATCATGCAGACCTTGGCGTCCGCCGCAAAGAGCATGCGGGCGCCGATCGACGCCAAAATCGGCTGGATCTTCTCGAAGTACGTGTTGTACTCGTCGTAGCCGCCGGGCTTGAGCTTGATCAGATTGACCATCACGACGGGACCTTCGGGCAGAGCCATGAACGCCTGGATCTGCTCGGGCGTCGGTCCCATGGCGTTGATGTTCGGCACCTCGGTGGCGCTCGCTGCCCCGGCCATGCCGGCAGCAAGAGCGCCTGCCGTGGCGCCGGCGGTCTTGAGCACGTCGCGGCGTGAAGTCTGGTTGTCTTGCGTCATTTGAGTTCTCCTGTGTTGGTGAGGGGCAGAAATCGAGCGGATCGCGCTCGGCGCCGGATCGGCGGGAGCCAGCTTCTTCTCGTGTCGAGGAGAAGTTCGCTGGTCTTTCCGGACTGCGGAGCGTGTTGGATCGTCCGGCGAACGAGCCGCCGCCGCCGAGCTCCCGCTAATGGCTATCATCAATAATAATGTTATACGTTAACTGCCTCCTCGCAACGACGGAGCACGACAGTGCGGCAGCCGACACCCCACGAAAGCCGATGAAACGCACCCACATCCCGCGCCCCCGTCGCGCTGCTTCACCGATCGTTCGCCGGTCGGTCGACGTCCGTTGCCGCTGCGGAAGCGCCAGGCCTCCGCGGCGGTCTCGCTTCGGCGCCGTGGACCGCCCGCGACGACTGCCCTCGGGCCCCAGCGAGTGATCTCTCGATGACCTCTGATCGACCCACGCCGACCGCCGTTCGAGGCCAACTCACGACGCGCGCCCGCCTGCTGCACGCTGCCGAAGAGCTATTCGCCGAGCTCGGCATCGCGCAGACGTCGACGCGCGCCATCGTGCGTGCCGCCGGGCAGCGCAACGAGTCGGCGCTGCAGTACCACTTCGGCGGGCGGGACGGCCTCATCGAAGCGATGTACGTCGAGCGTGGAGCTCAGCTCGCCGACGCACGCGCGCCGCTGCTCGCGGAGCTGGAAGACGACGCCGACGTGCGTCGCATCTGTGAGGTGGCCTTCCTTGCGCCGGTCTTGGCTGCGCGTCGCGACCCCGGCTTCGTTCTGTTTCTCCATGTGACCGGCCAGCTGGCCTTCGAACCCCGGTCCCGCCTTCAGCAGGTCGCCGAGCGTTACGTCGGCGACAGCGTGCTCGAGATCCGGCGGCGCATCCTGCCGCTCGTCGACCTCCACCCGAAGATCCTCCAACGGCGCGCGGAGATGATGCATCGCCTGTCGGCCGTGGCGCTCTCGCAGCGCGCCATGAGCGGCGAGAGCTTCGATGGCCCGGAGGGTGATCTCTTCGTCCAGACGCAGGTCGACGCCATGGCTGCGATTCTGATGAGTCCCGTCTCGCCGAGCACCGAGAAGAGCCTCGAAGTGGTGCTCGCGAAAGACGAGGCAACCGCAGACGAGAAGAGCAGTGCCTCAGCAACGTGAAGGAGGAGGTCATGAAGACCACAACGAAAGTCGTTCTCGTCGCGCTGGGTGTTCTCCTCGCCCTGGGAGCCATCGCCTGGACCTACCGCCTCGAACTCCTCCTCGAGGTGGTCGGCCGGCGAACGCAGATCGATGCGCTTCCCACGCAAGTGATCGAATGGCAGTCGGGCGCCGACCCGCTCGGGCGGCCGGCGCAAGAGCGCCCGCCCAACATCGTCGTGATCCTCGCCGACGATCTCGGCTGGAATGACCTCACGTGGCTTGGTGGCGGCGTCGCGGGCGGCACCGTTCCCACTCCGAACATCGATTCCCTCGCAAAGAACGGGGTGCACTTCGCCAACGGCTACTCGGCCAACGGCACCTGTGCGCCTTCCCGGGCGGCTCTGTTGAGCGGCCGCTACGGCACGCGCTTCGGCTTCGAGTTCACGCCCACGCCTCCCGGTTTCGCGACGATGGTGCCCCGACTCATGAGCTCGAAGGGTCGAGTGCGCTCCTCGATCATCAAGAGATCGGACGCGGGTCTGCCGTTCGACGAGATGGGCATGCCCGCGTCGGAAATCTCGCTCGCCGAGCTCCTGGAGCCCGCCGGATACCACAGCGTGCACATCGGCAAGTGGCACCTCGGCGGCGGCCAGATGGCGCCCCACTACCAGGGCTTCGACGAGAGCCTGCTCTCGCGGAGCGGCCTCTTTTTGCCCGAGAACGATCCCGGCGTCGTCAACTCGAAGCAGGAGTTCGACGGCATCGACCGCTTTCTCTGGAAGGCCCTGCCCTTTGCGGCCTCGTTCAACGGGGGCCCGGCCTTCGAGCCGGGTGGCTACCTCACCGACTACTACACCGACGAAGCGGTGAAGGTGATCGAGGCCAACAAGGATCGTCCCTTCTTTCTGTATCTCGCGCACTGGGCCGTGCACACACCACTCCAGGCGCTCCAGGCCGACTACGACGCGCTGTCCCACATCGAAGAGCACCGCCTGCGCGTCTACGCCGCCATGGTGCGCTCCCTCGACCGCAGCGTCGGACGTGTGCTCGAAGCGCTGCGAGCGCAGGGCCTCGAGGAGAACACGCTCGTTTTTTTCACCTCCGACAACGGCGCGCCTGGCTACATCGGTCAACCGCGTGTGAACGAGCCTTTTCGCGGCTGGAAGATCAGCTTCTTCGAAGGCGGCATCCACGTCCCCTATCTGTTTCAGTGGCCCGCCCGTCTCGAAGGCGGTCAGGTCTACGAGGCGCCGGTCCACGGTTTCGACATCTTCTCCACGGTGGCCGCGGCCGCCGGGGTCGACGTTCCCGCCGACCGCACGATCGACGGCGTCGATCTCGTTCCCTACGTCACGGGCGAGGTCGAAGGCACACCACACGAGAGTCTCTTCTGGCGCTCGGGCAGCTATCAGGTGGCTCTCTCGGACGGCTACAAGTTGCAGAAGAGCGACCCGCCCGGCAAGACCTGGCTCTTTCACCTCGCCTCGGATCCTACGGAGCAGAACAACATCGCGGAGGCGGAGCCCGAGCGCGTGGAGGCTCTCGAGGCTCTGCTCGCGCAGCACAACGCCGCCCAGATGGACCCGCTCTGGCCGTCGCAGGTCGCGTCACCCATCGCGATCGACAAGACGCTGGATCAGAACGAGGCCGAAGACGACGAGTTCATCTACTGGCACAACTGACCGGCTTCGACTCGATCCGACCCATCACAGGAGGCAGGCAGCGATGGAATCCGCAGTAACCCAAAAAGAGACATCGGAGCTTCCTCAGGCGCAGGCTCGAGGGGCTGTGTATCGTCGCGGCTGTGGTTGCGGTTCTGGCGGCGATCGGTTGGCAGAATCGACTCAACCTCCTCTTGCGCGGATTGCCGATCGTCATTGCGCGGGCCGAGCCGATCCAGCCCAATCAGCCCATCACCTGGCAGCGGGGTCCGGATGCTGCAGTTGAACCAGGAGACGCGGCCGACGAACGTCCTCCGAAAATCATCCTGATCGTCACGGACGATATGGGGTTCAATGACGTCTCGCTCTACAACGGCGGCGCAGCGGGCGGGTCACTCATGACGCCGAACATCGACGCGATCGCGCACGAAGGAGTTCGGTTCAACCAGGGATACGCAGCCAACGCAATCTGCGCCCCATCTCGGGCCGCCATGATGACCGGGCGCTACTCCACCCGCTTCGGTTTCGAGTTCACGCCCTCTCCCAGGATCAACGCGACCCTCGCCCGCTGGATGAGCGACCTCGAGGAGCCCGAGTATCCCGTTTTGATCGACGAGGAGGCAGCCGCCAGGCTGCCGCCCTTCGAGACCCTCGGTCTGCCGCCTTCGGAGACCACGATTGCCGAGCTCCTGCAGGGCGCGGGCTATCACACCGCGCACATCGGAAAGTGGCACTTGGGTCTCGTGGACGGCATGCACCCTCTGGATCAGGGCTTTGACGAAAGCCTGAACCTGACGGGGCTGTTGCACCTTCCCGAAGATCATCCAGAGGCGGTCAACGCAAAGAGACTGAATGAGGCCTCCGACAGGGTCATGTGGGCCCTCGCGCGCTACGCGACCTAATGGAACCGTACCGAGGCGATGGAGCCGAGCGGCTACCTCACGGACTACTTCACCGACGAGGCGGTCGAGGTCATCCACAGCAACCGGCACCAGCCCTTCTTCCTGTACCGGGCCCATTGGGCGCCGCACAACCCGATGCAGGCGAAGAAGTCCGACTACGATGCGCTCAGCCACATCGAGGACCATCACATGAGGGTGTACACGGCCATACTCAAGTCTCTCGATCGAAGCGTCGAGAAGATCATGGCTGCGCTCGCAGCGAACGACCTGACCGAGGACACGCTGATCCTGTTCACCTCGGACAACGGTGCGGCGGGCTACGTCGGCCTGCCGGATCTGAACCGGCCGTATCGTGGGTGGAAGCTGACCCACTTCGAAGGCGGCATCCACGTTCCGTTCATGGCGAAGTGGCCCGCACGAATCCAGCCGGGAGCGGTGTATGACTCGCCCGTCCACCATGTCGATCTGTTTCACACGATCGCCGCAGCTGCCGGTGCGGCGGTGCCTGGCGATCGCAAGCTCGATGGCGTCGACCTCCTGCCCTATGTGAACGGCGAGCGCGAGGGCCGTCCGCACGACACCCTGTTCTGGCGTCAAGGCCATCACCAGTCCGTGC
>JBCCLJ010000292.1:0-7125 GCA_039026915.1 Acidobacteriota bacterium
AAGCTCGAGGAAGCCCGAGAGGGGTTCCTGCGAGCCGTGCACCTGTTCGAACGACTTCTTCATCCGCGTGCTGTAGCGCGCTGCTTCGAAGGGCTAGCGCTGACCGCCGATGCCGAAGGGAACAGGGAGCGGGTCGTTCTGTGCGCCTCCGCCGCAAGAGAGCTGGACGACCGCCGAGGCGGAACTGGACAGACCGAGGCGTCTGCTCGTGTCGAGTCGCTACTCCGAACCACCGAAGGGTCAATCCCCAGGGCAGAGGTCGACCTGCTTTCCAGAGTAGGGCGCAGCGGAGACATTCAGGAGATTCTGAGGACCGAAGCGCTCCTGAAACGCTGAGAGCACTGATAGAGCTCGCCCGGCGTCTCCACCAGGATCCCGACAGCTCCTAAGCGTAGTCGGCAGGGTCGAGAAGATTCTGGATCTTCGAGATCCTGTTCGACGGCAGTCCGACGGCATCCGCGTGTTGCTTGATGACCTCTTCGTTCGGTGCGATGTACACGCAGTAGACCCGGTTGTCGGTGACGTAGCTGTGGAGCCACCGGATTTCGCTACCAAGATCTTTCAGTACGTCCAACGAGCGTCCGGCAAGCTCCTGAAGTTCCTCCTGCGAAAGATCGCCGGCGTTCGGCACATCTCGCTCGATCACGTACTGCGGCATTGCGTTCCCCTGGTGGTCAGAGTCTAGGTCGGCTGCCGAGCGTAGCAAGAGTCGTTTCAACATGCCTATCGCATCGATCTCGCTCTCTGCCCCCTTCTTACGTCGGCCGACAGGCTCCGAGGCCTCCGCCACGAGCTCGCGTTGCGGTCCGACGGATCCGAGTCGCTCCGCCGACGGTTGCGACGATGACTCGAGCGCAGAGCCCGACGGCAAAGAACGGCGGCTCGAGGCTCATGATCGGACGCGACCGGAAACCTGTCGGATCAGCTGTTCGCTATCGACTTCGCCGACATCGAACGATGCAGAAGAGGGGGCCGAAGACGCAGAGCGCCGACAAAGACGCCAGGTACGCAGCAGGCACCAAGAGCGTGTCGCCGGGGAGCCCGTCGATGGGCTTGGTCGCGAGGCCGGTCGCGGACAGGAGGAGATGAACGACGGCGGGCAGGACAACGCGCGCCCAGCCGCTGATCTTCCTAGCGTCGGCTTGGCGAAGCTCAAACCACAGGTAGGGAGCAAAGGCACCGAAACCCGCGATCGTCGCCAAGGCGGCTGCAAAGACGCTTCCAAGAACAAGTGTCCCGTCGACACCCAAGTAGAGGTCGCGGGGAGGCGTTGTCAGACTAGCGATGAGGTTCTGCGCAAGGAAGGCGAGGCCCAAGAGCGAAGAGAAAGCGCTCGCGGCGGCGGCACCGAGGGCATCCGTCGGGTTGGCTCCCACCACCGTCGTGCACTCTTCACCGAACTCTCCGGACCTAGATCTGATCAGCCTGTCTTCTGACTGACGGAAGGCTGGGTCACCATCTCGACCGCTCCCCTCGCCCGGCGCCGCAGCTCTTCGCCTCCGACCCCGGCTCGCGCCGAGGCCATCAGCCCCTGCATGACGAGCGACAGCGTCGACGCCGCGTCGTCCGCTACGACGCCGTCGGCCAGGCGTCCCTCTTCGGCGGCGCGCCGCACCTCGGCGCGAAGGGCATCGTCGATGCGCCGCAGTCCGAAGCGCACGTCTCTGGCAAGAGGCTCGGGCAGCGCGTCGGTCTCCATCGCGATCGTCGTCAAGAGACAGCCGAGCAGGAGATCTTCCTCAGGTCCGGGCGTCACAGCAGAGACGAGGAAGCCCATGACGTTGCTCACGGGGTCGCCCTGACCGGAGAGGTGCTTCTCGATCCGCCCGTCGATCACTTCGAGAACGTACCGCTGGACGACCGCCGCAGCGAGCCCCTCTTTGCTGCCGAAACGGCGATAGATCGACGGTGCGCGCAGGTCGAGCTCGGACTCGAGGTCACGAATCGAAGCGCCGGAGAGGCCGCGCCGCCAGAAGACGTGCATGGCGCGCTCGAGGATCTCGTCGTCGTCGAATTTTGCGGGTCTGGGCATCGCTCGTCTCGTTTCTCGCCTTCAGCGGTTGCAATTATAGCGATCGTTACTTAATCTCGAAACTCGCGCGCCAAACCCATCACAAAAAGTCCGTCTCTGACCAGGAGAGATCCATGACCGACCTCGATGCCACTCCCCTCTCGAAGTCCTACGCCACCGTGAACGGCAAGCAGATGGCCTACCACGAGGCCGGCAGCGGCGACCGCACTCTCGTCTTCCTCCACGGCAACCCGACGTCGTCCTATCTCTGGCGCAACATCATTCCGCACGCCAGCGGGCTCGGGCGCTGTATCGCTCCCGATCTCATCGGTCAGGGCGACTCCGACAAGCTCGACGACACTGGCCCGGAGAGCTACCGCTTCGTCGAGCACCGCGAGTATCTCGACGGACTGCTGGAGCAGCTCGCCCTCGGCGACGACGTCGTCCTCGTCATCCACGACTGGGGTTCGGGCCTCGGCTTCGACTGGGCCAACCGCAACCGCGACCGCGTCTCGGGCATCGCCTTCATGGAGGCCATCGTGAGGCCTCTCACCTGGGACGAGTGGCCCGACGCGGCCACGGAGATCTTCCAGGGCTTCCGTTCGCCGGCGGGCGAAGACATGGTCATCAACAAGAATCTGTTCGTCGAAGCCGTTCTCCCCGGCTCGATCCAGCGCGACCTGACGCAGGCCGAGCACGACGAATACCGACGTCCCTTCCTCGAGCCCGAGCATCGTCGTCCGACGCTCACCTGGCCGCGCCAGATTCCGCTCGACGGCGAGCCGGCTGACGTCACGGAGATCGCCGCCTCGTACTCCGCCTGGCTGAGCGAAGCGCCGCTGCCCAAGCTCTTCGTCAACGCCGACCCTGGCGCGATCCTGATCGGGCCGCAGCGCGAGTTCGTGCGCACGTGGCCCAACCTCACCGAGGTCACCGTCGCGGGCAGCCACTTCATCCAGGAAGACAGCCCGCACGAGATCGGCGCAGCTCTGGCGAGCTGGCTTGGCACCTTCTGAGCGCAACGGAGGCTCCCAAGCCGTGCCGAACGACTCCTGAAGCGGCGCAGCCTCGGGGAGCTGTGAAACTCGGGCCCGCTCTGCGGGGTAGGGCTGCCCATGAGTCCTCGCTTCCTGCTCGCCGTCCTCGCCGGTTCCGCCGTCCTCCTTCCCGTCGGCGACCTCCTCTACGGGGTCTTCTTCGCCTTTCTCTTCGAGGAAGGAGCCAAGACGCTTCCCGGCGTCATGAGGGAAAGGCCCGGCGTTGTCTGGATCGTCGCGGGTCAGTTGGCACTCGGCACACTGCTCGCGCTGACGATCCGGCGGCGTGGAGCCACATCACTCGAGGGCGGGGCCGAGACGGGGGCGATCCTCGGATTGCTCATGGGCGCCAGCGATGACTTTGCACAGTTCGGCACTACGAACCTCTGGACCGCCACGGCGACGCTCGCCGATCCACTGATCCCGGCGGCTCTCGTCGCATCCGCGGGTCCGACGATCGGCGCTCTCCTCGGACGAGACGATCGCAGCACGGAGGCCCGGACGGAGCGCTGATGCGCCCCGCCCGGTCAGGTCCGCGCCGGTCTGCGATCTACCGCACGCTGGCGGTCTCGTCCGTCGGCTCGGTCGCCGCGCCGGCACTGAAGCTGTAGAGCCAGCTCTCGGAGCGCACGAAGAGCGCCCCATCCTGAATCGCCGGCGTTGCACTGAACGCCGTTCCGTCGCCGTCGAGTGGCGCGTTGTGCGACAGCACCTTGAACTCGCGGCCGGCCTCGATGATGTAGCTCTCACCGTTGCGGGTGAACTGCACGATCTTGTCGCCGTCGAAGGCGATCGGCGACGAGTACTCGGCGTTGGGGAAACGGCCCGTCGCCTCGCCCTTGCGCGGCAGGCGGGCACGGAAGACGAGCTCACCGGTCTCGCGCGACAGCGCCATGAAGATGCCGTTGCTCGACCAGTAGAGCGCGTCGCCGACGATCACCGGCGTCGCGGTGCCGGCGCGGACGCGTTCCTTCCAGACGGTGTGCGTTTCGGAGACGTCGCCGGTACCGTCGACGCGCACGGCCATGCCGTGACCCTCACGACTGCCCATCAGGTAAGCGATGCCACCCTGCGCGACGATGCTCGGCGAGGTCGCGTCGCCGAGCGGCGACGTGGCCCACCAGAGCTTCTCTCCCGTGCGCGGGTCGAGTCCCATGATCTGCTTCGGAAAGTGAACGAGGACCTGCGTGCGCTCGGCCCCGCGGTGCACCGCGGGCGTCGACCAAGAGCTGTTGTAACCGTCGTCCTGCAGGCTCCACAGCTCCTCACCGGTGGCCTTGTCCAGACCGAGGACCTTGCGCGAGAGGATGCCGGCGTTCACGACCACGACGCCGTCGACGAGCACGGGGCTCGAAGCGTCACCCCAGCGGGCGGGGTCCGACATGCGGCCGAGGTCCTTCTGCCAGACCTGCTCGCCTTCGAGGTTCACAGCGAAGAGGCCGGACTTGCCGAAGACGACGTAGACGTGCTCGCCGTCGGTCACCGGCGTGCTGGTCGCGTAGCCGTGCTGCGTGATGAAGCCCTGATAGGGATCCTCGTCGCCGGACGACGCCACGGAGAAGCGCCAGAGCTCCTCACCGCTCGTTCGATCGAAGGCCAGCAGGTGACGCACCAGATCTTCGGGGTTGCCGGGGGCCTCTGCATCCTGGCCGTAGCCCGTGTAGGTGGTCACGTACAACCGGTCGCCATGCACGATCGGCGAGGAGACGCCCTTGCCCGGCAGCTCGATGCGCCAGAGCAGGTTGCTCGACGTGGACCACTCCATCGGGATCGGCTCGCCTTCGGCGACGCCCGAGCCGTCCGGACCGCGGAAGCGGCTCCAGTCACTGGCGGTGGCAGAAGTGGCGAGGGCGAGGAGGCAGACCGCGGCGAGAAGAGAGAGGCGCTTCATGATGAGACACTCCGTGGGTTTTGTGAGGCGACTCTCCTTGCTTCGGTTCGGAGGAGACATCGGATGACGACCGGCGATGGAGCGGCGCATGGAGCCAATGGCCAGCCGCCCGCACCAGATCGAGGCGAATGGGCTCGAGTACGAGGTCGCGGGACGTAGAACAACACAGCGGTGCGTGCCGAAGCGAGTGCGCCTCTACTCGTCGGAGAGCAACCAGCCTCTCGTATCGCGCCCGATGTAGAAGCACTGGTGAGTTCCCTTGAGCGGGAAGAACTTCGCTGAGTAGAGGAACGGTTCGAATCGTCGAGCCACATCCAAGACGAAGCGCTCTCGGTGCCCATCGAAACCCCAGAAGACCTCACCTGAGAGGCTGACCTTGTCGGCGAGCTCTTCGGCTCGTTCGAAGACAAAGCCATCGCTTGTCCATCCGAATCGCTCCGGCGCATGCCTGGCAAGAGCGGCCTCGGCCATCAAGCGACGCGTGATGCCGTCGAGCGCCTCGAGCGCCGCTTTCGCGCGATCTCTCGTCAAGACCTCACGCTGAATCTCCGCTCTGATTCGCTCTTCGAAGACTGCACAGGTAGGCGACACGTAGTTCACTCGCAGCTGCACTCTGTACTCCTCTCGGTTTGTGCACCCCGCAAGAACGCCATCCGCTAACGGCTGGACCCAATCGCCAACGAACTGCACGAGACGAGCCAGCCTTCGAGATCACGCGCCACGTAGAGAAGTTGTTCGGAACCCTGAGCCGCGAAGAACTTGACGGAGTAGAGGAAGGGCTCACGCGTCCTCGCAACATCGAGGACAAGTCGCTCGCGGTGCTCCCCAGCCTCCCAAAGCGCGGCGCCGCGAAGGCGGCTCTTGTCGGAAAACTCCTCGCAGTCTTCAAACTCATAGCCGCCGCTCGCCCAGGAAAAGCGCGCCGGTGCGCCGTCCTCTAGCGCCGCCTCTGAGAGAACCCTACTGACAATTCCGTCGAGTGCATCGAGAGCTGCCCTTCCTCGCTGCTCCGTGACGGCGTGGCCGAGGACTTCTGATCGCAACCGACCTTCGAAGACGCCGCTCGTCGGCGACACATAGTGGACTCTAAACTGCAACTCGGCGCTCTCCCGGCCTCAGACCAGCGGCTTGAACCCGCCGTACGCCATGCGGCTCGCGTCGAATCCTGAGCTCGCCGCGTCGATCAGCGTCTCCATCCGCGGATCCGAAGCGACCTTCTCGTTGATGACATCACGACTCTCTTTCGACTCGAACACGACCCAGCCGAAGACGACGACTTCGTCGTCCGACGCCGCCGCGGCTTCCCCGAAGGACTTCACTCCCGCGATCTGGAGGTCGTCGCCGACGAACTCGCGGTACTCGAGCGCGCCGTGCTCCTTCCACACTTCGGCGACCGCCGAAGCCTGTCGCCGGTACTCGTCGAGCTGGGAGCGCGGGATGGGCAGGACGAAGCCGTCGATGTAGTTCATGGATCGGTCTCCAGAGCTCAGAGTGCGGCACGATCAAGGTGCGGGAGTGGCGGACGGGGCAGAGAAAAGACGTCGCGCTCCTGTCCGTCGGGGAAGCGCTTCCGGGCGACTACGGAACCACCGAGACTCAGCACCAAACCGCGCGCGGCCTCGTTGTCGTCACTCATGTAGGTCTGCACATCGGTCCAGCCAAGGCCCTCGTAGGCGTGACGGATCGCCCCGATCGACGCCTCCTTGGCGATGCCCTGCCCGCGTGCTTCCGGCGCGAGCCACCAGGTCAGCTCTCTCGGCCAGCCCTTGCCCTGCCAGAAGCCGCACGTCCCGACGACATCCCCCGCTCGCCTCCGTCGGATCGCCCAGACGCCGAAGCCGAGAAGGTGCCAGGAGCCGATGTCCGCCGCCAAGCGGGCCCAAGCTTCGCTGGGGCTCTTCGGACCGCCGTAGTGAGCCGAAGCCTCGGCGTCCGTGTAGAACCTCTGGTAGGCCTCGTCGCAGTCGAGGCTCGGCGGTACGAGCAGCAGGTGCTCCGTTTCGAGCGTCGGAATCAGCACATCCTCAGTGTGACATGCCTACGTCCGGGCTCCGGGCGGCGCAGCGCGGTAGCGAAGGAGCGACGACAGCGGGTAGGCGAGCACGCCTCCCACGTTGTGCACAACGTGGTTGAGCCAGGCCTTCTCGCCCTCGATCAGGTCCGTCGGCAGGCCCAGCAGGTGCGTC
>JBCCLJ010000293.1:0-7082 GCA_039026915.1 Acidobacteriota bacterium
AGTTCCGCAAGCTCCTGGGTGGTCTCGGGGTCGAGGTTCTTCTGGCGCCGGATCGCTCGGTGAGCGCCGACTCGATGTTCGTTCACGATCCCGTTCTGGTCACGCCGCGCGGCAGCATCGGCCTCCGGCCGGGCAAAGAGCAGCGGCAGGCCGAGGTCGCACCGCTGCTCGCCGTCCTGGAAGAGCACGGATTGCCGACTCTGGGCACGATCACCGAAGGAGTCTGCGAGGGAGGAGACCTTCTCTGGATCGATGAGCAGACGCTCGTCGCGGGCTGCGGCTACCGGAGCGATCTCACCGGTCTGGGCCAGCTCGAGGCGATTCTTCTGCAGCAGGGCATCCGGCTCGAGGTCTTCGACCTACCCGTCTTCGAAGGAGCGGCGGCCTGCCTCCACCTCCAGTCTCTGATCAGTCTGGTCCGCCAGGACCTTGCGCTCGTCCACATGCCTCTGATGCCGGTTCGCTTCGTGCAGTGGCTACAGGCGCGCGGGATCGAGCTGATCGTCGCGCCCGAAGGCGAGTTTCTGACTCAATCGACCAACGTGCTCTGCATTCGACCCGGCGAAGTGGTGACGCTGGACGTCAACGTCGAGACACGCCGGCTGCTGGAAGAGCACGGATGCATCGTTCATCCCTACGTCGGTCAGGAAATCTCTCTGAAGACCGAAGGGGGTGCGACCTGCCTGACGCGCCCGGTCTGGCGTGCCCCCGTGCTCGAGGTGTGACGCCGCCTTTTCGGTTTGCGCCCACTCTCTCTTCCCAGCCTTTCTGGGACCCTTCTGTCTGGGTTAAACTGCTTGCTTCAGGGGAGTTGTCAGGCCAGCTGAGGAGGGTAGACCGTGACGACCGAGGAAAATCCGTCCGTCGAGGCGGACGAGGGGACGGAGGCTTCCGAGTCGAAGCCCGCCGCCAAGAAGAAAGCGACGAAAAAGAAGGCGACGCGCAAAGCGTCGGTCGACACCAGCACGCTGGTCCTCGAAAAGAAGCTCGTCGGCGACACAGCCGAGGTCGTCGAGCGGCGCAACCGCGTCGAGCAGCTGCTCGAATCGGCGGAGCAGGGCAAGGACAAGGTCAAGTCTGACATCTACGATCGCGTGACCTCGGACTATCGCGTGCAGCTCGAGGAGATCGCGCAGGAGTACGCTCCACTGCGCGAGCAGGTGATCGGTGAGCTTCAGCGCATCCGCGAAGAGGAGACCGGCCTTCGCAGCGAGCTCGCCAAGTTGAACGAGTACCTGGAAGAGATCCGTTTCCGCTGCCAGGTCGGCGAATTCGGAGAGGACGAGCTGGCTCGCCTCGAAGAGGAGAAGGAAGGCCCTGGCCACGAGCTCGAAACCAAGCTCGAGGCGGTCGAGCGCACCTTCAAGACGGCGGAGGACCTTCTTGGGGAGGACGTCGAGGCCGCGATCAGCGGCGATGCTGAAGCCGAGCCGGAGCCTGAACCGGAGGTCGAAGCAGAGCCCGAGGCGGAACCCGAGCCCGAGCCCGAGGACGAGCCCGAAGCAGCCGCCGACGCTCCGGTCCCCGACGGCACCGTCATGATGTCCACCAGCGAGCTGCCTGCCGTTCCAGACGGTCCCGTGCCCGACGGCACCGTCATGATGACCGAATCGAACGTCCCTCCTGCCATCCCGGACGGCCCGGTACCCGACGGCACCGTCATGATGGGAACGGCCGATCTACCCGCTGTTCCGGACGGTCCCGTGCCCGATGGCACGGTGATGATGTCCGAAGCGAACATGCCTCCGGTTCCCGACGGTCCCGTGCCCGACGGTACCGTGATGATGTCGTCGGACGGCCCTGGAGACACCGACAACATGCCTCGGGCGCTGCTCACGCGAACCAAGCCCGAAGGTGAGAAGGTCTTCGTCATCGACCTCGAGGAATTGACCCTCGGACGTTCGACCACGAACGACGTCGTCATCGAAGGTGCCTCCGTCTCGCGGCGTCACGCGACGATCAAGTTCGAGGACGGCGTCTACGTCATTCGAGATCACTCGAGCGGAGGTGGCGTTCTCGTCAACGGCGAACGCCAGACGGAGCTGGCTCTGTCGACCGGGGACGAGATCACGATCGGTTCTTCCGTGTTCTCGTTCCAGGGGCCTTAGTTCCCCCTTTCCTCCGATGACTCACGACCGCGAAGAGGCGCGGCGAGTGGTTCTGTCCGGCTACGGCGCGTCCGGTCCGGTCGTCGAGGAACTGCTCGCTTACAACGCCAACGAGTTCGATGCTGAGCTTCTCGAGAATCCGCCGAAGCTGCCTCTGGGCAACGAGGACCACCTGAAGACGTGGCGGACATACGCCGAGGAAGCAGCGGGACAGGGTGTGGTCGAAGCTCTCTCGCACCGTCTCGTTCAGCTGCGCTTTCCGATCGAGGAGGGAGTCAGTGGGACCGATCGGTACCGCGGCGTGACGCTGCGCGGCGAGCTCCCCCCGCAAGAAGGCGGACCTGCTTTCACCGGGGAGCGCATCTCGCTGCTCCTCAACGAGACCCAGGCCGGGGCGATTCCTGTCCTGGAGATCGAGTCGCGCGCCGACTTCGAGACCCTCGTGCGTGCCTTGAGCCACCGCAACGAGCCACGGCCCGTGCCGGACTCGATGGGTGCCTGCATCATCTCGGGACTCAACAACTGGGATCGCATTCGCGAACACCGACGGAAGTTCGAAGCGTCGGGCGCTCAGGGCTCGTGGGACGCCGAGTTCAAACGCATGATCCCCGACAAGGGCAAGTATCAGGATCGCCTGATCCTGCTCAGCTCCGGACCGTACTCGGCGGTCCCCGCCTCGGCCATGGGCCTGTCGGAGCCGGAGTGGCTCGAGAAGTCGATGATCATTCGTCGCGAGCACGAGTGTGCCCACTACTTCACGCTCCGCGTCCTCGGAAAGATGCGTAACAACCTAATCGACGAGCTGATCGCCGACTACGTCGGCCTGGTCGCTGCGTTCGGCAAATACCGCGGCGAGCACGCGCGGCTGTTTCTCGGGCTCGACGCTCATCCCCGAGTTCAGCCTGGCGGTCGGGTCGAGAACTACCGCGGAGATCCGGCTCTGGGAGACGAGGCGTTCGACGTGGTCAAGCGACTCATGCTGGATGCCATCGCTCAACTCGAGGCGTTCAACGCCGCCGCCCCGGAACGGTTCCGCGAACCTGAAGCCGTTGCCAAGACCATTCTCGCGCTCGCAGCGCGCACCCTGGAGGAGCTGGCGCGCCCGGAGGCGCAGGCCGAGCTCCTCGAAGCCGTCTGAACGCCGGCAGGAGGCCAGCCCTGGATACCAGAGACCGCACACGACTGATTTGCGACGACCTTCGATGGACCTGCCCGCAGGACTGGCTGGGCTTCGACACCACCGCTTCAGTCGACCCGATTACTGGCTTCGAGTCGCAGGTCGACCCTCTCGAAGCGCTGAAGTTCGGCCTCGAGTGTCCGGGCATCGGCCAGAACGTCTACGTTGCCGGTTTGAGCGGCGGTGGTCGCCTCAAGCTTGCTTCTCAGCTGGTTCGCGAGCTCAGCTCCGGGATCCGTCGAGGCAGCGTGCACTGCTACGTGCGGAACTTCTCGGAGCCCGACCGTCCCCGTCTCATTGAGCTACCCTTCGGGCAGGGGCGCCTCTTCAGCCGGCGCATCCGTGCTCTGGCCGATTTCCTGACCGACGGCTTTGCGATCGCACTCGAGTCGAGCGCGGCGAAGTCGCGCTCGGACGAGCTCCAGCAGAAAGAGCAGCAGAGCGTCGGAGAGATCACCAAGAACTTCGAGAAACGTCTCGCAGAAGCCGGTCTCGAACTCGTCACCGTCCGCGAGTCGGGCATCAGCCGGCCGGCGATCCTGCCCGTGGTCGACGGCAAGCCACTCAAGATGGAAGAGCTGGAGGCTCTCGTCGAAGAAGGTGCGCTGACCGCAGAGCGCAAGGCTGAGTTCGAAGAGCTGGTGAAGTCCTACCTGCAGGAGTTCCAGGAGGTGACTTCGCGCGTCGGCGAGGTCATGCGCTCGACCCAGGAGCGCCAGCGCGAGACGATGGAGGCCCCGGCACGCGGCATCCTCGAAGACATGACGCGTTCGATTCGCGCGCAGTTTCCCGGCGACGACGTTCGCGTCTTCCTCGAAGAGCTCGTCGACGACGTCGTCGAGAACCGCCTCGACGGAAGCAACGTGAAGGACTTCGACGCTCAGGCGGTGTACGACGTTCGCCTTCTCGAGGAGCGGGCCTACGGTCAGGATCGACCAGTCATCATCGACAACAACCCGACGCTCGTCAACCTCGTCGGCGGCATCGAGCGCGATTGGAGTCCCGAGTCCGGCGGCCGCAACGGGCACCGCATGATTCGCGCTGGCTCGCTCTACAAGGCGGACGGCGGTTACCTGATTCTGGACGCCCGAGACGTCCTCTCGGAGCCGGGCGTCTGGCGTCTTCTGCAAAGGACCCTCAGCAGCGGCAACCTCGAGATCGTACCGCCGGAGATCGGTCGGTCGGCCTGGAGTCAGTCGCTCAAGCCGGAGCCCATTCCGGTCAACGTGCGCGTGATTCTCGTCGGCGACACGGCGACCTACCGGCACCTCGACAAGACGGACCCGAACTTCTCGGACCTCTTCAAGGTCCAGGTCTGGTTCGATTCGACCTTCGAACGGGATCCCGCAGGCATCGGTCAGTACGCCGGAGTCGTCGCTCGTTTGGTCGAGGACGGCGAGTCGCTTCACTTCACGGCTGCGGCCGTTGGGGCTCTGGCGGAGCACGGCTCGCGTATCGGCGATCGGGCGGGAAGGCTGTCGTCTCAACTGCCGGTGATCGCGGACACGGCTCGCGAGGCCAGCTATCTTGCGACCCAGGACAAGGCCGAGACGGTGGGTGCGCAGCACGTGGCCGAAGCGGTCGCCCGCTCACATCACCGGGGAGCATTGCCCTCGCGTCGCTACCGGGAGCTCCTGAAGGAAGGTACGTTCAATGTCGTGACCTCGGGAGAGATCGTCGGCCAGGTCAACGGTCTCGCCGTCATGCGCGCCGGCACGATCAAGTACGGCCTGCCGGCTCGCATCACGGCTACGGTCGGTCCCGGTGACGGCGGCATCGTCGACATCGAGAGCCAGGCCGAGCTCACCGGCAAGATCTACCAGAAGGGCTTTCACATCCTCGAAGGCCTGCTGCTGTCGCTGCTGCGAACCGACCATCCGCTGACTCTGACGGCCTCCCTGGCTTTCGAGCAGAGCTATGGCGGCATGGACGGAGACTCTGCGTCCGGCGCCGAGCTCTGCTGCCTGCTGAGCGCGCTGTCGGGGCTGCCGATCGATCAGGGTGTCGCGATCACCGGCGCCATCGATCAGCACGGCCGCCTTCAGGCCGTCGGCGGTGTCAACGAGAAGATCGAAGGCTTCTTCGACGCTTGCTCCGATGCCGGCATGGGGCCCTCGCAGGGGGCGATCATTCCGACCGCCTGCGTGCGCGGGCTGATGCTGCGTCAGGACGTCATCGAAGCCTGCCGCGACGGGCGGTTCAAGATCTACGCGACGGGGCGCATCGAAGACGCGCTGGAGATCCTTCTGGGGACGCCTGTCGGCTCTTTCGACGAGGGCCCGCCGGGACCGGACACGATCCTCGGCCGCGTACGCGCTCGCGTCAAGGAGCTCTGGGAGCAGAGCCAGACCCGTTCCTAGCGGTCGCTAGTCGGTTTCCGCGGCGCGTTGCACGACGACGCTGCCGGCGGAGTAGCCCGCGCCGAACGAACACAGAATGCCCCGTTCGCCGGGCGCAATGTCGTCCCGGTGGAGGTGAAAGGCGATGACCGAGCCCGCTGAACTCGTGTTGGCGTAGGTGTCGAGGATCGTCGGCACGCGGTCCGGGGTCGCGGCATCACCCAGCAGGCGCCTGGCGATAAGCTCGTTCATGTTCGAGTTCGCCTGGTGGAGCCAGAGTCGTTTGAGATCCTCGGGAGCCAGTTCGAGCTCGTCGAGATGCTCGGAGATCAGCTGCACGACGAGTGGCACGACCTCTTTGAAGACCTTGCGGCCCTCCTGCACGAAGAGCTTGTCGCGGCTGCCGACCGTTTCTGGGGTCGCTCGGTTGAGGAAACCGAAGTTGTTTCGAATGTTGTTCGAGAACTGGGTCACCAGGCGCGTACCGAGAACGAGATAGGAGCCGGGGTGCGGCGGCTCGTCAGAGCGCTCGACGAACACCGCGGTCGCCGCATCGCCGAAGATGAAGTGGCTGTCGCGGTCGCGAAAGTTGAGGTGCCCTGTGCAGACCTCGGGGCTGACGACCAGCACTCCGGAAGCTGCGCCACTCTGCAGGGCCGAGACGCCTGCCTGAAGGCCGAAGGTGGCCGACGAGCAGGCGACGTTCATGTCGTAGGCGAAGCCTGGAGCGCCGAGCCGGCTCTGGATCTCGACCGAGATCGCGGGGTAGGGGCGTTCGAGATTCGAGCAGGCGACGATGACGCAGTCGACGTCTCGAGCGGACTTGCCGGCCTGCTCCAGAGCCTCTTCGGCCGCTGCCAGACCCATCTCACACAGAACCGAAGGATCCTCGTCAGAGCGTGCCTCGAGCCTCGGCGTCATGAAGTCCGGGTCGAGGATGCCCTCTCTCTCGACGACGTGTCGGCGTTGGATGCCGGATGCCTTGAGAATGAACTCCGGAGAACTCTCGGTCAGAGCCTCGGTGGAGCCCTCGGCAATCGCTTCGGCATGGGTTTCGTTGTGCCGACGCACGTACTCGTTGAACGAGTCGACGAGCTCTTCGTTGGTGATGGACTCGCTCGGAGTGAAGAGTCCCGTGCCTGAAATCCAAACGTTGGTCTGTGCTGTCACGCTCATTCTCGCTGACGGTCCCAGTCTCAGGATCCGTGGGTGAGGGTCTCTGGGGAGTGTCTCTCGAGAGAGTTCGTGGCGTGCTGCGCCTGGATTTCGGCGGCGGTCCGAGCCAGCACTTCGACCGACCGGCGAACCTGCTCCTCGGTCGTGCGGTGGTTCATCACGACGAAGCGTACGACGGTTTCGCCGCGAAGTTCCGTCGTCGAAACCATGATCTCGCCTTCCCGGAGCGTCGCGTCCATCAGCTCCTGTGCCTTCTCGCTGGACCCGTGTCCCGTAAAGCGA
>JBCCLJ010000294.1:0-7054 GCA_039026915.1 Acidobacteriota bacterium
TCGAGAAGCTCTGTGGCTTCGCTCAAGCGTCTCAAGCTCCCCCCTCCCGGGAGGCAGCGAGATCCTCGGCGAGAACAGCGAGCAGGTCGAGCGCGAGAGCGTTCTTCTGCGCTTTGCTGAACGGCCGCGGCTCTCGCCCCGGTCGAAGGAGGATGATCTCGTTGTGCTCGCTCGAGAAGCCGATGTCGGTGCGGGACACGTCGTTGGCGACGATCCCATGCACCTTCTTGCGCTGCATCTTGGCTTCGGCGTATTCCAAAACGTTCTCGGTCTCCGCCGCAAAACCGATCCTCAGCGCCTTGGGAGCCGTCTCGGCGAGACCGGCGAGGATGTCGGGGTTGCGCATCAGCTCGATCTGGGGCGCGGAGTCCGAACCGGGAGTCTTCTTGATCTTCTGCCCGGAAACCTCCCGCGGCCTGAAATCTGCCACAGCCGCGGCCATGATCACCAGGTCGGCATGGCTCGCGGCGCGATCAACGGCGTCCTTCATCTCGAGCGCGGTGACCACGTCGATCCGCTCGATCCCCTCGTCCGCGGAGAGCCCTGTGGGTCCCGCGACGAGTGTCACCGTCGCCCCGAGCGCTCGGGCGGCCTCCGCCAGTGCGAAGCCCATCTTGCCGCTCGATCGGTTACCCAGGTAGCGCACGGGATCGAGCGGCTCGTGCGTCGGCCCCGCGGCGATCACCACACGACGCCCCGCCAAAACACCGTACCCCTGCTCCTCCCTGTACCAGTCCATGAGTCTGGGTACGAGCTCTTCGGGCTCCATCAACCGTCCGGCTCCCGACTCGCCGTTCGCCAGTGCTCCGGTGACCGGACCGAGCACACAAACACCACGATTTTCGAGCTCGGCGACCCGAGCGCGAACCGCTTCGTGGCTCCACATCTTGGTGTGCATGGCCGGCGCGACGGCCATCGGGCCGTCGAACATCAGAGCCGACGTTGACACGAAGTCCGGAGACAGACCCAAGGCGAGCTGCGCGAGCGTGTTGGCGGTCGCCGGCGCCACGAGCAGGATGTCGGCCCAAGCCGTGGCCGTCACGTGCAGTTCTTCGCCGCTGACCCCAGGCTCCAGATACTCCTCGCCGTACACGGCGTGGCCGCTCAGTACCTCGAGCGTCAGCGGGGCAACGAAACGGTCCGCGTGGCGCGTGAGGGCGACGCGTACTTCGGCGCCTGCGCGCTGTAGCTCGCGCACCAGCATCGGCGCCTTGCAAGCGGCAATACCGCCGCTGACGCAAAGGAGAACCCGAGGACCCGTCACCGGAGAGCTTCCTGGTGAAGCGGTCGCTCAGGGGACTTCGAGGTGAGTTGGACTCCGTCCCTCGAGGCCATTTCCAGAGGAGGTGCCTGCGCGTGGGAGGCCTTGGCGTGGCGGCCCATGCGGACGGAGGGCGGCTCTCAGTTGGCTTCGTCGTCGGAGTCGTCGGCGGGAATCGCCTCGGCGGTTTCCTGCGAGGCTTCCTCTTCGGGAGCCGGGCCGTAGTCCCACGTGACCTCGCTGTCGAGGACCTCGTCCATCGCGATCCTGGCGATCTTGGTCGCTTCCGTATCGATGCGAGGACGAGCCCCCTGCATGAGCTGTTCGGCGCGCTTTGCAGCTACCAGCACGAAGCGAAACTTGCTGTCGACGATTTTTTCGATCTTGTCCATGGCCTACCCTTTGTCTGCCCGAGCTTGAGTCTGATCGTGCGCAGCGCCGCGACCGGAGCCGCTCATCGACCCCTCGTCTTGCCCAGAATCGAAGTCGCCGAGGATCTCTTCCACCTCGCCCCGCATTCGCATTTGGCGGTGCCGCTTCTCGAGAATGATCGACGCCAAGACGTAGCTGGCAGCGCGCGCATCTCTGTTGACGATAACATACTCATAGTCCGGAGAACGCTGGATCTCCGCCCGCGACACGGCGAGTCGCCGCTCGATCTCCTCGCGGTCGTCGAGGTCTCTCTGGTAGAGGCGCTCCTGGAGAGCACTGCGACTCGGCGGCAGAATGAAAACCGAGTGTACGGGGGTACGGAGAGGCCCCTTTGAAGGGTCCGAACACAGCTCGAGGACCCGCTCGGCGCCCTGCACGTCGATGTCGAGAAGCACATCGATCCCGCGATCCAGAAAGGGAACCACCTCCTCGAGCGAAGTGCCGTAGTAGTTGTTGTGGACCTCGGCCCACTCGAGAAAGCGCTCTTCGGCGATCCTCTCGCGGAAGGTCTCCGGATCCGTGAAGTGGTAGTCCTGACCGTCGACTTCCCCACCACGGGGCTTCCGCGTGGTGTGGCTGATCGCGAAGTGAAGCTCGAGGAGTCCTGACAGCTCGCCTTCGAGCAGCGCGCGAATCATGGTGGTCTTGCCGGTCCCGGACGGAGCCGAGAGGATGAAGAGATCTCCGCGCGATCCTGCAGCTCGCTCTGCGTCCGTGGTCGTTCCGTCCGTCACGGCGCTACTCTACATTCTGAATCTGCTCGCGCAGGGCCTCGCTGGCGAGCTTCGCTTCGACGACTCGCTCGGCGATCGTCAAGTCGCGGGCCTTGGAGCCGACAGTGTTGATCTCCCTCAAGATCTCCTGCGCCAGGAAGTCGAGCTTCTTGCCGTGCGGCCCGGGTTCTTCGACCGTGCGCCGAACCGCAGCCAGGTGACCGGCCCACCTCTCCAGCTCCTCGGTGATGTCACTGCGTTCGGTCAGCAGAGCGGCCTCCTGCACGTAGCGCGACGACTCGACGACGACACCGCGGTCTTCCAAGAGCCGCTGCAGCTTTGCCTCGAGCCGACTCGACAGCTCCTCGATCCACTCCTCGCGTCGGCTTTCGATCGCCGTCAGCGCCGCCTCGAGTTGTTCGAGCGCTTTGCCGAGCGAAGCCTGAATCGCCTGACCTTCTTCTTTACGCATTCGGAGCACACCGTCGACTGCTTTCACGAACGCCGCCAGCAGAGCCTTCCTGTCCGCGTCGTCCACCTCTTCTTCGCGCGCGGTCTCCTGGGCAACGAGGCCAGGGACACGAAAGACGTCGCCCAGCGTCACGGTCACCGGGCGACCGCGGCGATCCTCGAGCGTGTCGAGAAGCTCTTCGAGGCGCCCTAGAACGTCGTCGTCCAGGGCCATCGCGCCTTCAGAACCGGAACGACGTTCGGCGTCGACCGTGACCTCGATCCTGCCGCGAGAGAGCTCTTCCTCGGCAGCACGGCGAAGCTCGTTCTCCCAGGGTCGAAAGGCCTCACGACAGCGCAGTGAAAAGTCGAGGAAGCGGTGGTTCACACAACGGACGCTGACGGTGAAGGACCACCACTCCGACTGGTCGACCCCACGGCCGAAGCCCGTCATGCTACGCATCGTCCTCCTCCCTCCAGGGAAAGGCATCGATCACCTCGCGTGCTGCCCTCTGGCTCGCACCCGGCGTCCCGAGGGCTGTGCGCAGCTCGGCGAGACGCGTCTGCATGGCCCGTCTGCGACCCACGTCGGACAAGAGAGCGTCCGCGGTGGCGGCGATCGATGCAGGTTCCGCTTCGCCCTGGAGAAGCTCCGGAGCGACCCGTCCGCCCAGAACCAGATTGACCAACGCGACGTGGTCCACTTTGACCAGCCGCTTCGCGATGGCGTAGGTCAACGAGGCAAGTCGGTAGACGACGATCATCGGCACCTCCAGCAGTCCGATCTCCAGCGTCGCGGTACCGGAAGCGCACAGAGCCAGATCGCATTCGGAGACGGCAGCCAGACGATCTTCGGTCCTGCGAACGACCCTCGCCTGTCCTGTTGGATACGAGGCCAGACACTCCTCGATCAGAGCTCGAGGAACGGTCGGTGCTTCGATCAGCACCGCCTCTACCTTCCGAGTCTGGGCCAGACTCGCGGTCGCCTGGAGGAGCACCGGCAGGAGCCTCGTGACCTCACTGCGTCGAGAGCCGGGCAGGAGAGCGATCCGAGCCGGAACGTCGTCTCGCGGAGCGGCCGGATCGGCGCGGAGAGTCTCCGGAACCTCCTCGACGATCGGATGTCCTACATGGACGGCCGAAACGCCGTGCTCGCGGTAAAAGTCGACCTCGAAGTCGAAGAGAGTCAGCATGCGATCGACCCGCTCCGCGATGGTCCGCACGCGACCGCGACGCCAGGCCCAGACCTGGGGACTGACGTAGTAGACGACGGGGATACCGAGTGCCTTGAGCTGCTTCGCCAGTCGAAGGTTGAAGTCGGGAAAGTCGATCAGCACGGCGCCCGTCGGGCGACGTGCTTGCGCTTCCTTCAGAAGGTCGTTGAAGACACCTCGAATCTTCGGAAGCTCCCGCAACACCTCGGCCAACCCGACGACACCCACGTCTCCCGAGTGTGCAACGGGCTGGAGGCCTTCGGCGATGAGTCGGTCCCCTCCCACGCCCCAGGTCTCGACGTCGACGCCGAGGCGCTTCAACTCTGCCAGCAGGTGAGCGCCGTGAAGGTCCCCGGAGGCCTCTCCCGCAACGATCAGCAGGTTGTCTCGCCCCGCGGACGCCCTAGCACGCGCCATGTCAGCGGGTCAGAGCAGGGGTGCCGGCGGACCGAACGGAAACGGATACATGAGCCAGGCGACGAGCAATCCCCCGCCGACCATGCCCAGGAAGATCTGCAGGAAGAGCCTCAGCTGTTCCCGCCGATCCCTCCGCCAGAGCACGGCGAAGAAGACGCTGACGAGCAGCGCATAGAGCGTCATGTACAGAAAGTGGCTCGGCACAGTTCAGTCCTTGGTGCCGCGACCGATGTCCCACACGTCGAGGATGACCATGAGGTTCATCAGCCCCGCCGTCAGCAGGAAGGCGCTACCGTACTCGTACGAAGCGGACTTGAGGTTGCCTTCGTACTCGATGGCATAGCGAAGGACGAAGTAAGGAACGCCCATTCCCATCGAGCCCAGCGTACCGAGCCGACTGAGCGGCGCGTTTTCCTGGGGAACGAAGAGCTTGCCCTCGAGCTGCACACCCACAAAGGCGCAGAACAGGATCAGCACGAAGAAGATCGCCGCGCGCGGCACGCGACCCAGAATCAAATGCCCCGAGCCGGGAACCAACCACGCCGCGACGCAGGCAGCTACGGTCTTGGCCGAGACGGTGGGCGAAGGGCTTTGAGGCTCAGCCTGGGTCTTCATGGGTTCGAGGCCGGTCTTACCCGGTAACAGCACTTCACGAGCGACGCCCGAGCGCCGCCGGCAGCGTTGGAGAAGCTCAGTGGTCTTCGTTCAGAAGCTCTTTGAGCTGCTTGCCCGGCTTGAAGTAGGGAATCTTCTTGGAAGGAACCGCAACGCGATCGCCCGTCTTCGGATTGCGCCCGATGCGTGAACCGCGCTCTCGGATGCGGAAGCTGCCGAAGCCGCGAAGCTCTATCTTCTCGCCGCCCTTGAGGGAGTCGACGATGCTCTCGAAGACCGTATTGACGATCTGCTCGGCGTGCTTCTTGGTCAAGCTCGTCGAGCGAGCTACGTGATCGACGAGCTCCGCCTTGGTCATTCCAGCGCGAACCGATCTAGTCAGGTCTTGTTCCAAGTCGGATTCTCCCTCGATCCAACGAGACCCGAAGGCCTCCAGCAGGTTTTCAGTTGATCACAATCCAAAACATGTTCGAGAGCACCTGCCACGATTGTGGCGAAGAAGCCGCCGCTCACGAGGAGCGGCGACTTCCCAAACTCACTCTTCTTCGCTGACGGCGTCCTCGGAGTCGCTTGCCGCGACGTCCTCGGAGTCTGCCTCAGCAGAGACCTCCTCCCCAGGGGCCTCCTCGTCTGCGGTCTCGGACTCCTCCGACTCCGCAGCGGCCGCCGCCGCTTCCGCAGCGACACTGGCGGCCGCAGCTTCCAGCTCGGCGATCTCGTCGGCCGTCAGTGAGTCCACACCACGCATGGTGAGACCCACCTTCTTCTCGTCGTCCTCGATGCGCAGGATGCGCGCGCGCACGAACTCTCCGACCGAGTAGTGATCTTCCAGCTTGCCCGCCGGAATGTCGATCTCGCTGACGTGCGCCAAGCCTTCGAGACCGTCGTAGATGTCGATGAAGAGACCGAAGTCGGTGACGTTCACCACGCGGCCTTCCACCGGATCACCGACGTTGTGGCGATCCATGAAGTCCTGCCACTCGTTGGGCAGGAACTCCTTGATCGACAGCGAGACGCGCTGATTCGAAGTGTCGATGTTCGTGATGCGGGCACGAACGTCGTCGCCCTTCTCCAGCACCTCGCTCGGATGCTTGACTCGCTTGGTCCAACTCATGTCCGAAACATGGATCAGACCGTCAATGTCGTCGGTGATTTCGACGAAGGCACCGAACTCGGTGAGGTTGCGCACCTTGCCGTCGACGATCGTACCCACCGGGAAGCGCTGAGCCAGCTCCTCCCACGGGTTCGACTCGGTCTGACGCAGCGACAGGCTGATGCGACGCTGCTTCATGTCGAGCTCGGAGACGATCGCCTGAACGGTGTCGCCCACGCTGAGGATCTTGGACGGCGTCACGACCTTCTTGGTCCACGACATCTCGCTGACGTGGATCAGGCCCTCGACGCCCTCTTCGATCTCGACGAAGGCTCCGTAGTCGACCAGGCTGACGACCTTGCCGTCGACGCGACTGCCGAGCGGGTACTTCTTGTCGACCAGCATCCACGGGTCGTCGAAGCGCTGCTTGTAGCCGAGGGAGACACGCTCGGTCTCCGGATCGAACTTGAGCACGACGATCTTCGTCTCGTCGCCCACCGCGAAGTGCTCGCTGGGGTGGTTCACCCGACCCCAGGAGATGTCCGTGATGTGCAGCAGACCGTCGATGCCGCCGAGGTCGATGAACACACCGTAGTCGGTGATGTTCTTGACCACGCCGTCGAGTTCGACGCCTTCCTTGAGCAGACCGAGGGTCTCCTTCTTCTTCTTCTCGTATTCCTTCTCGAGAACCGCCTTGCGCGACAGCACGATGTTGTTACGTCGACATCAAGCCGGTCAAGAACCTCGAGTCGCTCAAGGGCGCGGAGCTCGAGTTCAAGGTGATCAGCCTGGACCGCCGCCGTAACAACATCGTGCTGTCGCGCAAGGCGGTTCTCGAGAAGGAATACGAGAAGAAGAA
>JBCCLJ010000295.1:0-7026 GCA_039026915.1 Acidobacteriota bacterium
CCTTCCTTGCCGCGTCGGATGCGCTGCGCAACGGAAGAGAGGCATGCTTTCCGCAAGGCTGCTTTCCGCCCGGCCTGCCCTACGTTGCCGAGAGTGTCGTTCCCGACGGCTAGCGACAGCCCGGTCAGCTCATCAGAACGCTAGGACGCCTCGAGGCCACGAAGCTTCGGGGCAGAGCCTCGTTCGAGCCACGCGAAAACGCCAGGAAGTAGCCGGCAAGGCCGCCAGCTGGTGACGAACGTCGCTGAGGTGGCCAGCAAGAGGAAGCGCTCAGCGCTGCAAGTGCCAGCTCGCTCCCTCCTCTAGAAAATCACCTGGCACTTTCGAGGCAGCACTCTTGAGGCACTTTCGAGCGCCTCGATCTCTATGGCCGGCCATCGTCAGACACAAGGGAGACCGCCCATGCGACTACCTCCGGGTCGAGATCGTCTGATGTAAGTCTCCTAGAGGCCGGCGGCTGTTCAGAGCTGTCCCTTCCGAAGGCCGTCTCAAGCGCACGGTATGCAATGTCTCGAATCACCCAGGACTCACTCGCCTGACGAAAGACGCGTGCCAGCAGCCTTAGTGCCTCGACATCTCCTTCACGGCCGAGGTGTCCAGCACAGGCGAGGGCCAGAACTCTTACATCATCCTCATCATCCCAGACGACTCCCCGCGAGAACTGGAGAATCTCGCTCCTGTATTCATCGTACATGCTCCAGTAGCGACAGAGAATGAGAAGTGCCAACCTAGCGAGCATGGGGTCGTCTTCGCATTGTAAGAAGCTCTCGACTGTCCTTCGGTAGCGAGGGCCGCCCTCACGCCCGAGGAGCAGTAGCAACTTGTAGGGATCGTCGCCAACCTCAGGATTCGCCAATCTGCGCTCTGCTTCGCCGAGATTCACACCACAACTTCTCCGGCCACTAGCATCGAGAGGGACAGAG
The DNA here is from genome assembly GCA_039026915.1 of Acidobacteriota bacterium. Classification (GTDB taxonomy): domain Bacteria; phylum Acidobacteriota; class Thermoanaerobaculia; order Multivoradales; family Multivoraceae; genus JBCCLJ01. Next base: position 924 of record JBCCLJ010000295.1, read on the forward strand.
TTCCTTGACCCGCTGCCCTTCCCCTGCCGCCGTGTGGAGCGTCTTTGCTGAGGACAGAGCTCTTGTCTGTCTTGTAGCGATCTCGACCATGTTTCCGGTCGACGCCGCAGCTCTTTCCATTGACGCCCAGCTCAGAGTTCCGGTGGGGCCCTGAGTTAGTGCACCGGAGCGATCCTAGCCCGACGCCGACTTGCTGTTCCCCGACTTGTAGGGCAGATCAGGAATACCGTCGCGATCCAATCGCCTCTCGCCGACACCTCACGGGCGCCAAAGGACGTCGCTTACGACTTGCACGTGCGCCTGGACGATGCCTCTCATCTCCGGGCTCATCTCCGGGCTCATCTCCCGGCTCCCTCCAAGACTCACTTCCTCGGCCCTTGGCTCCTGGCTTCCCTAGGTGCGGGTGAAGAACGCGGCGCCGTCGAGAGACTCATCGGGAGCAAGACGCGGTGAGGCATCACTCCAAGGAAGGAGACGCCGCCTCGCCAACCGCAGCAGTTGTGTCGCGGGCCGGTCGAGTCCCTGACCGCGAACCCGCCCTGTCCTCGGCTGGCGACCCAACGATCTGAACTGTGCCCGGGTCTCCCAGGAGAACTCGCCGTCGCCCGGTTCCAAACTCTGGTACCCAACTCTGTGGGCGACCGGCCAACGCCGAACCCTTCGCCCCGGAAGTCCTGCTCGCCTCGGAGCGGCCCGCCCAGCAACGACTCCATGGTGAGTGTCGGAAGGCGAGGTGCCTCTGCAGCGTTAGACTGGATGGAGGCATCCAGCCTCGCCGAAAGCTGCGTGAATCTACGTATTTTGATTCGAAGTCGTTGGCTTAGATTCATGGGCGAAGCGGCACAAAGCCTTGTGCCCCAGGAAACTCCAAACCACGAGGAAGTACGATGCGTTCGACCTTGCTCAGGATCGCCTCTGGTGTTGGCTGCCTCTTCGCCGTCAGCGCCGCAGCACATACGCCACTACTGGACTGCTACAAGAACGACGACGGTACGATCACCTGCGAAGGCGGCTTCTCGGACGGCGCTTCGGCTGCCGGTGTGGAGATCCGCATCATCGACGAGATCGACCGCGTCGTGCTCAAGGGCAAGCTGGACGACGACGCACAGTTCACCTTCGAGGAACCCGACTTCGACTACCACGTCATCTTCGATGCCGGCAGCAACCACGTCGTGGTGCTCTTCGGCGGTGAGATCGAGTAGCGCTGCGGCCAAACCACGGGAATCGACTTCATGATGTTTCGCAGAAGCCTCGCCGGCGGGGCCTTCCTCGCACTCGTTGCGTTCAGCGCGCAAGCTCACTTTCAGATCCTCTTCACGGAGGACCTGAGCCGCGTTCGGGGCAAGCCCACGACGTTGACCATGGCGTTCTCGCACCCCGTCTACGGCGGACCCGACATGGACATGGGCGAACCGCTGGCGTTTTACGTGCTCAGCCAGCGCGGCGACGAAGGCGAGGTCAAACGCACCGATTTGGCCGAGTTTCTGGAGAAGGTCACCTGGAGCGGGATCAAGAACGAGAGCGTCGGCTATCGCGCCACGCTGCCGCGCAATCTCACGCGTTCCATGGGGGACTACGTCTTCGTCCTGGAGGCCGCTCCCTACTACGAGGCGGAGGAAGACAAGTACATCCAGCAGTTCACGCGCACGATCCTGAACGTGGGGGGAGTGCCCGGGAACTGGGCCGAGGTGCAGAACCTGCCGGCCGAGATTCAGCCGCTGAGCAAGCCCTACGCAAACTGGACGGGTGGCCTCTTCCGGGGGATCGTGCTGAGCGAAGGCAAGCCGGTGCCGTTTGCCGAGATCGAGATCGAGTACCTCAACTACGACATCGACGAGAGCAAGCCCGGCTTCGAGCCCGGAGCTCACGTCGAGCTGCCCCACCCTTCCTACGGCAACCTGAGCCTGCGCGCCGGCGCCGATGGGGAGTTCTCGGTCGCGCTGCCGCGGGCCGGCTGGTGGGGCATCTGCGCGCTGGACGTCGGCCCGGTGAAGACGCACGAAGGCAAGCCGCTCTCCCAGGACGCGGTGCTCTGGCTCGAGGCCAAAGACGTCGGAGCGGCTGATTGACCCAAGCTGAGCTGGTCGCTCCCACCGAGAGCTCTCGTGAAACGGTGGCGGTGTTCGTCGCCGCGCTGTTGATCCTCTCTCTGGCCGCGGGTCTCGTCTTTGCGCGCCGCTCCAGTGAGCCGGTGGAGCGGCTGCACGACTGGCAGATCAGCGCCTTTCACGATCTCAGCGGGCCCGACCAGGCGATCTACAACGCCCTGCTCACCGCCAGCGACGAGCTCTGGTGGCTCCACAACGACATGCTCGCCTACAGCGGCGGAGACACCACCCAGGTGCACTGGCCGACGATCGAACAGCTCGAGACCTACTACGTCGTGCCGCCCTTCCCCAGGGACGCAGCCGCCGCGCAGAACGGCAACGTGCAGTGGCAGCGCGCGGCGACCTTCACCTTCGAGGGTGCGACGGTGTACTTCGGCAACAACGGCACGATTCCAGGGCAGAGCGCCTATCTGCTGGTGCTCACTCACGCACACAAGGGAGCGAGTTACACCAACATTGCCCAGATCTGGACGCACACCGATGCGGCGGCCCCGATGCCGAAGGCCGTCAAGCGCGACTCGCTCATCCTCGACGGATGGCGCGAGGTGGTGCCCTACACGGGCGCCATGGAACTGGAACGGCTGAGGTCCGGGTGATGCGACCTTGGGCTCTCTGGTTTCTGCTGTTCCTGGCAGCGTCGGGCGCGCAGGCAGAGAAGCTGCGCATCGGCATCACACTGCATCCGTACTACAGCTTCGTCACCAACATCGTCGAGGACCTGGCGTCGGTCGTGCCGCTCATCGACGCCGGCAACAACCCGCACAACTACACGCCGAGGCCCGAGGACATGAAGCGGGTCCTCACGATGGACGTGCTCGTGGTCAACGGCATTGGCCACGACGAGTGGGCCTTCGACATCCTCAACGCCGCCGGACGCCAAGACGACCTGCGACTCATCTACGCCAACGACGGCGTGGCACTCATTCCGGTGGCCGGCGGCGGCGACGCCAAGGTCGTCAACCCGCACACCTTCATCTCGACGACGGCGGCGATCCAGCAGATCTACACGATCGCCAAGGCCCTGGGCGAGATCGACGCCGCCAACGCAGACGCCTACCGACGCAACGCGCGCGCCTACGCACTCAAGCTGAGGCGCATGCGCGCGGACTTCATGGCGCAGCTCACCGACGTCGACGTCTCCTCCTTTCGCTGCGCAACGATGCACGGCGCCTACGGCTATCTGATGCAGGAGTTCGGTCTCAGCGTGGCGGCCGTCATCGAACCGCGCCACGGCGTCCAGCCGACGGCTCGTCAGCTGGCCAAGACGATCGACGAGATCCAGGCGACCGGCGTCTCCGTCCTCTTCGCCGAGAAGTACTTCACGAGCAAGCTCGCCCAGACGATCCGCGACGCGACGGGGGTCGAGATGTTCTCGTTCTCGCACATGTCGGACGGCACGTACGCAAAGGACCTCTTCGAGGAAGAGATGCGCAGCAACCTGGAAACGCTCGTCGCGGCCGTGCGGCGCGGCAACGAGACCGAGCAGTGAGCGAGCAGAGCATCGGCGCGGCCGGGCCGGGGATCGAGCTCGAGGACGTGTCGCTGACGCTGGGCGGGACGGAGATCCTCGCCGACGTATCTCTCGGGATCACCCCCGGCGCCATCCACTGCCTCGTCGGCCCCAACGGCGGCGGTAAGACCTGCCTGGTGCGATGCATCCTCGGGCAGATGCCGCACGCCGGGAAGATCGAAGTCGCCTGGCAGGAGAACGAGACGATCGGCTACGTCCCCCAGCGGCTCGAGTTCGACAGCAACCTGCCGATCACGGTGCTCGACCTCATGACCCTGAGCGCACAGCGCCGACGGCCGGTGTTCCTGGGACCGGCAAGCGAGGCTCGCTCGAACATCGAGAGCACGCTCGCGCTCGTCGGGATGGAGGCGAAAGCGACCCGAGTGCTCGGCGCGCTCTCCGGGGGCGAACGACAGCGCGCGCTCTTTGCTCAGGCGCTGCTGCCCAGCCCCGGGCTGCTGGTGCTGGACGAGCCGCTCGCCGGCATCGATGAAGAAGGCGCCGAGATGGTCACACAGCGCGTTCGGGAGCTGGCCGAGCAGGGGGTGACGGTGCTCTGGATCGAGCACGATCTGCCCACCGTTCGCGAGGTCGCCGACGAGGTCAGCGCGATCGGCGGCGGCGTGCTCTTCACCGGCAAGACCCAGGACATCGCGGAACAGCTCACCCCCGATCTGCTCTTCGGAACCGGAAGGACGCGGCGATGAGCGCTCTTTACGAAACGCTGAGAGAGTGGCTTCAGGGCTTGGCGGCTGCGGGCGACCTGCCGCTGGCTTTCAACTACGCGTTCGTAATCAATGCACTCCTCTGCGCACTGATCATCGGTCCGCTGCTCGGCGCCGTCGGCACGATGGTCGTCGTCAAGCGCATGGCGTTCTTCTCTCAGGCCGTCGGCAACGCCGCGATGACGGGCGTCGCCATCGGCGTGCTGGTCGGGGAGTCCTACACCGAGCCGTACGTCTCGATGTTTTCGTTCTGCCTCCTCTTCGCGATCGTGCTCAACTACACGAGGAACCAGACGCAGCTCTCGTCCGACACGCTGATCGGCGTCTTCCTGGCCATCTCGCTCGCGGTGGGTGCGTCGCTGCTTCTCTTCGTTTCGGCGCAGGTCAACACGCACATCCTCGAAGCCGTTCTCTTCGGATCGGTGCTCACGGTCAGCGACACCGACATCAACGTACTCCTCGTCGTCGCGGCACTCGTCGTGCTCGCCGGCGCGCCGCTGTTCAACCGGATGCTCCTCGGCAGCGTCAACGCGGATCTGGCGCGCGCCCGAGGCGTCCCGGTCAAACAGCTCGACTACGTCTTCGTCATCATGATCACTCTGATCACGGTCGCGTGCCTCAAGATCGTCGGCGCCGTGCTCGTCGAGGCGCTCCTTCTCATTCCGGCCGCGGCCGCGAGGAACGTCGTCAACTCGATGCGCGGCTTCGTCTGGCTCAGCATGCTGATCGCCACGGTCAGCGCGGTCGCCGGCGTGCTCATCCCGATGCAGTTCGATCTGCCGCTGCCGTCCGGCGGCGCCATCGTCATGTGCGCCGCCGCGATCTTCGTGCTCACCACGCTGATCCGCAGCGTTCGCGTCAGGCTGGGCCGATGAAGTTGCGCCTCTCGGGGGCCGGGAGAGCTGCAGCGGGCTGGGCCGCGGCCTGCTCTCTGCTGTTCAGCACCGCGGGCCTCGCCCAGAGCGAACCCCAGGGCAACGCTTCGTCCGCTCCGGTCGTCCTCACCAGCGTGGCGCCGCTCTACTCGCTCACTGCCCTCCTGCTGCGGGACACCGGCGTCGTCGTCCAGAACGTGCCGCCGCGCCCGCGAGGACTCTCCACCCAGGCGAGCTACTTCAAAGCGCGCGGCGCGAACTTTGCCGAGGATCTGCAGTCGGCCACGGCGGTCGTCGGCATGGCGCAGCTCTGGGAGGGAGACCCGCTCTACCCCTTCGTGCGAGCGGCCAACGTTCGCGTGGTGCCGGTTGACGCCACGGCCTACTGGGGCGGCGCGAAGGAAGGCGTCAGCGTCATCCGCACCGCCGACGGCGCCGTGTCGCCGCACTTCTGGTTGAGTGTGACCAACGTCACTCGCTCGGCCGACATCGTGGCCGCAGACCTCCTTCGTCTCTTTCCCGAGCAGGCCGGGGTCATCGAAGAGAACCGGCTGCAGCTCAAGAGAACGCTGCTCGCCCTGAAGGCCGAGTACGACGCGAAGTTCGCGCGGGTCGAGAACGCTGCCGTCCTGGCGCTGGCCGACGAGTTCGTCTACCTGACCGCGGACTTCTCTCTCTTCGTCGACGGCTACGAAGTGAAGCAGGACGCCGACTGGCTCGAGGAAGACCTGCATCAGCTCGAGGAGCGCCTGCAACAGGAGAAACTGCCGGTCGTGCTCCACAAGTGGACGCCCGAGGAGCGCATCCTCGATGCGATCCGGAAGGGCGGCGCCACCCTTGCCGTGCTGAGCTCGGGCGAGACGCCGCGGCCAGTCGAGGATGTCC
>JBCCLJ010000296.1:0-6967 GCA_039026915.1 Acidobacteriota bacterium
CGAGCGGGTGCCGGTGAAGGCCTTCTACTTCGGGCTCGACTACTGGTTCGATCTGCTGAAGGAACTGACGGGGGCGCCGTCGCGCTGAGGGCGGTGGGCGCCGCGGGCTCCGGCTTCCCACCACTCTGGGGCGCGGACTTTGACGAGATCGCCGCGTCGAGCAGCTGAACTCTGCTGCGCGAGCTCAGCTGCTGCTCCTCGCGATGACGCAGGGGTTGAGGGCTGCTGCGGTGGATCGTTGCGACTCGGACCGCTTCCGATAGGTTCGATTCGGGGGCTCGCTCTCCGCGTTCCGCGGGGAGGACTCGGCTTGTAGCTGGTGCCACTCCGTCTGTTGGGGCACGGACTGCAGGCCGCCCACGTCGCTGCGCTCCTGGGATGAGGCAGTGTGGGGAGCGCGCTCGTCTACCATCGGCTCAGAGATCAAAGGTAAGTTGGAGGCGCGAGCGCAGCGAGAGCCGCCCCCATAGAGTTCAGCGACCGAGCGGTAGCGAGCCGCGATCTCCCCCTCGTGGCGCGAGCAGAGCGAGCGCCGTCAGCCGCGGTCCTTTGGTCGCGGGATTCGTCGATCCGTTCCAACGCTTTGCGTTGGAACCGTCAGCGAGAGCGCTGCATCCCAAGCTGCGCCGAGCGCAAGCGAGTCGTGATCAGGCCCCAGGCGCAAGCGCAGCGAGCGCCGTCAGCCGCGGTCCTTTGGTCGTGGGATTCGTCGATCCGTTCCAACGCTTTGCGTTGGAACCGTCAGCGAGAGCCCTGCGTCCCAACCTGCGCCGAGCGCAAGCGAGAAGCTGGTTGGGATGCAGGGATTCGAACCCCGATTCTACGATCCAGAGTCGCATGTCCTACCGTTAGACGACATCCCAGACGGCCTAAGACAGTACCGTCACTCGACGCGAATCGTCAAGCGATTTGCGGCGTCCGACGAGGCTCAGCGCATGTCTCCCAGGCGGACCTTGACCTCGGTCTGCTCGGAGTCTCGGAGGATGCGCACGGTGATCTCGTCGCCGACGGAGAAGCTCTCGAGAGCGAGCCGAAGCTCCTGTGTGCTGTTCACCTTCTCGTCGCCGATCGCGAGGATGATGTCGCCGATCTGCCAGCGACCACTGCGGTCCTGGTAGAGCCCTCTCAGACCCGCGTCTTCCGCGCCGGATCCGGGAGTGACGTTGCGGACCAGAATGCCTTCGCTCAGGCCAACGCGACGCTGTAGCGCCGGATCGGTCTCGATGCCGAGAACGGGGCGGATGACGCGGCCGTGCTCGATCAGGTCGGGAACGACCCAGCTCACCGTATCGACAGGGATGGAGAAGCCGATGCCGGCTGACGCGCCGCTCGGGCTGTAGATCTGGGTGTTCACGCCGATGAGGCGGCCGCGGCTGTCGAGCAGCGGGCCGCCCGAGTTGCCCGGGTTGATCGCCGCGTCCGTCTGCACGACGTCGCGGATCGGCGTGCGGTCGAGACCTTCGATCTCGCGCCCGAGCGCCGAGACGACTCCGGTCGTCAGCGTGTAGTCGAGTCCGAAGGGGTTGCCAATGGCGAAGACGGACTGGCCCACCTGCAGCGAGACCGAGTCGCCGACCGGCAGCGGCTCGAGCTCGAGGCCCTTCGGATCGATCTTGAGCACGGCCAGGTCTTTCTCCGGCGCGATGCCGACGATCTCCGCCTCGTGGGCCGTCTGATCGAACAGGGTGACCTGGGCGACCTGCACGGGAACTCGCGAACGACCTCCGCGTCGACTCGCGAGGCTGGCGACGACGCCTCGTACGACGTGGTAGTTCGTCACGATATGGCCGTCGCGGTCCCAGACAAAGCCGGAGCCGGCGCCGGCCTGGGTCTGGTAGACGCGGCCGCTGAAGCGGTTGCGGCTGTTTTGTAGCGTCGTGATGTACACGACTGAGGGCGACGCCGTCTTGAACAGCTCGACCGTCGCCTGCTCGACGCTCCAGAGCGAGCTCATGTCCGCCTCGGCCGCGGAAGGCGCTGCCGCCGCTCGGCGCGTCGCGGGCGCGGTCTCCGCTGCCGGAGCTCGTTCCAGAGAGGCCTCGGAGGGTGGGGAGACGTCGGCATCGGAGCTGAGGCGCCAGGCGCTGCCGGCCCAGAAGGCGGCCAGGACGAGGGGCGCGAGAACGAGAGCGCGAAGCGGCCAGGAGGTACGCCGATTCGGAGGCGGGTCGATGGGGTCGAAAGCGTTCATATCGGTCAAGGTAGCACAGCAGTTTCAGTGTTTTCAGGGTCGGGAAAGCGCCGAGGGAGGGGGCTTTCGGCTGCTATCGTCGCATCATGAGAACGCTGCCGAAGACACGTTTGTTCCTTGGCTCTCTGGAGTCGGACCTCGCGCAGCGGGCCGAGCGCTGGCAGCAGCGCGACGGCACCCGCCGACTGCTGGCCAAGGACGCGGAGCTGTTCAGCGGAGCGGACGAGAGCCGCTGGCTGGGCTGGCTCCGCCCGACGGCCGCCGTGGACGGCCTGGCCGCCTTTCGCGAGTCCCTCTCCGCGGGAGACCTGGTCGGGATCGAGACGGTCGTTCTTCTCGGCATGGGCGGCTCGAGTCTCGGTTCCGAAGTGGTCTTCCAGACGCTGCAGTCCCAGGCGCAGCGCCGTCTGGTCGTTCTCGATACGACGAACCCCGAGTCGGTGGGGTCGACTCTGGACACCATCGATCCGGCGACCACCCTCGTCATCGCGGCGAGCAAATCCGGCTCGACGCTCGAGACGGCCGTCCTGCTCGAGCTCTTCTGGGAGCGCTTCTCGCGCAGTTTGGGCGAGGGGTGCGGTGCGCACTTCGTCGCCATTACGGATCCTGGCTCCGCCTTCGAGGAGCGAGCGCGCGGCGATGGTTTCGGCCACGTCTTCCTCGGCGACCGGGAGATCGGCGGGCGATTCTCGGTGCTTTCACCCTTCGGCCTGGTGCCGGCTGCGGCTCTGGGGATCGATCCCGAGACGCTGATCGCCCCGGCTCTCGAGGTTCTCGAGAGTGCTCTGGACGACGCCGTCCGTCTCGGCTTGGTGCTCGCCGCTGCGCACGAGTCCGGTCGCAACAAGGTGACCCTGCGCACCAGCTCTGGGCTGGGCAGCTTCGGTACGTGGCTCGAGCAGCTTCTCGCAGAGTCGACGGGCAAGGGCGGCGCCGGCTTGGTGCCGGTGGACGGCGAGCCGGCGACCGAGCTCGGCGACGATCGGCTGCTCGTGCGGTTGGCGATCGCCGGAGAGCCGATCGAGGACGATGCTGAGGGAGTGGAAGAACCTCGCGTCGAGATCGAGCTGCCTGAAGCGTCGGCGCTCGGAGCCGAGCTCTACCGGTGGCAGATCGCAACGGCGGTCGTTGGCGCCGAACTCGGTCTCAACCCGTTCGACCAGCCCGACGTCGAGGCGGCCAAAGTCGTGACGCGACGTCTCGTCGAACAGCTCGACGCTCCAGCCGAGCCGCCACGAGACCCACCGGTCCACCTGCTCAGCGCGACGACGGGAGACGACCTGGCCTCGGCCTTCGCGGGACTGCTCGAAGAGACGTCGGAGAACGGCACGTACCTCGCGATCCTCGCCTATCTGCCGATGTCGCCGATCGCTCGCGGCACCCTGCGCTCCCTGCGCTCCCTGGTCATCGAGCAGCGGAGCTGGGCCACCTGCAGCGGTTTCGGGCCTCGGTACCTGCACTCGACGGGGCAGGTCCACAAGGGAGGGCCGCCGCAGGGTCGTGTTCTCGCTCTGTCTGCTGCGTCTGCCGAGGACCGAGCGATTCCAGGCCGCACAGCCACGCTCGCTCAGGTCCACAACTCTCAGGCGCTCGGTGACGTCGAGGTGCTGTCGCAGCGGCAGCGTCCGGTCGCGCACGTCGAGCTGCGCGGCCCGCTCGAGGCGGCTCTCGAGGAGCTCAGACGACAGTTCAGGCGCGGGCTCGGCTGAGGCTCAGCGGTTGCGAGCCTGCAGCGCGAGCACGCGGAGGGCACGCTCGGCGCTGAGCGTCGTGCCGATCGTGAGGATCTGCTCTTCTGTCCAGCTGTCGGCGCCGTTGCTCTCGATGTAGTGCACGTTGCCTTCTTCGTCTTCCCAGATGATGAGGGCCTCGCGGCCACTCTCCGAGATGAGGAGCTGGTGTGCGCCCTCACCGGTCGTCGGCACGGGACGGTCCGACATCAGGCAGACCTCGACCTGATGCTGTGAGCGTCCCTCCGAGTCCGCCGCGATGTGCAGCAGGCTGCAGGGCAGACCGTCGAACTCGGTTCCGCTGAGGAGCGAACCACCCGACTCCAAGGCGGTCAGCCAGGCGCGGTGAGCGATCGACTCGAGGTCTTCGGGATCGTAGGTTGCGCCGTGATCGAGAATCTCGAAGTACACCTCTTCGGCGATGTACTGCAGCACGCCGCCGTGGAGGCTGACGCCGGCGCCGATGATGTGCGAGCGCACCTCGTCACCGAGACCGAGGATCGAAGCCCGGTAGCCGCGGCCGGCACCGATGATGTGTGAGCGCACCTCGTCGGCCAGGACGTTGAGAGAAGCGGGCATGACGTGCAGCCGCAGGGTCTGGATGCGCTGCTGCTCGAACTGAGGAAGCCCGACGACGACCGTCCGCCCATCCGGGCCGAGGTCGATGCTGGCTGCCCGGTAGAGGGCCAGGTTGCGGTGATCCGCCTGGATCACGCCTTCCTCTCCCTCCGGTGCCTCGACCTCGAACTGATTCAGTGCGATGACCGGGTTGCTGCCGATGAACTCACCGTCGATCAGCGTGATCGGCGAATAGAAGACGATGACGGCGGTCTCGCGCTGCTCCCACCAGACGAGGTGGAGGATGGTGCGCTGGCTGGGGCTCGCCGCGAGTCCGAAGGCATCCCGAGTCACGGCGACGCGCGGCGGTCCCTTGAACGCGACGGGGTCTCCGGAGACTTCGATCGTCTCGGTCCAGGTTTCGCCGTCGAAGCCCACGACGTTCATCTTGGTGCTGCCGTTCAGACGGCTCCCCCAAAGGAGAAAGGTCTGACCCGCGTCGTGCGTCAGCGACGGCGTCAACTCGACGTCGCTCCCGTCCGTACCCGGGACGAGATGTCGCGTGCGCTTGCCTTCCGGCGTCGTCACCTCGAGGATCATGACGACCGTGTCGTCGGCGGTGCCCGGGCTCGGGTCGGCCTCGCCGAAGAGATTGCCGTAGCGACCCACCAGCACGCGATAGAGCTCGCCGTCTTCGCCGAAGCTCTCGATCTCGGCGAAGGTCGGTGCCGCAAAGCTCGCCAGCAGCAGGAGCAGAAGAGCGACGAGTCCCGAGGGACGAAGTGTTTTCTGGGGCATCACGATCAGGCTTTGAGGTTGATCAACTGACGAACGTCGATCGCGAGGAGCAGCTCGGGGACGTGCGCCGCATCGGGGAAGTAGCGCTGCTGGAGACGCGAGAAGAAGCCGCGGGCGAGCTCGGTGTCGCCCATCTGGTTGTACGTCTCGCCGAGCAGGAAGTGTGCGTACTTGATGCCGTTGTCGTCGGACGCCTCAGCGGCGATCTCGAGCGCCTTGAGGCCGTGACGAAGTGCGTCGTCGTAGCGTTCGATGTCGAGGTGCGCGTAGCAGAGGGAGAGTCTGGGACCGACCTGATATCTCTCGGCGCCGAAGCGGTTGATCGTGCGCAGCGAGTTGTAGAGCAGCGTGAAGCCTTCTTTGATGCGCCCCTGAACGATCCTGCAGTAGCCCAGGTTGTCGAGCAGCAGTGCGCGATCGACGGTCGTTTCGTGGGGCATCAGCTGAAGCGCGGTCTCGTACTCCGAGCAGGCTTCCTCGAAGTGGCTCTCGGCGAGGAGCAGGTTGCCGGTCTGGTTACTGCTCCAAGCGAGCCAGTCGCGGCGCTGGAGCTTCTGGCAGCGATCGCGAGCGATGCCGGCGTAGAAGAGTGCGCGCTCGTAGTCGCGGTCGAGCTCGTAGGCGCGGGCGATGTTGTAGGAGGCGAGGAAGCCGTTCTCCTGGCTGGCGCTGCGCAGCACGATCTGCCGGAGCTCGGAGACGGAGTCGCGGTCGCCGGACTCGATGGTGATGGCGCAGCGACCGCAGAAAGCGCGGTCCCAGAGGTCGGATTCGCCGCGCTCGATGGCCCAGGTCATCGCCTGGTCGAAGCCGGACAGGGCATGGGAGAAGTCGCCGCTACGCGACTGTTCGATCGCCTCGTCGAGGAGCTGCTGCCCGCGCGACGCGGCGGAATCGTCTGAAGTCATGGGTCACTTGGCCTTTTTCGCCGGCTCGGTCTTGTGAGAACGGTCGCGCTTGAAGCCGATGAACTCTTCGATCTCCTGCTGGTCCTGCTCGGGCAGGGAGCGAACGTCGCGGATCAGCTGGACGTCGTGCGGAGTGAAGGTCGTACGCGCAACCTCGTCGAAGAACTCGCCGATACCTACGTCGAATTCCGCGAGAATCTTGAACAGCGTGTCCAGGCTCACCCGGTACTCGCCCTTTTCCATACGCGACAGGTCCGACTGCTGGACTCCAATGCGCGAAGCGAGCTCGCTCTGGGTCAGCCGGCGCTCCTTGCGCATTTCGCGAATCTTGCCGCCGACGAGCTGAACTTGGCGAATCTTGGCCATGACTTCCGTCCTGATTCTTGGAGGTGTTTTGGTGAAGAGACCCGGGCGCTACATGCCCTAAGGCAGAAATGCTACTGCAGCATCCAGACTCGGGTCAAGCCGGCGGCATCGAGGTCGCCCGCGGTATCGGTCGTGAAAGGGCGCTGTGGCGACGTGCAGACAGAGACGAGCGAATCGCCCTTGCCGAAGGCTCGAACACCCGTGGTAACGACCACGGCCCATCCGGCCAAGCGAGGTGAGCGCCGCGAGCATCGAGCGCGGAGTTGCCTTCCGGGGGCGGAGTACGACGGCTCGAACACCCGTGGTCACCACCACGGCCCATCCGGCCAAGCGAGGCGAGCACCGCGAGCATCGAGCGCGGAGTCCCCTTCAGGGGACGGAGTACGACGGCTCGAATACCCGTGGTCACCACCACG
>JBCCLJ010000297.1:0-6966 GCA_039026915.1 Acidobacteriota bacterium
CGTTTCTGCTCGGCTTTCGAGGGCGCATGGATGAGCGGGTCGATCTCGTGCGGACGCTGACCGACGGCCGCTACGTCTACTCTCGCAACTATCTTCCCGACCGGCCGCACGGACAGCACGTCTGGTACCAGTTCCAGACGCTGACGACCCGCGTCTGGTACGAGCTTTGGCGCGCTGGAGAGCTGCCGGAGTCGCAGTCCTCTTTCTGGCTCTCGCCCCGTCCGGTGGAAGAGCTGTACGACCTCGAGAACGACCCCCACGAGGTCAGGAATCTGGCGAGCTCGGCGGGCCATGCGGCGGTCTTGTCGCGCCTGCGCACACAGCTGCGCCGAGCTCTCGAGGCAACGCGGGACACCGGCTTCCTGCCGGAGGCCGAGCTGCGCCGACGGACGGCCGACCGCACTCCGCATGAGCTGCTGGCTGATCCCGACTTCCCGCTCGCCGAGCTCCTCGACGCCGCGGAGCTCGCCTCGGCGGGTGTTCGGGTGCCGGACGACGCGATCCTCGATCTGCTGCGCAGCGAAGAGCCCGGTCTTCGCTATTGGGGCGCTCGCGCGAGCTTCACCGGAGGAGACACAGAGCTCGCGCCGCCCGTCGAGCGGGAGCTCGAACTCCGGCTCGAGGACGAGGCGCCGGCCGTCGCGATCGCGGCCGCCGAGGCCCTGGCTCGTTCGAGAGCCCGGCCGACGAGCGCGGCTCTGGAGGTCCTGCTGACGTTCGCTGACCTCGAGCGCTCTCGTCAGCCCGAGGTCTGGCAAGCGCTCAATGTCCTGCATCGGTTGGGGCCGTTGACGGGTGAGCAACGGGCCCGGGCCGCGCGACTGCCGACGTCTCACGAGGACGTCCCGGCCTGGGCCGCGTCGTACGTGCCGCGGCTGTTGGAGGCCCTGCTCACCGAGCCCTGAGGTCGGGAGGGTTCGGCCAGAGAACGGAGAGCGTTTCGGGAACACGGGAAACTGCTCGGGACGTGGGCGTAGCGGAAGTTCGGCGCGAGTCCGCTTTCGGAGAGCTGTAGGACTGGGACGACGCGGGCTTGGTGGACTGTCCGATGCACTGAAATCGGGGGGGCCAGCAGACTCAGCATCGTCATGGTTGAGCCCGTTCACAGCCCCCCTGTCGCTTCGAGGCGGGGAATCCTTCTGGCCGGCGGTGCTGGCACTCGACTCGACCCGATGACGCGGGTCATTTCGAAACAGCTCTTGCCGATTTTCGACAAGCCGATGGTCCACTACTCGCTGTCCGTCCTGATGATGGCGGGGGTCCGGGAGGTCCTCGTCATCTCCGCGCCCCGTGATCTCGCCGCCTTTCAGTACCTCCTCGGAACGGGCGAGGAGCTCGGCCTGCAGATCAGCTACCAGGTCCAGGAGCGTCCCGAGGGAATCGCACAGGCCTTCGTTCTCGGTCGCGAGTTCGTCGAGGGCCATCCGAGCGTCCTGATTCTGGGCGACAACCTCTTCTTCGGTCAGGGCCTCTCGGCTTCTCTACTGAATGCTGCAGGACAGGCTCACGGTGCGACCGTCTTCGCCTATCGCGTCGCCGATCCCGAGCGCTACGGAGTCCTCGATCTGGACGACAACGGGGCGATCGTCGACATCATCGAGAAGCCCTCGGAGCCGCCGAGCCCGTTTGCGGTCACCGGCCTCTACTTCTTCGACGAGAAGGTTGGAGAGATGGCGTCACGCCTCGAGCCGTCGGCGCGAGGTGAGCTGGAGATCACCGATCTGAATCGCATGTATCTGGCCTCCGGCGCCCTCGAGGTCGAGCACCTCGGGCGTGGAGTGACGTGGATGGACACGGGTACGCCCGAGGCCCTGCTGGACGCGGCCAACTTCATTCACTCGATCCAGGAGCGTCAGGGACTGCAGATCGGCTGTCTCGGCGAGATCGCCTGGCGGCAGGGCTTCATCGACACCGATCAGTTGATCGCACTGTCCGAAGAGCAACCGAATGCGGCGACCGCCGAGTACCTGCAACGTCTGGCGAGGAGTGAAGTGCAATGCGCGTCATAGACACCGAGATCGAGGACGTGAAGATCCTGGAACCGACGGTCTACTTCGACGATCGCGGCTACTTCTTCGAGGGCTTCCACGCGCGCAAGCTCGCCGAACTCGGGATCCGCGAGGAGTGGGTGCAGGACAACCAGTCCCAATCGAAGCTCGGCACGATTCGTGGCCTGCACGCCCAGAGCCGGCACCCACAGGCCAAGCTCGTGCGCGTCGTGCTCGGGGAGGTCTTCGACGTGGCCGTCGACATCCGTCCGGAGTCCAGCACGTTCGGCCAGTGGGTCGGGGCACGGCTCAGTTCGCAGAACCATCGCGCCATGTACCTGCCGCGCGGCTTTGCGCACGGCTTCTGCGCTCTGAGCGAGCAGGTGATCTTCCAGTACAAATGCAGTGACTTCTACGATCCCGCAGGCGAGATCGCCATCCGCTGGGACGATCCCGACCTGGCCATCGACTGGCCGATCGCCGATACCCTCGTGGCGGACAAGGACCGCGCAGCGGGCAGCTTCGCCGAGCTCGCTCGTCGTTTGGCCGGAGCCGCCTGAGGCCCGCTCCCCCGACGCCCACTCAAGTCGATGATCGGTTCTCTCCAGAAGGACTCGGCCGCTCCGGCGGATGCGTCCGCTTTCGAGCCCGGCGAGGTCCCCGACTCGGTCGATCCGCGCTTGGCCGACTTCAAGGTCCTGCTGCCGCTGCGCGGAGAGGCAACCCTGCTGCTGCGCCTGCCGGGTGCCCGCCGCTACGTAGCGGCGCTCGAGCGCGACGGCGTCGAGGCCGTTGCGGCGCGCATCGATGGGGGTGGAACGCGGTTTGACGTGGTCGTCACCGACGACGCGGCCGATGCCGAGCGCGTGGAGGCGGGGGGCTCTCTCCTGCTCGTCGGGAGCTCGGGCGTCGGCGTTCCACCGAGCTTCGAGCTCGTTGGCAAGTTCCTTGCCCTTCCGGATTGGCCGGGCTTTCGGTTTCTGATTCCCGCGGACGGTCGCTACTGTCGCGGAGCTCTGAGCGATCTGCGCCCCGTCCCCGCCGCGAGAGTTTGGAGCTTGGCGCCGCTCTCGTTCGCTCGTCGCGCCGCCGCCTGCCTGAGGCTCTACCGGCGAGGTCCCGCTCAACCGTCACTCCTCGCCCGAGCCGGGGCCGCGCTCGGGGTCGATCTGGAGAGCGGCGCCGGCTCTCCGAGCGTCTACTCCGGTCGCCTCGGAGAAGGCAACCCGATCGTCTGCTTCCTTCCGGACACGTCCGGTCGCTTGGATAGGGTCATCAAGATCGCGCGCTATCCCGGCGTGCGGCAGCTCGCCGAGGAGGTGGGCAAGATCGACGAGGTTCTGGAGCTCGCAGGGCCCGTCGCCGGGCGGCGCGTCGTGGCTCCCGCGGCCCGGGGCAGCGTCGGCGAGCGCAGCGTCCTGCTCTACGATTTCGAGCGCACCGACGCCTTCTACGGTCCGTTCTGGCGCTTCGGAGGGCGGCGGCGCTTCCTGCAGGCGGCGGGGGAGTGGCTTGCCGAACTGGCGCGTCACAGCCGCACCGCCCTCGGTGTCGAGGATCATAGAGCGACCCACGTCAGCCCGCTGCAGCGGCTGATCGATGCCGAGCGGCTACCCGCCGATCTCGAGCCCGAGGCTCGCAGCGCTCGGCGATCGCTGCTGGAGGCTGGCGCGAAGAAGATCACCGTGCTGGAGCACGGTGATCTGGGCATCTACAACGCGCGTCTCGTCGACCGCTCGACCGGCGACTTCAGAGTCATCGACTGGGGCTCCTCGACGTCTCGGGGCGTGGCACTCGGCGATCTCGTCTATCTCGCCGTCAGTGCCGGTTGCACCGCTCACCTCGGCGTTCGGATCGTTTCGAAGTATCTCCGCAGTCTCGGCCTCGAGGAACTCGGCCGTGCTCTCTGGATGTCCTACGTGGCGCGTCGTTGGGAGGAGCTCGACGAGGTGCGTGGAGTGGATCCCGCGAACCCGGAATCGGGTGGAGGGGCACTGCTCGAAATCGCCCGCCGCGGCCTCTCTCTGGTCGGGGGCTGACAGTGCGTCGAACTGCCATCGCAGCGGCCCTGGTGCTGGCTTGTCTCATCGGTGCCTGCTCGGGCAACGATCCGCTCGAAGCTCCAGTCCCGGCGGGCTTCATCCCGCCACGCGCTCAGGAGCCCGTCCGTCTGGCCGAGCTCGAGACGCTGCAGAAGTTCGAGGCGGTCGAGAACGACATCTACCGCGTCGGTGACGGCGATCTCGTGGTCCTGGACTTCTGGAGCGATCCAGCCCTCTCGGGAGAGGTGCTCATCGGCCCGGATGGCCGGGTCGTGCTGCCGCTCGTCGGCTCGGTCCCGATTCGCGAGCTCACCGTCGATGAGGCGGAAGCGAAGCTCGTCGAGGAGTTCTCGGACTTCTACGTCGAGCCGCAGCTCGGCCTGCGGATCCGGCAGTATGCGGCCCACCGGATCTACCTCCTCGGGCGCGTCGAGGAGCCTGGCGCTCTGTCGTTCCAGTCGCCTCCGACGCTGCTCGAAGCGCTCGCCGTGGCGGGCAGTCTGCCGGTCAGCGGCATGGGCTCGGAGCTCGCCGCGCTCACGCGCTGCGCCATCTTTCGAGGCCGCGACGCCGTCGTCTGGGTCGATCTGGCGCGACTTCTGCGCGGCGACCCGAACTACAACATTCGGCTGAAGCGCAACGACATCGTCTATCTGCCGGACGCCCAGGACCAGCTCGTGCTGGTCCTCGGTGAGGTCAACAGCCCCGGCGCCATCCACCTGACGCCCGACATGTCGCTGCTCGACGCGCTCGCGCACGCCGGCGGTGCGACCGAGGACGGAGCCTTGGGACGCATGGTCTTCGCGCGTCCCGGGGCGGATCGGAAGATGGTCGTCAGTCTCGACCAGCTCATGGACGCGTCGACCGGCCGCAACGTCGCGCTCGTCGAAGGCGACATCCTCTACGTGCCCTCGAAGAAGATGGCCAAGGTCGGCTACGTGCTCGAGAACCTGACGTCCGGACTCGCCATCTTCCTGGTCACGGCCGCGACCGATGGCTGACGTGGAACCCGAGACGGCTCAGGCCGGATCCGGCGGCGGCGGGCTCCTCGGAGCGCGAGCGATCCGTCCACACGTCAGCTTGTGGCGGCACCGCGTCGTCGCACTGGCGGTCGGCGCGGCCATTGCGTCCGTCGGGCTCGTCTTCGCCTGGTTCAAGGGCGTCGCGGTTTACAGCGCGACGGCCGTCGTTCACGTCGCGCCGCGCTTCGCCAAGGTACTGGAAGAAGACAAAGAGCTCGAGCTGCAGTCGAACACGCAGTATCTGTGGTTCATCAATCAGCAGACGCGAACGATCGGTCGCTACGACATCGTGTCGGCCGTTCTGGAGGCCGACGAGGAGCTTCGCAAGGCCTGGATGCTCCCCGAGGAGAGCGTTCGGAGGGCGGCGGAGCGCCTGCAGGGAGCACTCTCCATTCGAGCCGTCCGGGACACCTACCTGATCACCATCGGTCTCGAGTCGAAGGATCCGGTGAATCTGGAGAAGATCGTCAACGCGGTCGTCGACGAGTACCTGCGCAAGAGCAAGTTGGAAGAGATCTACGCCAGTGACGCGCGGATCGAGCGGCTCGCCGACCGGCGTCAGACGCTTCAGGACGAGATCGACCAGATGGTTCGGGAGCGTCTTCAGATCGCTCGCGAGCTGGGTGTCACGACCTTCACCGAGGCCGACCTGAACCCTCTGGACATGGCTCTGGTGGCCGCGGAGACGCGTCTCGCGCAGGCTCGCGAGGAGCGCATCGTCGCGCAGGCTGCCCTCGAGGTCATCGATCCGCAGGTCTCGCGCATCTCCGGTCAGGCGCTCGAGTCCATCGCCTCGAACGAGGCGAGCAAGGACGCCGGACTCAACGGACTCAAGGCGAACATCTTCAAGCGTCTGAGTGAGATCGTCTCGGAAGAGAGCGGTCTGGCCGAGGGCCACCCGACGTACTCGGAGGTGCGAAGAGAGCGAGAAGATCTGCTCGAGGCGCTCGACGCTGCCAGCCGAGCGATCTCGGAACGCGAGCGGGAGGAGGCTCTGCGCGTCCGCGGTGCGGAGCTGTCGCAAGCGCAGCAGGTCGAGGACGAGCTGCTCGCCCAGGTCGAAGAGCTGCGCTCGCGGGTGGGCAACTACTCGGCGCGCTACGGTGCAGCGGTCAACCTCACAGGTCGCATCGCAAGGGCGCGAGACGACCTCAGCGAAGTCACGCGTCGAATCGACTTCCTGCAGCTGGAGAGCTCCGCACCCGGCTTCGTGCGTCTCGTCACGCCGGCTCGTTTTCCCGAGCTGCCGATCAAGGGCGGTCGCAAGAAGCTCTTCCTCATCTTCCTGGTGCTCGCAGCGGGTGCCGGCTCCGTTCTGCCGACGGCGATCGACCTGATCGACCCCAGGGTCTTTACACCGCGCCAGCTGCAGAAGGCCGTCGGCTTCGAGCTCCTGCCGTGGCTTCCCCTGGTCACCAACGGCCATGAAAAGGAGCTCAGCGACCAGCAGAACGAGCGCCTGGCCGAGCGACTCGTGGGGCAGATCGGCGGCCTTCCGGCCGTGATCACGCTGACCGGAGCCTCACTCGCGGCTTCGCCGGCGCGTCTGTGTCGAGAGTTGACGAAGACGCTGACGGCACGAGGTCTCGACGTCGCGGTCGTCGAAGTCGATCCTCTGGGCGAGATCGCATCCTCCGAAGAGCTGCAGCAGGGTGTCACATACCGGGTCCTCCAAGAGCCTCCCGAGGCGTCCTCGCTCTCGGCCGGAGTCTCCTGCTTCTTCGACGAGCTCCGTCGCGAGCACGATGTCGTTCTGGCCTTCGCACCGGCGGTCTCGTTGAGTGCGCTGGCCGAGATCTGCGTGCGTCTCTCGGATGCCGTCCTGGTCGCGACACGGGCGGGGCGGATCCCGAAGGGGCGGATCAAGGATCTGGTCGAGCAGCTCGAAGCGCTCGATCCGAAGGCGATCGGCGC
>JBCCLJ010000298.1:0-6848 GCA_039026915.1 Acidobacteriota bacterium
AGCGCTGGTATTCACCAGCGCGAGCACGCCCGCGACGCGAGCGCAGCGAGCTTGGAGCGCGGAGGTCGCGAAGCGACCAGAGCATCGAACAGAGCGAGCCCAGCGCTGGTATTCACCAGCGCGAGCACGCCCGCGACGCGAGCGCAGCGAGCTTGGAGCGGCTCCCCTGGGGGAAGCCAAGGGGGAAAACGCAGATGCCGGATTGGGCCTGGTATTCACCAGGCTCAATCCGGCAGGCCCAGAACGCGCTTGGCGATGATGTTGAGCTGGATCTCCGACGTGCCGCCTTCGATGCTGTTGGCGCGCGAGCGTAGCCAGGCACGGGTCTGTGCGAGTTCGTCGTCGGCGAAGCCGTCGCCCTCCCAGCCGAGCGACTGGGGACCGCGAATCGAGAGCATGAGCTCTTCGCGGCGCATGTTGAGCTCGGTGCCGTAGTACTTGAAGATCGAGCTCTCAGGGCCCGGGTTGTGGCCCGCCTCGATCGAGTCGGCGTTGCGCTGCACGGTGAGCCCGAAGGAGAGTGCGTCCATCTCGGTCTGGATGACGCGACCACGCACTGCCGGATCGGCGATGCGGCCATCGTCCTCACCGACGTGCTCCTTGGCAAGCGTGGCAAGGTGTGCCTTGGCAGCGCCGCTGCCCATGCCACCGATCATCGAACGCTCGTGGCCGAGGAGCGCCTTGGCCACGGTCCAACCGGAGTTGACGTCACTGATGACGTTCGACGCCGGGACGCGGACGTTCTCGAAGAAGGTCTCACAGAAGGGTGAAGCGCCACTGATGAGTCGGATCGGTCGCGCTTCGACGCCCGGAGAGCTCATGTCGGCGAGCAGGAAAGTGATACCCGCCTGCTTCTTCACGTCAGGATCAGTGCGTACGAGCATGAAGATCCAGTCCGCGAGGTCGGCGCCGCTCGTCCAGATCTTCTGACCGTTGATGATGTAGTCGTCACCGTCGCGAATCGCTGCGGTCTGGAGCGAAGCCAGATCGGAGCCGGAGTTCGGCTCGGAGTAGCCCTGACACCAACGGATCTCACCTTTGCAGATCTTGGGAATGTGCTCGGACTTCTGCGCTTCCGTCCCGTACTGCAAGAGGGTCGGGCCGATCATGCTGATGCCGAAACCCGTCAGCGGCGGCGGAGCCTTCAGCGCAGCGATCTCCTCTGCGATGACCTGCGACTCCTCCTTGGTGTGACCGCCTCCGCCGTACTCCCTCGGCCAGTGCGGGATCGTCCAGCCCTTGTCGGCGGCGATCTCCATCCACTCGTGGGTCTCGGGATACTTGTAGACGGCCCTCCTGCCGCCCATGGTGTGAGCCTCGGGGTCGCCGGCCTTGCCGCGCAGGGCGCTCGGCACGTTGGACTCCAGCCAGTCCCGGGTTTCCTCTCTGAACGTCGCAAGATCAGACATCTCGAACTCCTCGGAAGGGTTGCGCGAAAGCGGTCGAAGGGTAACAGAATGGCGGAGTCAAACCGTCGCTCACAATTCAACGTATTCACGAATGGAGGTCACGCATGACCACCCGAGCTCAGACGACCCATCGCATCGCGCTCGTTCTCTCGATCCTTCTCGCTTTCGGAATGTTCGGCACCGCCGCCGCCGTTGCCGAAGAGGGAGGCGGAGAGCGGGTCTTCGAGCTTCGCACCTACATCACCCTCGACGGGCGACTCGACGCGCTCAACAAGAGGTTCAGAGAGCACACCATCGGGCTCTTCGAGAAGCACGGCATGACCGTCATGGGCTTCTGGGAGCCAACCGACGCAGAGAAAGGGAAAGGCAACACGCTCATCTACATGCTGGCGTTCCCGTCAGAGGAAGCGCGCAGCGCATCGTGGAAAGCGTTTGCCGAGGATCCGGAATGGAAGAAGGTCGCCGCGGAATCGCAGAAGGACGGCAAGATCATCGAACGCATCGAGTCGGTGCTCATGGCACCCACCGACTACTCTTCGGTTCGCTGAGCCGGGAACGTCGCAGAGTGACCTCCTCGCGCTC
Source organism: Acidobacteriota bacterium (assembly GCA_039026915.1). GTDB lineage: Bacteria > Acidobacteriota > Thermoanaerobaculia > Multivoradales > Multivoraceae > JBCCLJ01. The sequence continues at coordinate 1,992 of JBCCLJ010000298.1, forward strand.
TCGGAGCGCCGATCGCACGCTCTACCTTCTCGTCCTCGCGATTCTCGCGGTCTGCGCCCTGGGCGCCGCGGTCGACGCCGCGGAGGCGCAGGAGCCTCAGGGCTACTTTCCCGGAGCGACGACCAAACTCCTCGTCGACGGGTGGAGCGCCAACGGCTTTCAGCGCAGCTACCGGCTCCACGTGCCGACGCGCCATGAAGACACGTCTCCGACTCCGCTCGTCGTGGCGCTCCACGGAGGCGTCGCCACGGCGAAGACCTTCGAAGATCAGTCACGCTTTTCGCCGCTGGCCGACGTCGAGGGGTTCCTCGTCGCCTATCCGAACGGCATCGGCATCGGGCCGCTCCTCCGACACTGGAACGGCGGTTACTGCTGCGCGCGCGCCATGAAGAAGCAGATCGACGACATCGGCTTCATCAACGCGGTCATTGAGGACGTCGCGGGGCGCTTTCAGATCGACCGCTCGCGCATCTACGTCGTCGGGTACTCCAACGGCGGCATGCTCGCCTACAACTACGCGGCAGAGCATCCCGACAAGGTCGCGGCGGTCGGCATCTTCGCTTCGGCCCCTGGGCTCGAGCTCCAGGACGAGTCGTACTGGGTGCCGCGCGCTGAGAAGCTTGCCGCAACACCGGTGCCTCTGATTCACGTGCACGGTTTCGACGATCCGCGGCTGCGCTGGCGCAAGCCCTACAAGACGCGCAAGAAGCCGCGTCCCGAGGCCTTCAAGCCGGAACGCTCGGCCGCCTACTGGGCCGAAGTGAACGGCTGCACCGGCGAGCCGAGCCAGCGGCAGTTCCTCGACGGCGCCGTGACCCGCTGGGACTGGTGCAGCGACAGCTCTTCCTCCGTCGCTCTTCTCGGCCTCGAGGGATGGGGGCACGAGTGGCCCTCGCAGGCGCGCACCTCGAAGAAGCGGCGATCACGGTTGCGGGACTTCGACGCCGCCGTCGAGATGTGGGCCTTCTTTCAGAAGCACTCGCGCTAGTCGAGCAGACGTAGGAGCGTCGCTTCGACGTCGCGGAGTGGACGTGCGCTGCCCTCGGCCCGAGCCAGGAGCAGGGCGCCCTCCACCGCGGCGATGACCGTTCGCGCTTTGGCCCGACGCGCCGCGTCGCTTTCCCCCGGGGATCCGAGAGCACGAGCCATGACATCGGTCCAGGCCTCGAAGCCGCACCGGCCGGCCTCGGCGATGGGCTCTACGCCCGGTGCCATCTCGAGGAGCGTCGTTGCCACCGGACAGCCGTCGCGAAAGCCGCTCGCTTCCATCCAACCGCCGAGGAGCTGGAGGTAGGAGCGCAGAAACTCCGCGGGCGACGTGCAGGTCTCCTCGAGGCCGAGCAACGTCTGCTCGACGCTTCCGCAGGCGACCCGCACCGCCTCAGCTCCCAGCTCTTCTTTTCCCCCGGGAAAGTAGTGGTAGAGCGAGCCCTTGGGAGCACCGCTGCGGCGGAGAACCTCGTTCAGCCCCGTCCGCGCGTAACCCTGACGCCGAAAGAGGCGAATCGCCGTACGCACCAGAGCGTCTCGATGCTGCTGAGCCTTGGTCCGCAGCGGCCGAGACGGTCGATCGCGGTGGATTGGTTTCTTCGGCACTCTCGAATTATATAGACTGGTCTAATGAATACAAGAAGAACCTCCATGCAACAGCTGCAGGTCCTCGAAGCGGGCCGGTTCGCCTGGGTCGATGCGCCGGCACCGCGCCTCTCCACCGACCTTTCGGCGCTCGTTCGACCGTTGGCAGTCGCTCGCTGCGACCTCGACCTTCACATCGCGACCGGAGCGAGCCCGATGCAGGGGCCCTTCGCCTTCGGTCACGAGATGGCGGGCGTGGTGAGCGACGTCGGTGATGGCGTTCACTGCGTCCGGCCCGGCGATCGCGTGCTGGTGCCGTTCCAGATCAGCTGTGGCTCCTGCGCGTCCTGCCGGCGAGGGCGAACCAACGTCTGCACCGCAGTTCCGCTCTGCGCCGCCTACGGACTCGGCCGCTTTGGAGGCAAGGACTTCGGCGGCGGGCTCTCGGACTCGGTGCTCGTTCCGTTTGCCGACGCCATGCTCCTTCGCGTCCCGGATGGCCTCGAGCTCGCCGAGGCTGCGGGGCTGGCAGACAACGTCTCCGACGGCTACCGCACGGTTGAGGATCCGCTACGCAACGAGCCTGGAGCCTCCGTGCTGATCGTCGGAGGGCTGGCGCAGAGCGTCGGCCTCTACGCGGCCATGGCGGCGCTCACCCTGGGATCGGAGAAGGTCGTCTACACCGACTGGGATCCGACCCGCCTTCGGATCGCCGGCTCGCTTGGCGCCGAGACGAAGCGGGTCGACTACCGAAAGACGCCGCGCGCCGAGGAGCTCTTTCCGATCACGGTCGACGCGAGTGCAACCGAAGACGGACTCCGCTTCGCACTCTCCTCGACCGCGCCCTGTGGACACTGCACCGGCGTCTCCGGCGCCCGTGTGCAGCTCGAGCTGCGACCTTCGTACCTTCGCGGCGTCACCTACGAAGTCTCGCGGGTCCAGGCTCGCGCGACGATCCCTCGAGTTCTCGAGCACGTCTGCTGTGGACGCTTGAATCCGAGCGCCGTGCCGAGTCGACTCGTGCCGTTCTCCGAGGCCATCGACGCGATGATGTCGCCCGAGCCGAAGATCGTCTTCGTTCGCGACACAAGGTGATCCCGCAAAGGGCCTGAGCACGGCGAGCAGAGTCCGCTCGTCCTCACTCCAACCCGAGAGCCTCCGCGACTTCGCCGACGAGAGAGTCCACCGCCTCTTCGCCCCAGTCGTCGCTCTCGGTCCACTCGCCCTCTTCGTCCCATTCCTCGACATCGTGCCACTCTTCGTCGAGCACCTCTTCTCGCGAGAAAGCGAGAGCCGCGCTCACGACCCGGTCGAGCCGGCCGCCGAGCCGAACAAGCGTCAGCGAGTGGCCGTCGTGCACCACGACGAGCATGTTCTTGAGCCGCTGCCGCCCGTCCATGCGGTAGACGATCCAGCCGAGCTCGCCGCCGTCACGGAAACGAGCCAGGGTCTCCCAGCCGCGACGATCCAACGAGTCTTCGAAGCGACGGGGAAAACGAAGATCGCCGCCATACGTGTCGTAGGTGGCCAACTCGACCTTCTTCACGCCGCGGAGAGCCCGGAAGGCGTCACGGTCGTCGTCATCCATTCCCCACTTCGCGATCCCCTTCACCATGCCGAGACTCATGCGCCCGAGCGTCATGCCGAACTGGTGATCGAGCTCGAGCTCGGGCACGTCTTCCTGGAGCTCGCTCGCCAAGCCGTGCATGCGCGGCGACGTCGTGAAGCAGGCCACTTGGATCAGAGCCAAGAGAACGAGAAGGGAAAGAGCGCCTCTGCGCAGTGCCTCAGCCATCGTCACGGCTCCTCTTGTTCATGCCGCTGAGATCGAGATCCTCGAGCGGCTCGATGTCGAGCTGACGCGCCAGACGGCCAATCTGCTCCGGATCGAAGTTGCCGACGATGTTGACCAGACCGAAGCTCTCGTCGTCCGAGAAGGCGGCGAGCACACCGAGAATCGACTCGCCCTGAGTCCGCAGCAGGATGTGCAGGTTCTCCTCGTCGCGGATCGAAACGACGGTCTCCCAACCGTCCCGTCGCAGCTCGCGCAGCGCGCCGCGCAGGCTGTCCGAAGCGTCCTTGGCGCCGTCGGCCTCGAAGATGTTGACCTTGATCAGACGCAGGCCCTGCAGCAACTCGCCGAACTCACCGTCCTCCTCGGCAACCGCGCCGGAGAGCATCTTGAGCAGCCCGTTGCCGAGGTTGATCTCCACCGTCAGGTCGTCGAGATCGAAGTCGCCGAAGCTCTCGAAGTCGACGAAGCCGGGAAGAAGCTCGATGTCTTGCGCCGCTGCGGGCGTCGCCAGAGCGACCGCCGACAGGGCAAAGACGAGCGCCGTCACGAGGCTCGCGACACCGAAGCGGGCGCGAGAGAGAGGGGCGCGAATAGTCATGAATTCTCCTCTTCCGACTCCGCCGGCGTCGCCGGCACAGGTGTATTGAGACGTTGCAGTGCGCGACGCGGCGGCTCGAGCACCCGTTCGGAAAGCACGTCGTCGCGCAGTGTCATTCCAGCTTTGCGGGCGATACCGCCGAAGTAAGCGAGCGCAAACCGAAGCTCTTCCTCGGCCTGCTGCAGCTCGGCAGCCGTCGGCACGTCGTCCGGGACGGGGCCGCGGCGATCGCCAAGGAACAGGACGCCCGCCAGCAGACCTGCTCCGATGATCCCGACGCCGGCCGCCGCGCGAGCCCAGCCCCGACCCCATGGAGACGTCGCAGGAGCCACGCTCGCCTGCCGCTCAGCGTCGACGCGGGAGACGACCTCGGGCGGGCACTCCAACTTCGGCAGGCTACCGAGCGCCTGCTGGATCTCGAGAGCCGCATCGAGCTCGTCGCGGCAGGTCCGGCAAGACGCAACGTACTCTTCGAACCGAAGGCGCTGCCCGGCGTCGAGCTCACCATCCAGAAAGTCGTCGAGCCAGTCGGCCGGAACTTCACAGCAGTCGTTCTTCTTCATGACCGAGCTCTCCTGAGCGAGTCGCGCAGCATCTTTCGCCCCCGATGGACGTGGGTCTTGGCCGTGTTGACGGGGATCTCCAGAACCTCCCCGACCTGTGCATACGAAAGCTCCTGGATCTCGCGGAGCACCATGGCCGAGCGGTAGGGCTCGGGCAGGCTCTGCAGAGCCTCCTGAACCTGGATGCGCAGATCCGACTGCTCGGCCAGACGATGCGGGCCGGGAGCTGTCTCTTCCGCAAAGAGGACCATGGCTTCCTCACCGTCGTTCATGACGAAGCGGTTCTTGGTTCGCTTGCGTCGCAGCAGGTCGTAGCTGGTGTTGCG
>JBCCLJ010000299.1:0-6811 GCA_039026915.1 Acidobacteriota bacterium
CGGTTGGTTCGGCGCCCGGAGCGCCGGGGCCTTGATCGGTCTGGGCATTGGCATCGCCGCAGGTTTCTACAACGTCTACAAGGTCATCAAGGTCGCCGAGCGCAGGGAGCGCGAAGCCGCTGGGCATGGTGCCGAGGACTCGCAGGGCGGCTCCTCGTGACGGTCGACGAGCCGGATCTGAAGGAGCTCCGGGAAGCCCGCGCACCGATTCGTCGAATGATCCGGTGGATGGCCGGCTATGGCGCTGTGGCAGCGCTCTGTATCGGCCTGTTTTCGGGCAGTTTTGAGGCGCCTGCGATCTTGACAGCCACGGTCGTGCTCAGTATCGTCAATTTCCGCGGGCTCGAGGCCCAGGCAGGGATCTTTGCGCCGACATCCGACGGCAATCTCGGGCTCTTTCGCAGGCTTCTGACCCTGCTCCGCATCACACTAGTCCTTTTTCTCATCGTGCTTGCTTTGCGTTCGCTCCCCGAGCATCGTGTGGCCATCCTTCTCGGCCTCGCATCGCTTCCGGTAGCCCTTCTGGGCGAGACGGTTCTGCAGGGCACATCACTTCTTCGCGAGGGCACTCATGGCCGCCGGCGGTGAAGAACAGCATTCCATCTTCTACAAGCCTTTCAACGCCGCCTTCGACAAGGTCGTCGAGGTGGCCGGCTTGCAGGAGCGTTTCGGCGAGACCGAAGTTCCTGAGCACGTGGTTATGTCCCTGGTCGTGTGCGCTGCCGTCACGGTCCTCGCCGTCGCGGTGTCGCGTGGTCTGAAGCGCGACAACCCGGGTACCTTCCAGCAGGTCGCCGAAGTCTTCGTCGGCTCGCTGCGCAACATGCTGGACGACATCATCGGAGAGGGCGGGGGACGTCGCTTCCTGCCGTTCATCGGCACCTTTGCCGTCTTCATCTTCGTGTCGAATCTGGCCGGGCAGTTCTTCTTCCTGCAACCGCCCACGCAGAACACCAATGTGACCTTCGCGCTCGCCATCACTGCCTGGATCGGCTACAACCTCATGGGGCTCAAGGCCCACGGTCTTGCGTACTTCAAGCAGTTCCTCGGCCCCGTGCCGTGGCTGATCCCCTTGATGCTCCCGATCGAGATCGTCAGTCACTTCGCTCGCTGCCTCTCGCTGGGCATGCGGCTGTTCGGAAACATCTTCGGTGAGCACGTCGCGGTCGGCGTGTTCTTCTCGCTGGTTCCCGCCTTCATGCCTCTGCCTCTCATGGCGCTCGGGCTGCTGGCGTCCGGCATTCAGACGTTCATCTTTGTCATCCTAACCACCAGTTACATTGCTGGCGCCGAGTCGTCAGAGCATTAGGGAGTCCTTTTCCATGAGTAAGAAACTGTTCCTCGTCTTCGCCCTGCTGGCGTTCGTCGCTCTGCCGGCGCTGGCCGCCGACGGTGGCTCCGAAGGTGGAGCTATCACCCCGTTTGCCGCTTGGGCCATCGGCCTCGGCATCGCCGCAGCCGGTTGTGGTCTCGGCCAGGGTAACGCTGCCGCCGCTGCGGTTTCCGGTATCGCCCGCAACCCCGGCGCTGCAGCTCGCGTGCAGACGGCGCTGCTCCTCTCGCTCGCGTTCATGGAGTCGCTGACCATCTTCGCTCTGGTCGGCATCTTCTTCTTCGGTCTCGCTGGCGGCTGATCGAGCACAGCGCTCCGGCCCCGCGCCCCCAGGGCGACAAACGGGCCGGAGAGAGTGTCGCCGAGGCGACATTCCGACGCCCTTCGCTTCACGGCCGACGTGAATCGAAGGGCGTTTTTCGTTCTGCATCCCGTGAAACCGACCTGTGCAGTGGGCGGCCGTCCTCTCCAGGTGACGGCCGGCGGGGCCGCATCCGCGAGAAAAGAGCCCCGTTGCCGGTCGATAGATCCGGCTGAGTGTCTGGCACCGAATATGCTTCTGAACGATGCTGAAGCCGGTCCCTACGGTCTGGCGTGAAGAGCCCTCGGAGGCATCATGGCAAGTACGACACTCCCAGTAGATCACCGCAACGGTTGGAACTTTGAGGCGGCCGCAATGCCGTTCGTCGATTCGCTGTACAACACGGCGTATCGCATGGCGCGCAACCCTCAGGACGCCGAGGATCTGGTCCAAGAGACCTATCTGAAGGCCTACAAGTACTACGACAAGTTCCAGGAAGGCACGAACTTCAAGGCTTGGCTCTTCAAGATCCTGAAAAACACCTTCATCAATCGTTACCGGAAGCTGCAGCAGCAGCCGATCCAGAACGCGTTCTCGGAGATCGAGGACGCCTTCGAGAGTCAGGTCAGCGAAGAGGTGGGCAGGATTCCCAGCCCTGAAGAGGAGGTTCTCGCCGACGTGCTGGACGAGCACGTTCAAAGGGCGCTCGACGAGCTGCCCGAGGACTACCGCATGGTCATCATGCTGGCTGACATCGAAGGCTTTGCGTACAAGGAGATCGCCTCGATCCTGGAGATTCCGGTCGGCACGGTCATGAGCCGCCTCTACCGCGGCCGCCGACTCCTGGAGAGTGTGATGCTGAAGTACGCACGCGAGCACGGATATCTGGGAGCTGAAGAGCTTCCCGCCAAGATGCGGAGCCGCAAGCGCGCAACCTCTTGATCCGCGCGGGGCAGCCAGGCCGCCACGAGCGACGCGGAATACGCTGAACGACACGCCGGTTGCAACCGGAGAGCGCAGCAGGTGTGAGACGGTCTCGCACCCTCGCTGCCGAGACGAGCTCACGGAGCTTGCCCATGTCGATTCCAGCGCTTTCCAGTACACTCACGATCGTGCGGACCATGGACTGCAGCTGCGCCCAGCGTGCGCTTTACCTCGAGCGCGAGGGGCTGCAGCCCGAGGAGCTACGAGCACTGGAAGTCCACCTGGAACAGTGCTCGGAGTGCCGCGAGGCAGCGGAGAATGCCGCGAGGCTGCGTACTTTGCTGAAGCGCCCTACGCTCCGCCGCTCGGCTCCAGAAACCCTCCGCCTGCGAATTCAGAGATCCTTCCACCATCGGCGCGTCGTCTCGAAGAACTGAGTCTTCGGTGAGGCGCGGGACCCTCGAACCCGACTCGACCTCAGGAGATTCAGCCATGAAGAGACTCACTGCGCTGCTCTTGGTGCTGTCTGCGCTGCTGGCGGCTCCCGCCGTTTCGCAAGGCTTCCGACTCGAAGGCCTCGATGGTTCGTCGCTCTCTCAGGAAGCTCTGGAGAGCGGCGACTGGGTCATCGTCGTCTGGGCCTCCTGGTCACCTCGAGCTCGTGACATCGGGCCTCGGATCGATGCGCTTGCCGGCGAGCTCTCTGGGCGGGCCAGGGTCTGCGGTGTTCACTTTCAGGACACGCCGGCCGAGGTGAGGAAGTCGCTGGGCGCTCAGCGACCGGATGCGCCCCTGTACGTCGATGCGCGGGGCGACTTCTCGAAGAAGTACCAGGTGTCCGATCTGCCGTCGCTCCTCATCCTTCGTCAGGGGCGAGTCGTTCACAAGGGACGGCTTACGGCCGACCCCGTGAGCGTCGCGTCGCCGCTCCTGGGAACGAGCTGACACCGAGGCCGGGCCGCTGACCACGGCGCCGGTGACGCGTGCGCGGGCTGTGATAGCTTTTCGCGCTCGTGGCAGAGGAACCGGTTCTCCAGCACGGCCCGCCGCCTCGCGGTGCGCGGCCGAAGTCCGTCGCCGAACGGCCTTCTCGTAGGCCCTTCGCGCTGGCCATGCTGTGCGGCATCGTGGTCGCGAGCGGCGTTGCTCTTGTGACGGCGGCCGTGAACCGAGCCGAGGTCACCCCGTATCCGATGGTCCCGCAGCGCGCACCGCGCACGGAGATCTCCTTCGGCGGGCTTCCCTCGAGCCTCGTCGACGCGCTGGCGGTCCCGGTCGAGATGTCGATCCCCAGGGGCGCTTCGCTCTCCGGTCTTCTGCAGAACGCAGGTCTCGAGCGCTCGGAGGCTTGGCAGGCCTCGGTCGCCGTGAAGGAGCACCTCGACGCTCGCTCGCTGCGAGCGGGAGCTTCCTTCACCGCCTTCGTCGACGGTCAGGACCGCGTACAACGCATCCTCTTTCCGCAGGGTGAGAGGGGGCAGGTCACTCTCGCGCGGTATGGAAGAGACTGGCGCAGCCAATTCGACGCCTACGAACGCCGCGTCGAGGTCGACGTCGTGCGAGGCACGCTTCAAACGTCCCTCGAATCGGCGATGACGGAGGCGGGTGCCTCGCCGACGCTCGCCTACCACCTGGCCGATGTCCTGCAGTGGGACCTGGACTTCACTCGCGACCTACGCGTCGGAGACTCCTTCAAGATCGCTTTCGAGAGCATCTACGTCGAGGGTCGGTTCGTCCGCATCGGCCAAGTTCTCGCCGCCTCCTACGTCAACCGTGATCGTCCGATCGAGGCTTTTCGCTTCGAGGATCTGGGCTACTACGATGCCGAGGGGCGACCTCTTCGCAAGCAGTTCCTGCGCTCACCGCTCAAGTTCTCCCGCGTCACCTCGAGGTTCAGCCACCGTCGGTTCCATCCGATTCTGAAGATCCACCGGCCTCACTACGGCGTCGACTACGGCGCGCCGGTCGGCACGCCGGTCCGGGTCACCGCCAACGGCACGATCGTCTCCGCCGGCTGGAGCAAGGGCGGCGGCAACGTCGTGAAGGTGCGACATCCGAACGGCTACGTCACGTCCTACCTGCACCTGTCGAAGTTTGCCTCGGTGGCCAAGCGTGGACGTCGTGTTCAGCAGGGTGAGGTCGTCGGCTACGTCGGCTCGACCGGCCTGTCGACCGGACCTCACCTCGACTACCGAGTTCAGCAGGGAGGCAAGTACATGGATCCTCTGTCGCTCAAGAGCGAACCGGCACCGCCTCTTGCTGACGCCGAGATGGAGCGCTACGGCGACGAGCTGATGCGACTTCGCGACCTGCTCGATTCGGCGCCTTCGGCCGGTCGTTCGGCCGGTCGTCCGGCCGAGCGGAACGTCGACGCCGCCGTCATCGCCGGCTGATTGCTGATCCGCCCTCGGCGCTAGCCCCCCGGACACCCACCTAGCGACGCCCGGGAGCTCCCGCCGAGTTCGATAGGGCGCGAGGTCCCTGTCCCCGCGAGGAGCCCCGACACCCGCCGAGGTGGCGGCGAGCATGTGCCGCCCGTAGCCCGGGCTCCTGGGTTGGATCACCGAACCCGTGCGCCACGAAGAAGTCAGCGCACCCAGTCTGTAGCGGCGCCCGCCCGAAGCGGCGGCCGCCGGGAGTTCGAAGGCCGTGAGAGGGCTCAGCCGTCGAGGCGGCCGGTCAACAGACGGGTTGCTTCTGCGGAGAGCAGACCGCCGGCCGTCAGCAGGCTTCTCGGCTGACTCCAGCCGTCGTCGCTACCATCGCTCTCGACGTAGCGCACCGTGCCCGCTTCGGTCTCCCAAGCGACGATGTTGGCTCCGCCGTCACGCGACACGAAGACCTTGGTCTTGCCACCGACCTTCGGCGCGGCTCGCGACGTCATGCCGCGAATCACCAAGCGGTGATCGAAGGTGCCACGCCGAGCGATGGTGACGATGTTGGCTCGAGCGTCACTCTCGACGAAGAAGAGGCCGCCGGCCAGTTCTGCGCCGGCGTCGATGATCGTCTCGGCCACCTCCCACTCGATCGTTTCGCTCGGGGCGCTGCAGAGGTCTTCTCGGCTGCGGAGCACGGAGTGGGATTCGTTTGCCAGAGAGCGGGCGATCGAGGCGCGGAAACCGCGGTCACGGGCGATGGTGACGATGTTGGCACGTGCCTCCTGGCTCAGGGCGACGAGGCCGCCGGAGGCGCACGAGCCCTCGCCGTCCACGCTCTCGGCGACGCCGGCCGCCAGGTCGGTCACCTCGAGCGCGAGGGCCTCGATCTCGAAGGTCAGAAGGCGGTTGCTCGCCGAGTCGAGCACGGTGGCGACGACCTTGTGATCCGAGTCGCCACCGGTGATCGCCGGTGAGACCTGCAGCGCTCGCTGCGGCGCACCGAGCGCGTCGCTCTCGGCGAAGTCGGCGAGCGTTACGGTCGCCTGGCGATCGATGAACTCACCGTCGACGAGGACGAGCGGCGAGTAGAGGACGGCATCGCCTCCCCACACCTCTTCGAACCAGAGCGTGTGAAGAATCGTGCGCTCGTGCTCGACGTCGTCCTCCGCCCGCGTGAAACTCTCGCGAGTCACGGCCACCATCGGCGCCGTCTTGAAGGTGAACGGGTCGTTGGTGATGTCGATCGGCTCCGACCAAGCGCCGTCCCTGTACTGGATCAGGCGGATTCGCGAGTGAGCGAACTGATACTGGCTGGCCCAGATGACGTAGATCGAGTCCGAGAAAGGCTCGTAGACCATCGAAGCCGAAACTTCGAAGTCTTCGTCTTCGCTTCCCGGCACGACCCTGCGCTCGGTCTCACCGTCGTGGGTGAGGTCGAGGACGAGCACCGTGGCTTGCGGGTCACCGGCAGGACTCTCAAGCAGGGCTTCGGCGCGGCCGATCTCCAGAGAGTAGAGGTCGCCGCCACTGCCGAGCACGCTCGTCTCCGCGGCCAACGGCAGCGCCGCGGCGGCACAGAGTGCAGCGCAGGCGAGGGGGCGGAACGAGTTGCGGAGGCTCACGTTCACGCCCTCAGATTGACGACCTGCCGCAGGTCGACTTCGCGTAGCCAGGCGCAGACCTGAGGGTTGTCGGGAAAGAACTCTGTCTGCAGCCGCGAGAAGGTCGCCTCGGCAGCGCTTCCTGCGCCGGCCTTGAGCTGGGCTTCGCCGAGCAGGTATCGGAACAAACCACACGCTGCCGACGAAGAAGGCCGGGCGCTATACGGGCGGGCTTTGGGTCGGTAAGTTCCTGAAAACGCACTCTTATCAGAAG
>JBCCLJ010000300.1:0-6802 GCA_039026915.1 Acidobacteriota bacterium
CCCCAAAGGGGACGGAGAAAACGCTCTAGCGAAACCCGTGAGACACAACGCGGCCCCCCGAGCCAAGCGAGGCGAGCACAGCGAGCACCGAGCGCGGAGTCCCCAAAGGGGACGGAGAAGACGCTCTAGCGAAACCCGCGAGACACAACCTGGACCTCTGAGCCAAGCGAGGCGAGCGCAGCGAGCATCGAGCGCGGAGTCCCCAACGGGGACGGAGAAAACGCTCTAGCGAAACCCGCGAGACACAACCTGGACCTCTGAGCCAAGCGAGGCGAGCACAGCGAGCATCGAGCGCGGAGTCCCCGAAGGGGACGGAGAAGACGCTCTAGCGAAACCCGTGGTACCACCACGGGTTTCGCTAGAACCGGGTGCCAAACCCAAAGTGGAAGCCGATGTCCGGACCGTTCGGTGAGACGATGACGTTCTCGACGATCGCCGCCTCGACCAGGGTCGGGCCCCACCGAGTCTTGACGCCGAGCAGAACTTCGTTCGTCGGACGGTCGAACGGGAAGCGGTTGAGCGCTGCCTCCGTCGCCAGGTACTGCAGAACGACGGACCAGCGCGGCCCAGCGCGCCATTCCACCGCGCCGAGTGCCCCGACCTGATGACTCGCAAGCTCGGCGCCGCCGAGCGACTCGCTGCCGAAGAAGGTGAAGCTCATGCCGGCGGTCAGCACGAACCGCCCCGCCGTCCAGACGCTCTGGACGCCTCCGGAGACGTCGACGTCGTCCCCCTGCCAGCGCGCTGTCGGGATGTTCTCGACATCCTTGACGCGAAAGAAGACACCCCAAGTCGTCGTCGGCACTCCCGTCGGGCTGCGGCGCACATCGGCCTTGCTCTCTCCCTCTTCGGCGCAGTGCGCGACGTTCTCGAAGCCGAAGCCGAGGCTCTTCCCGACGGCTCCTCCCTGATCCAGAGAGAGACTCTCGAACGGCTCGCCCTCGACGAAGAGTCGAACGTCATCGGCGACGAGAAACTGGCGCCCGCCCTGCGAAACGCCGAGGAGATCGTGGGTCGCCTCGACGATGCGGTCGAGCTCTCCGCCGTAGCGCCGCACCGAATCCGCTTCGATGCGCAGTGCCCACCGATCCGTGAGGCCGTAGCGGACTCCCAGCGCGACCCGCGCCGTCTCGTAGTCGATCAGGTAGGTGTCGAAGTCGTTGTCGCGAGCGAAGAGGTTGGAGAAGGACGAGTTCCCCTTCACCTCGGTCTCCCCCTTGTGCAGGAGACGCCCCAGCTGGGGAGTGAAGCTCTGCCGCAACCCCTGGAATGGCCCCTGGGAGGTGTAGTGAAAGAGGCCGAGAGAGTCCTCGCCTCGGCACCGCGGCCTAGGCTCCGCAGCGAGAGGTCCAGCGGCCACAGACAACGAGAGATAGAGGAAGAGGATCGCGAGGCGAGCGCTCGCGCGTCGCCCAAACATGACGCGAACTCCGCAAAGAAGGCTACCGAACGTACGGTTGCCAGACTATACGGAGTTCGAGCCCGGCGGGTTCGAAGGCGGCGGCACAGCGACGACGGATCACGATCTGCGCGACCGGGTCGCGCAAGTCGTTCTGAGCCGCACGTCGCCAACGCACCGAATGCCTGAACTCACGTGCCCCCAGCGATCAGCCCCCTTCTCGGACCGCACTCCACCGCGGCTGAAGGCGCTCCGACGATGTGGTCGCAGCCTTCGGCGTTCGCCCCGGATCCGGCTTCCTGGGTTGCCGCGTTCACGGCAGCGGCGCTGGCTAGGAGGGCAACCCGAAGGAGAAGGTCGTTCCCTGCCCTACCGTGCTCGAGACGTCGATTCGCGAAGAGTGCAGCTCCACCGCCCGCTGCGCGATCGCCAGACCGAGCCCGGCACCCTCTGACCGCGACACGTCGCTGCGAAAGGTGCGGTCAAAGATGCGCGGAATGTCCTGCTCGGCAATCCCGCAGCCGCTGTCCTCGACGGTGACGCGTGCCCCGTCGTCTTCCGGACGCACCGTGACCTCGACCCGCCCTCCGGCGGGCGTATGCTGCAGCGCGTTGGTGATCAGGTTCTCCAGAATGCGCTCGAGAAGACGTACGTCCGCGTTCACCGGCGGCGCTTCCGGGTCGATGCGCGCGACGAGCGCGACCTGTCGGTTCCTGGCGAGCACTTCCAGCTTCTGCACGACGTCCTGGGAGAGCTCGGCCACGGAAACCTCCTCCAGAATCACCGCGGTGTCGCCCGAGTCGAGCCGTGCCAGCTCGAAGAGCTCGCCGACGAGTCGCCCGAGCCGCTCACTCTGCGAGTGAGCCACCTCCAGATAGGCGAGACGCTCGCTGGCGCTGACACGATCGCCTTTGAGGAGCAAGGTCTCCAGATAGCCCTGAAGCGACGCCACCGGCGTGCGCAAGTCGTGCGAGACGTTGGCGACGAGCTCGCGGCGTAGGAGGTCGGTCTTCTCGAGCTCTGCCACCTGCTCGGCAATGCGGAGGGCCATGGCGTCGAAGCTGGCCTCGAGCCGCGCCACTTCGTCTCCCCCACTCTTCGCAGGGAGTCCTTCGAGCTGTTCAGAGCGAAACCCCGCGATCCGGCGATCGAGCCGCTGCAGCGGACGGGTCAGAAAGTGAAAGACACCGACGCCGGCCAGCAGGACGAAGACGGCGATGGCGAGAGCCGCCCAGATGCCGACTCTCAGCGCCACGCTCTCAGCGAAGCGATCGCTCAGCGAGCGGTACTGCTCGCCGGTGAGCACGACATAGAGGTAGCCTTGGAGATCTCCCGCGGCGCTCTTCATCGGTGCCGCCGAGAAGATCTTCGGCGTCTGCGGGTCCCGCGGGTCGTCACCGTGCAGCGGCTCCCGTTCCCCCGCCAGAAAGCGCTCGACCGGCCTCAGGGCGACCGTCTCCAAGTCGACGCGGCCCTTCGGCGCTTCGTAGGCGAGGATCCGTCCGCCCGGATCGAGGACGTACAGCTCGATGCGCGGATTGATCACCATGAGCATGTGAAAGAGGTGCTCGAGGGCCTCCGGGTCGACCTTGCCATCCTGCAGCAGCGGCTCCTCCGCGACCAGATGATCGGCCAGCTCGCGGTTCAGCCGCTGCTCGACCTCTTCGAGGTACGTACGACTCGTGCGCAGGGTGAGAACGATGCTGGCGCCGACGGCCGTGGCGAGAACGAGAGCGAGGACGAGTGAGAGTTTGCGAGCGAGAGACATGGCGATCCTTCTGGCGCGAAGCTGCGGGGGCGATCGGGCGATCTAGTTGGGAACGAGCTCCCCGGCTTCGGCAAAGCGGTAGCCGACGCCCCAGACGGTCAGGACGAAGCGCGGCTTGCGCGGATCGTCTTCGATCTTGTTGCGGAGGCGGTTGATGTGGGAGTTCACGGTGTGCTCGTAGCCCTCGTAGGCATAGCCCCAGACGCTGTCGAGCAGGTCGGTCCGCGAATAGACGCGTCCCGGGTTCTTGGCGAAGTGCAAGAGGAGATCGAACTCCTTGGCCGTGAGATGAGCTCTCGTGCCGCCGACGACGACGGTTCGCGACGCGGTGTCGATGTGCAGATCGCCGAAGGCCATCGAAGCCGCAGGGGCTTCCTCGCTGCGCAGTGCATCGACGCGGCGGAAGATCGCCTTGGCCCGGGCAACGAGCTCGCGCACGCTGAAAGGCTTCGTCAGATAGTCGTCGGCCCCCGTCTCGAGGCCCAGGACGCGGTCGATCTCGCTCGAGCGCGCCGTGAGCATGAGGATCGGCGTGTAGCCAGGCTCCGAGCGCAGCCTCCGGCAGACCTCCAGGCCGTCGAGCTCCGGCAGCATGAGGTCGAGAACGATGAGGTCGTAAGAGCCGTCCCGCGCCTCGGCGAGCCCGACCACGCCGTTCTCGACGCGCTTGACGTCGCAGCCGAGATCGCGGAGATGGAGCTCGACGAGTCGAGCGATCTCGACCTCGTCTTCGATGACCAGGACGCGTCTCAGTTCCTGGGAGGTTTGGGCAGCAGCATCACTCACAGCGTCGCACCTTGGGGCCGCGGGGCGGTCCCGACGCACACGCGCCAGTCGGCCCGCCAGCCAAGCTAGCGTTGGAAGATCACGAAACCGTCACGGTCTCGGAGGCAGCGAGGTTGAGGCCCGCCTCGCGGCAGCTCCACACGCTGAAGCCGTCTTCGAAGGAGTTCGATCGCGCCGAAAGGCGAGCCTCGACTACCCTACGGACGAACCTCGTAATAGAGATTGCTCGGATCGTCGAAGTCGTGCATCTGGAAGCGGGTAAAACCCGCCTCACGGGTCATTCGCTCCGCGACTTCAGGGTTGAAGCCGAGCGTTCCAAGGCCCATCCCGTCCTCCGTAGAGAGCGCCGAGGACATGCACGAGGAGACCGAGAAGCCATAGAGCAGGGCAAGCATCGGGTTGCGCAGGTTCTCCTCGAACGTCGGCTTGCTGCGAATGTCCTTGATCAGCCAGGTGCCATCTCCGTGCAGCGCTCCACGGATCTTGCCGATGACCTTGTCGGGCCTCGTCATGTCGTGGATGCAGTCGAAGGTGATGACGAAGTCGAAGGAGCTGTCCTGCGGCAGATCTTCACCGCCCGCCTGCTCGAGAACGACGTTCTCGACACCACGCTTCGACGCCGTCTCGCGCGCCCTCTCGATGGCGTGAAGGGAAGGGTCGTAGCCGTGAAACTCGGTGGCCGGGAAGGCCTCGGCCATGGCGATGAGAGCTACGCCGGCGCCGCATCCCACGTCGACGGCCTTGGCCCCCTGGGTCAGCTTGGCGACGACGCCGTCGAGTGCCGGGAGGATCTCAGGAACGAGCGCCATGCGCGTCCACGGCCCGAGCATGCGCTCGGTGCGATGGGCACAGGTCGGCCCCAGCTGGTCGTAGGAGAGGCCGAGGCCGGTCTCGAAGGCCTCGGCCAAGCCGGCGACGACGTCGGGGCGCGTCGGCTCACCGAAGGCGCCCCCAGCGAAGAAGATCGACTCCTCCTCGTCGGCGAGAACCTGAGCCTGGATTTCGTTCAACTCGAAGCGGTCCTCACCCTTGTAGTCGATGAGCTGAGCGGCGGCCTGTCCGCGCAGCCACTCGAGCAGCCAGCGCTCTTTGAGGCCCGTTCGTTCGGCGAGTTCCGCCGCGGTGACCGGTCCGGCCCCCTGGAGAGAACGGTAGATCCCCAGGCGATCGCCGAGGTGGATCATCAGCGAGACCATCTCGCCCTTCTTGTAACTCCAGACGGTGAACGAGAACTCGCGCGCGAGGTCGAGAGGCGTTTTCTCCGCGTCGTCACGGTCTCGCCGAGCGTTCTTCTCTGCCATCGCAGTCTCCTGGCCTGGCCCTCTCGCGAGCGCCGCATCTTGGTCGTGGGATAGGTCAGGCTATCATCGGCCCCAGCGCCGACGGGGGCGCGTTCAGGCGAGGGCAGGGACATCGATGGCGGTCACAGGAAGACTCGAAGAAACAGGCGTGCCCGGCATCCTGCAGGTGTTCGCTCAAGGCAAGAAAACCGGGCGGCTGACCTTCTCTTCGTCGGACTCTCAGGCGGTCGTCGTTCTGCACGAAGGGCAACTCGTCTACGCCGCCTCCAACGCCGTTCGCGAGACGCTCGGCCACTGCCTGATCTCGCGCGGCACGATCGACGGAGACACTCTCGCCGAGGCGCTCTCTCGGCAGCACGCCTCCAAGAACTCGGTTCGGCTCGGCAACGTGCTCCAGGAGATGGGCGCTGTCAGCGAAGAGGAGGTCCTGGAGATCGTCACGGGACAGGCCCGACGCGTGCTGCGTGAGATCGTCGACTGGACCGTCGGCTTCTTCAAGTTCGAGAAGATGGAGTTTGACGACGGCGGCGAGATTCCCGTCGATCTCAACGACTTCCTCATGGAAGAAGGCCTGCGCGTCGACCGGGTGCTCCTCGACATCGCACTGGACGAGGAGGAAGACGAAAGCGACGAAGAAGACGTCACGGCGCTCAGCCTGAGTCTGCGGGAAGTCATCGGCCAGGTCTCACACCCGACGATCAACGCCGAAGTCACGCAGGCGCTCCTGAGCTTCTCGAGCGCCTTTCTCGACCGCGCGGTGCTCCTGCTGCACGACTCCGGCGGCTTCGAGGGGATCGCTCACTTCGGCCTGCCGGCCGAGACGTCGGAAGCGGTCCGCGACGTGCGGATTCCGGACTCGGACCAGCTCTTCGCCGAGGTCCTGGAGAACCGTCAGTGCACGACCAACCCGTTGCCACCGGAAGCGCTGGGCAAGCTCGCCCATGTCTTCGAGGTCGACGAGGCTCGTGAGGTCGTGATCTGCCCCCTCGTCGTCAACGACGAAGTCCTGCTGCTACTCGTCGGAGAAGCCGGCGGGCGCTCCATTGGCAGTGCCGACCTGCTCGAGGCCGTCATGCTGCAGACCGGCCTCGTCATGGAGAAAGCACTCCTCCAACAGCGGGTCTCCAGCCTGGAGAAGGAGCTCGAAGAGCTCAAATCCAAGGCCGACGCCGCTCCCGAGCCCACCGAATCGCGCGTTTCGCTCGCCTCGGGAGGCCTGGCCCAGCCGTCGGGCGCCGGCATCGCCGAATCGTCTCAGCGCATCGCCGATCTCCTGGCGGGGCGCACCCAGGGCTGATCGACGCGTTGTCCCACTCCGGTCGAGCGATGCTGCAGTGGCGCGGCGCCGTGCGTCGCTACGGCGAGACTGTCGCCGTCGCAGGGCTCGATCTGCGCGTGGAGCGCGGGGAGGTCCTCGGCCTCCTCGGCCCCAACGGCGCAGGGAAGACGACGTCGATCGCCATGGCCGTCGGACTGCTGGCTCCAAGTGAAGGCGCGGTCGAGTTGGAAGGCGGGCAGAACCCTCTCGATCCCGAGACGCGTCGACGC
>JBCCLJ010000301.1:0-6733 GCA_039026915.1 Acidobacteriota bacterium
GAGTCCTCGGCACCATGCCCAGCGGCTTCGCGCTCCCTGCGCTCGGCGACCTTGATGACCTTGTAGACGTTGTAGAAACCTGCGGCGATGCCAATGCCCAGACCGATCAAGGCCCCGGCGCTCCGGGCGCCGAACCAACCGCCGATCGCCTGGCCTCCGAAGAGACCGATCAGAATGGCCATCGGAAAGACGGTGCCGATCGTCGAGACGTCGGCCATCTCCTTGACCTCCCGCCGCTTCTTGCGGCGCTCGAGTCGCTTCTCCGACAGCGGCGGCAGGTCTGGCGAATCAGCCATGAGAGTGACTCCTCATCGAATCAGAGTAGCAGCGATCGACGGGCCGCAAGAGCCCTTTCGCAAAGGGGTCCCGTGCTACTGTCCCGCCGTGACAGAAGCCACGACGCCGCCGGACTGCGACCGGCTCCGACAGCTCATCGAGCAGCTCCGGGATCGCCCCATCGTCGTCGTCGCGGACCTCGTCGCAGATCGGTTTCTGTCCGGCTGGGCGCGGCGCATCAGCCGCGAGGCACCGGTGCTGATCCTCGAACAGGAGAGCATCGAGCTGGTCCCCGGGGGCGGCGCGAACGCCATCGCCAACGTCCGTTCCCTCGGCGGTAGCCCTCGGCCCATCGGCGTCGTCGGCAGCGACGACTCGGGCCACGATCTCGTCGCTGATCTGGCCGCCCGCGGCCTGCTGACCGAGGGCATCACCGAGCTCGCAGGGCACCTCACACCCACCAAGACCCGCGTCCTCGGCGGCAGCACCGCCGCAAGTCGGCAGCAGATCGTCCGCATCGACTCCGGCGACTCCTTCGAGCTCGAAGGCGCCACGAGAGAGCGCCTCCTCGAGGCGATCGGCGCCGCGCTCGAGGGCGTGCCGAGCGCGACCGTCGTCTTCAGCGACTACGGCTACGGCGTCGCAACCCCCGAACTCTGCGCCGCAGTGCAGTCGCGGCGCGCCGACGTGCAGATTCTCGTCGACAGTCGCTATCGGCTCGCCGAGTACCAGGGCATCGACGCGGCGACACCCAACCAGGAGGAAGCGGAGGCGCTCGTGGGCTCACGGCTCGACGAGGAAGACGCACTGCTCGAGCACGCTCCCGCCCTGCGTCGACGGCTCGACGTCGACAAGCTGCTGATCACCCGGGGTCGTCGTGGCATGGCGCTGATTCTCGAGAACGGCGTCGCCTTCATCCCTATCTATGGCACCGATCAGGTCGTCGACGTCACCGGAGCGGGCGACACCGTCATCGGCGCCTTCTCGCTGGCGCTCGCGGCCGGAGCGACGGGTCTCGAGGCCTCGCTGCTCGCCAACTATGCGGGAGGCGTCGCGGTAATGAAGGCGGGCACCGCCACGGTGACGGCCACCGATCTGCTCGACGCCGTCGAAGCCGATGCGGACCTTCCCGAGCGCGTCAGATGGAGGAGCTTCTGATGGGACTCGTCGTGACCATCGAACAGGCTCGGCAGGCGCGCGGCGACCTGCGAGAGCAGGGGCTCACGCTGGCGATGGCCAACGGCCACTTCGACCTGCTCCACGTCGGCCACCTGCGCTATCTGCAGGATGCCAAGCGCGAAGCCGATCGCCTGCTCGTCGCGATCAACGCAGACGACTCGGTCGCCCGGCTCAAGGGCCCAGGGCGCCCTCTGGTACCCCAGGAAGAACGCGCCGAGCTGCTCGCCGCGCTGGCCCCCGTCGACTGGGTCATCGTCTTCGAGGGCGACACCCCGGCTCCGCTCCTCACCGAGCTCGAGCCCGACGTACACTGCAAGGGCACCGACTACGGCAGCCCGGAGAAGGTGCCGGAGTATGAGGTCGTGCGCGCCTACGGAGGCCGCACCGCACTGGTCGGCGATCCGAAGGACCACTCGACGCGGGATCTCATCGCGGCTTCGAGAGCCCTACCGATCGCCACGAACGGCGAAAAGCGCTGAATTCTTAGGCACTTAGCAAGACTCGGGTCGAATTGACCCGACTTTTACGTATTGCTAGAGTGCAATGCTGCGATGTCTTTCCTGCCCGACGTCGCGCTTTCCTTTCCCATCTCTTTCCAATGTTTTTCGTGCGGTGAGGTGTCATGGACAATCGACTGGGTGAGCTACTCGTACGCGGTGGACTGATCACCGACGAACACCTTCAGGAGGCCCTCGTCGCGCAGCGCGATCAGGGCGGCCGCCTCGGCGCCAACTTGGTGAAGCTCGGCTACATCGAGGATCACCAGCTGGTCGACTTCCTGTCCCAGCACTTCGGCGTCCCCTCGATCGACCTCGAGCAGATCGAGGTCGATGAGTCCGTCATCTCCATCATCCCCGCCGACGTCGCGCGCAAGTACACCATCCTGCCGGTGTCGAAGGCGGGCGCCAAGGTGACGATCGCGATGATCGATCCGACCAACGTCTTCGCCATGGACGACATCAAGTTCATGACGGGCTACGACGTGGAGCCCGTGGTCGCCTCGGAAACGAGCCTGCGCGTCGGCATCGACAAGTACTACGGATCGACGCACGCGATCGAGCTGAAGAAGGTGATGGACGAGCTCGACGACACCTCGTCGATCGACGATCTGGAGGTCCTCGAAGAAGAAGAAGACGTCGATCTCGCGACCCTGGAGGAAGAGTCGGAAGACGCACCCGTCGTCCGCCTCGTCAACATCATCCTCACCGACGCGATCAAGCGCAACGCTTCGGACATTCACGTCGAGCCGTACGAGAAGGAGTACCGGGTTCGCTACCGCATCGACGGCATTCTCTACGAGATGATGAACCCGCCGCTCAAGCTGCGCGAGGCGATTACCAGCCGCATCAAGATCATGGCGAAGCTCGACATCGCCGAGAAGCGCCTGCCGCAAGACGGCCGCATCAAGATCAAGACGAAGCTCGGCGGCAAGACCAAGGACCTCGACTACCGCGTCTCCGTGCTGCCGACGCTCTTCGGCGAGAAGATCGTCATGCGGTTGCTCGACAAAGACAACCTCATGCTCGACCTCACGAAGCTCGGCTTCGAGGAAGAGTCGCTGCGCAAGTTCGAGCACGCCATCGCTCAGCCGTTCGGCATGGTTCTGGTCACCGGTCCGACGGGTTCCGGCAAGACGAATACGCTCTATTCGGCCCTGTCGCAGGTGAACAGTCCCGACACCAACATCATGACCGCCGAAGATCCGGTCGAGTTCAACCTTCCCGGGATCAATCAGGTGCAGATGAAGGAGTCGATCGGCCTCAACTTCGCGTCGGCGCTGCGCTCCTTCCTTCGCCAGGATCCGAACATCGTGCTCGTCGGCGAGATTCGAGACTTCGAGACCGCCGAGGTCGCGATCAAGGCCGCCATGACGGGCCATCTCGTGCTGTCGACGCTGCACACCAACGACGCGCCGTCCTCGATCAACCGTCTGATGAACATGGGCGTCGAGCCCTTCCTCGTCGCGACGTCGGTGCACTGCGTCGTCGCCCAGCGTCTGGTGCGCCGCATCTGCACCGCCTGCAAGGAGCCGATCGAGGCTCCTCCCGCAGCGCTGATGAACGCCGGCTTCGACGAGAGCGAAGCGAGCACCGTGCAGCTCTTCCGCGGCAAGGGCTGCGAGAAGTGCAGCAACACCGGCTACAAGGGTCGTACCGCGCTCTATGAGTGCATGGTTCTCGACGACGAGATCCGTGAGCTCGTGCTGAGCGGCGCCAGCGCCTACGAAGTGCGCCAGAAGGCTCTGCAGCTCGGCATGATCTCGCTGCGTGAGTCGGGTCTCTACAAGATTCGCAACGGCGTGACCACCATCGAAGAGGTCGTCCGCGAAACCGTCGGGTGACCTTAGGTGTGCTGGTAGCACACCACGGTCACTTGCTTCTTCGCAGACCGCTCCATGCGGCTGCGCCGCGTCGTCGGGGTGCCTTTGCGTGCTGGCTAGCACGCGGCACCCCTGTTCTTTCGCGGACCGCTCCATGCGGCTGCGCCGCGTCGCTCGGGCTTCGCCCGGGTCGGCCCCTTCGGGCCAACCGCGGCGGGATCTGGTGATTCATGCCTGATGACTACCAAGACCTAACGGTGCTGTAAGGAACTGCGTCATTGCGAGGACGGCGGGCGCACGCTCGACGCAGCCGAGAGGCGACCGCGGACGTGGCAGTCTCTACAAAGACCGCGCCCCAGCACCACCGAGCGGTCTCGACGCAAGGACCACCGACGACGATGCACCACCACCCCCAGCACCCGGGCAAGCGACGCGGCGAAGCCGCTTGGAGCGCGCAGGTCCGCCCAGCGGACCGAAGCATCAACACAGGGCGAGCGCAGGCGTGGTACCACCACGCCGAGCACGTCTACGCCCGGCTGTCCCAGAGCACGTCGCCCACGCCCCTCTTCAGATTCGCATAGCGAGCCATGACGAAGAGCGCGTCCGACAGACGGTTCAGGTAGCGAATCACCGGTTTGCCGACGAATTCCGTCCGCGACAGCTCGGTCGCCTCGCGCTCGGCTCGGCGACAGACGGTGCGTGCCACATGCAGATGCGCCGCAGCGAGTGAGCCGCCGGGAAGGATGAAGTTCTGCAGCGGCTCGAGCTCTTCCTGCCACGCGTCCATCCACGCCTCGAGCTGATCGACGTGACGATCCTCGATGCGCGGCACCTCGGGGGCGTTCGGGTCGTCCTCGGGAATGCAGAGATCCGAGCCGAGGTGAAAGAGGTCGTTCTGGATCTTGGCGAGCGGCTCCAGGAGCGCGTCGGGCACGCCACTCGCGACGGCAACGCCGAGGACCGAGTTCAGCTCGTCGGCCGTGCCGTAGGCCGCGATGCGCAGAGACTCTTTGGGGACGCGCGTGCCGGTGCCGAGTGCGGTGGTGCCGTCGTCACCCGTGCGGGTGTAGACCTTGGTGATGCGTGGCATGGTTGTCTCCTCGAAAAGATCATAGGGGAAGGGATACGGCGAGCCGAGGCGCGACCCCTAGTTCCTTCGTCAACGCCGGGTCACTGGACGTGAAGACAACGGCCGGACCGAGGGAGAAGTCCAGCAGCTCAAAACGCGAAAATAGTACCGTGTGGGGTGCCCACTAGAATGCGGACTCTGATCCCGACAACCCTCTCTGAGACGGCGTGAAGCTCCCGTTGTCGCGTGAGCGGTCCTAGTTCATGGTCACGCTTTGTCTCTCAACGGCCAACGCAGAGTCGCGGATCGATCCAGAGACCGTGCTCGAGGGGAAAGGGCCCACCCACTCGGCAAGCTCCAGTCGACAGGTGAAGTTGCCGCCCAGTATGACCTCGAGAGTCGAGAGGAAGCACAAGTGATCAGGGCGCAGGAGAACTCACTTCACGGTCGGGGCTCCGGCTTCCACGGCACCGCCGCAGCTATCGCGAGATGGCTAGCGGCAGTGATCGCGATCTTCTACGGCTTCGCGAAGCTGAACGGGGCACAGTTCACGGTCATCGACTCCGAACTGACCCGGCCGATGGGGGACGTCAGCGGCTTCTGGCTCACGTGGTACTTCTTCTCTTACTCCCCTTACTACGGAACCTTCATCGCACTGGTGCAGGTCTCAGGCGGTGTTCTGTTAACACTGCCTAGGACCTCGCTTCTTGGCGCGCTGCTGCTCTTTCCGGTCGCCGTGAACATCCTCCTTGTGGACTTGTTCTACGGAATCGGTGGTGAGGGAACGTTGGCTGCAGTCGTGCTGTTGACCTGTCTCTTCGGCGTCGTAGCGCCTCACGCGAGAAGCCTCCTGCAGTCGATCATCTTGGATGGAGCTGGCCGGTTGAGCTGGCCGCTTCGAACTCTTGTTCTAGGACTCATACTGGCGGCAGCCTGGGGCTTTACGTTTTGGGCCGCGAACTACAACAACCGATTCCCAACCCCTATCGACGGGACATGGGACGTGATCGCAAAACCAGGTTCGCGGACGGCAAGACCGCAGAAGATCTTCTTCGAGCGCAACCGCGCACATCTGGTCGTTTTTCGGTCGGAGAGCCGACCAGATGCTCGACATCACTTTGAGGTGGAGACGGACGGTACGGTGCGGGTATGGAAGAGCTGGCTCCAGAAAGGACCGCTGATCGCTCAGGGCCGGCTCGAATCCGAAAACCGCATGATTCTAGAGCTCTTGACGACCGAAGGCGGTTCTATTGCCCTTGTCCGGAAGTAGCCGGAACACCATCTACCCTCGTCAGCACGACTTCGCTGCGCGAAGTCTACTCACGCGCTTCTCGCAATGACGCAAAGAGATGCCTTCCCTACTTACAAGGGCCATCGGACGGCCCAACGCGCTTCGGGGCAAGCGACGCAGCGAAGCCGCTTGGAGCGCGCTGGCTTGGGCGAACGCCGCTGGGCTCTTTGGCTAGCTCCAGGTGCCTCGGACGTTCGCCTTGGCCGGAGCACCGACCAGGGCGGGTAAAGACGTGGTACTCACCACGCCGAGCACACCCGGCAAGCGACGCGAGCGCAGCGAGCTTGGAGCGCGCAGGTCCGCAACGCGGACCAAAGCATCGACCAGGGCGAGCGCAGGGCTGATAGCCATCAGCCCGAGCACGTCAATAGTCGTCTTTGATCGCGCCTTCCACAGGGCTCTTGGCGTCGTTGTTGTAGACGCCGCCGGTCAGTTCGAAGCTCTCCTCCGCACGCGAGCGCAGGTTGTCGAGTGCGTCGGTGAAGTTCTCCGGCGACATCTCTTCGTCGCAGAACGAGCAGCAGCTCTCCCAGGTGTAGCCGTGGCCTTCGACCTGCTTGCGTCCGCCCGGGGTGACCTCGTCGGTGATCGGGCACCA